>NZ_CP011402.1:2140468-2446250 GCF_001643775.1 Denitrobacterium detoxificans | reverse complement strand
CCACATTGGGTACTATATCAGAATGCGTATTGGCGTGTTAGTTTTCCACAACCGTTTATGAAATACCTTACTGACCTGGTATTTCATAAACGTGGAAAACTGTTTTCAACAGGCTTGCCGCCTGTGTGAGGGGTTTATTCAGGGGTTCTAACGCGTTACTGGTTCTGCATTTGCTGCCATACGGCATCGCCGTAGTCGGTGAGCATACGTTTCTTGTTTGGCGTTTTCTCGATGAGGTTGTACTCTTCCATCTTCTTCATGAGGTTGAAAACGCTGGAATTGCCGAGACCAGTCAGGTTGACGAACTCGGTTACGCTCAGGGCGCCCTCGCTTGCGAAGAGCTCCAGCGCCATCTTCTCACGATCGCTTAGGGGAATCATGGGAACGCTTACCGGCTTCGGCATAGCGGGAATGGCCGGCTGGGCGACGGGTTGCGGCGGAATGGAAGGCTCTTGCTTCAGGCTAAGCGTTACCACTGAGCCATTGTTCATGTTGTCTTCGATGGTCATTTCGCCATTGCTGAACGTAAGGTATTCCTTGACCAGGGGCAATCCACTACCGACGCCGCGAATGTAGTGCTTCATGGGCTCGATTGCCGACGTGAAGCCGGGGCGCGTGGCATTCGTCTTGTCCTTGATGCCAGGGCCTTGGTCGCAGAACCGAATCGTGTTTCCACCATCGAGGATGGAAACCACTACTTCCGTGAAACGTGCGTGGATGAAGTTCTCCGACACCTCTCGGATAGCGGAATAGGGAATCTTTCCACCTCTGCGAGTAGATTGTTCGGTAATGACATCGGCCAGTTTTTCAATATATTCAGCCGTGGGAGCCGGTTCGATCTCAATTACGTGCGGAGCCATTTTCAAATCATCGTAGACGGCAACGCGTGCAACGGTGTGCACGAACGTGTAATCGAACGGTTCATTACCCCGTTCGTTCTCCTCGTTTTCTATGTATTCACCCTGGTCAGGCACTGTTTCCCTTAATTACTGAAAAAACTATTCAAGCTGTTTTCCATGATTTTCAATGGTTTTCAGCTCTGAAATTGTACAACCGCGCCATTTTACCTGCAAATTCACAGCCGTTTTCAGATGTATTCAATATTCAGGAAAACTGAATACGTTGTTGATAAGGGGTATTCAAAGTTTTCAACATTTTGTTCAACAAAAGTGGAAAACCCTGAAAACGGGTGAAAACCCAGAGTTGAAAACTGAATCCATTTTTGGAAAAACTGGCTCGAAATGTTGAAATCTACCCACCAAGTATCAATTAGAAGCGGGGTTTGTCGAAAAAGGACGTCCTTACTGTAACGAACTGGGAAAACAAATATTTTCACGCGTGAACTACCCTGTTTTCGATGTGCAAAGACATATAAAATACCAGGTCAAACGCATAAAATTGCATTTTCCAAGGTCAGCTCGAAGGGTGATTTACACGTAAAAAAGTGCGGTTTTCCTACTTGACAAAGCACTCTCCTCAGCACTTTCCACAATGCCGTACGAGTGATAACAGGAGTTTTCACTATTTTCCACATTTCACCACTTTCAGAATTGTGGAAAACTCACTTTTCAAGGTGAAAAACCCCGTTTTCAACTCCTGAATTCCCCTGGAAACTTTCTACCGAGATAAATATGGATTAGGTGTGCTTGGTGTTGATTAATACGCGCGCGCATCGTACTCTTTGGAAGTTACTCTAGTAAGAAAGGGATACAGCTATGAAGCGCACCTATCAACCGAACAAGCGCAAGCGCGCTAAGTGCCATGGCTTCCGTGCTCGTATGTCCACTAAGGGCGGTCGTGCTGTTCTTCGCGCGCGCCGTGCTAAGGGACGCAAGCGTCTTTGCGTTTAAGGGGAGTTGTGTTGGAAACTATTAAGTCCAGCACAGAGATATCCTACTTATTCGCACACGGAAAGCGTTATAACGCACATTCCATCACACTTCTGGTTAGCCAGGGTAGGAATCAGCACGACCCACAGGGTCGTGTTGCTTTTATTGCCGGAAAAAAGTCCGGCAATGCCGTTTGGCGGAATGCTGCGAAACGTAGAATGCGAGCTGTCTGCAGGGATCTCGGCGGGCCTTGGGAGGGCTTTGACGTTGTTTTTCTCGCAAAAGGGTTCGTATTGGAACAGGAATATAGTAAAGTGCTTTCGTCATGTCGTGCGCAAATCAGTCGGTTTGCCGGTGAATAAGGAATAACGGACATGGTCAGCGAGCGTAAGAGCATCCCCGTACGCATTGCGGTGGCGCTTGTGCGCTTCTATCAGATGGCCCTATCCCCTCTTTTTCCCGGATGCTGCAGATTTGAGCCTACATGTTCTCAGTATGCGATCATTGCTTTCAAGCGATATGGCTTTTGCAAGGGATTCGTTCTAGCAGCCAAGCGCATATTGAAGTGTCATCCGGGTGGACCCCATGGGTATGACCCGGTGCCGTAAGTTGCTTAGGGATATAGATTATCTGATGAAAGGATAATCCTTAGATGTGGGACGCATTTAAAGACTTTATCTTCTGGTGTATCAGTTCTTTTTACTCGGTATTCCAGGACTGGGGTATGGCCATTATGGTCATTACCCTCATCTTCCGTTTGATTCTCATGCCTCTCATGCAGAAGCAGATCAAGTCTTCCTACCAGATGCAGAAGGTTCAGCCTCTCATCCAGGAGATTCAGACGAAGTACGCCGACGATCAGCCGCGTATGCAAGAGGAAATGCAGAAGCTGTACGCTGATGCTAAGTTCAATCCCCTTGCCGGCTGCCTGCCTATCCTGCTTCAGATGCCTATCTTTGTTGCTCTGTTCCAGGTGCTGCAGGAAATGGGATCGCGTACGCAGGGTACTTCGTATCAGTTCTATCACCTGGTACCCGACCTTACGCTTTCGCCTTCCACGGCGCTTGAGCAGGGTTTTCTTACATTTATCCCGTACATCATCTTGCTGCTGATCTTCGCTGGCGCAACGTTCGCCCCCATGGTTCTTCAGCAGCTGCACACTCCCGATAGTTCGCAGAAGAAGCAAACGCTTATCATGTCTGCCTTCATGACGGTGTTCATGCTTTGGATTGGTTGGGGGTCGCCTGCAGGCGTATTGCTCTTCTGGGGTGTCTCCTCGCTGTTCGGCGTAACCCAGCAGCAAGTTGTTATGGCTCGCCTTCGTAAGAACGACGAAGCGAAGGAAGCTGAAATCATCGAGACTCAGCCCGTTAAGGTTGATGTGACGCGCAAGCAAAAGAAGAAGCGCCCCACCAAGTCTCGCTAATATGTTTACTGCAGTCCCGTCTCTTCAGGCGGGACTGTTGGTATATAACCGCAAAACGCGTTTGAAGGAGTAGAACATGGCTGATGAAATCGAGCAGGAAGCTCAGGTTGAGGTCGAGGAAATCGTTGAGGATTCCGAAGAGCAGGTGGACGAACTCGTCGACGAAGCTGCTGAAGATGCAGCTGAGGACGATGCTATCTCCGAGGAAGAGCTTGATCAGATTGCCGACACCGCAATTGCCGCTCTCGAGGATATCCTGAAGTACTTCAATCTTGGCGAAGTCACCATCGACGAGTACGAAGGTGATGAAGGTGAGCTCATTCTGGATATCACCGGTGATGATTTGGCAGTGCTTATTGGCCGTCATGGCAAGACGCTCGATGCGCTCCAGTTCCTCATCTCTTCGATCACCTCTCGCCAGATTGGCTATCGCTATCCTGTCGTCGTTGATGTCGAAGGCTACAAGAATCGTCAGCGTGAGAAGCTTGAGTCACTCGCTCATTCCGCTGCCAAGCGTGCTCTGTCGCAGGGTCGCAGCATCAAGCTTCGTCCGATGACTCCCTACGAGCGTCGCATCATTCACATGGCGCTTCGTGATAATGATCAGGTTGACACGGGTTCCCAGGGTGAGGGCGCTGCTCGCCATGTGGTGATTACCCCAATCGACTAAGAAAATTGACCTTCTGAAATCAATTCTAAGGCCCCGTTTTATAACGGGGCCTTATCTTTACCCACGGAAGAACTACTGGGTGATTTATCAGGCTCTCATGATGTTTCACGTGAAACATCTCTTTTTCCTCGCGTTGTGGCAGAATACAAGCAACGTATTTCGATAAGGGGAGCAATGGAATTCACTACTGAACAGAATTCTCTTTTTGAGAAGCATCTTGAACTCGTGATCGAAGCAAATAAGATTACCAATCTCACGCGTATCGTTTCTCCTGAGTCTGGCAGGCTGCTTCATATCGAAGATTCCCTTACTGCAGTGCCTGATGTCCTTCAAGCTCCTGAAGGTAAAGCAGCTGATATTGGTACCGGCGGTGGTTTTCCTGGTATTCCTCTCTCTATTGCTACAGGTCGTCCCTTCGATTTGATTGATTCTGTTGGCAAGAAGACTGCTCAGCTGGATTCTATTATTGAACAGCTCGGCCTTTCCGACCGTATTTCTACCTGGCATGGCCGTATCGAAGACCTTGGTTCTGAACGCAAAGGTCAGTATGCGCTTGTTACCGCACGTGCTCTTGCTGCTTTGCCGGTTTTGCTTGAACTTGCGAGTCCTCTTTTGAAAATGGGTGGACAGCTTATAAGCTATAAATCCGGTACGTATCAAGATGAACTCGATCGTGCACTCACAATTCAGAATAAGGTAGGTATGAAGTTTGTTTCCGTAAGGGAGTTTATGCTTTCTGATAATGAGACGTCACGAAGTGTCCTCGTATTTGAAAAGGCGTCGAAGCCGAAGATGAGTTTGCCACGCCGTGTTGGCTTGGCTCAAAAGAAACCGCTTGCGTAGAGTGCCGTGCGCGTATCATTGCTTTGCAATTTATCGTTTTTCCCGATAAGCACTATGTAATTAGTTCTATCAGCGATTCTTTTTCATGTATGCTTCTCAATAAGATCGAGTAATTCAGTTTAGAGAAATTTAGAGCTACCACGTTGTATTCGCATGCTCCTGATGTTTCACGTGAAACATCAGGAGCTTTCTATTGAATATGGTCGTTGCTGAGTGGCTCGTAGAATCGTTTTATTGCGTTGAGGATGCATCGTAGGTCAGTTTATTGGAAATAAAACGATTCTGTGGACACCAACTATCACCCAAGAATTGAAATCCCATATCCCATTTGATGTTTGTCACGCCGATGAATGAATTACAGATGCTCGTTTCGGTGAGGTTGTTTCACGTGAAACATCAGGTGTTTGATGAGTTATTCGTTGATGCTTGCTTTTTGAATTGATTGCATAAATGCTTAGGCAAGTGAATAACGTTAAGAATCGTGTAACCTTTAACAGTGTCTTTATAGGTAGGAACCAATGATGTGGTGGAATGAACTTTGATATCGAGATACTGTAGTTATGATTTACGGCATCTAAGGTTCAGTCTCATTACTGTTTCACGTGAAACATGCTTAGCATGAATCAGATCAAAGCAGCGCGCGATATTATTCATTCGAGTAGTCGCTTTACAAAGCACGTGTCTTAATAATGAATGAGGTAACTCAAGTTTCGTTCATTCATTCGATGCTTTTGCTGAATGCTACGTTCGTCGTTGATCTCTAGCATTGTATTTGCGCTTGAAATAGACGACGGATAAGGGACGAAATGTTTCACGTGAAACAATGAACCAAGTGGTTTGTATTGCGTAAACAGACCTTTGTTTGGCTTAATACTTCTCTGTTGCCGTATTTCTATAGATAGTAATCCCGGTAATTGAATTGATCTATCAGCTGATTTAAATGGTTGAGGATCATAATCTTCACGATCGTGCCCAAATCATTCCTCATCAATTAATTAAAAGGCTAGGGTATTTGGCTTGAAGTCAATGTATTGAAGACACAGCTATCGTGTTTCACGTGAAACAATCAGCTGAATGGGTTCAGGTGGAAACTATGTCTTTGCAAATGAGTGACCTTAGAGATGCTCTCGAAGATATTGACCTCACCATTGCTTGAATGATCTCGATTTCCTTCCTCCTGTAGATTGTTTCACGTGAAACAATTGATTACCCAGCTCGTACGCCTACAAATCTATGCACATCGAAAGAAAGAAAAGGAAAGTTTCACGTGAAACAATCAATCGTGAGTATAATCAGTTGCAACCGATAAGAAAGGGGGTCCTCGTGGGACTATTTGATAGTTTTAAGCGCGAAAAAAAGCCGCTAGATACTGTCGAAGAACCGAAGAATGACCATGAAGAAGATGTTCCTGCAGTAGAGGAACCAGAACCGGCGGAAATCGAAGAATCTGCCCCGGTTGAAGAAGAATTCACCGAGGAAGTCATCGAGATGAAGCCGATTAAGACCATGGATCAGAAAAAACGTGTAACCCATGTTATCGGTGAAACGAAGATTATGGCGATCATCAACCAGAAAGGCGGCGTTGGTAAGTCCACTACGGCAGTAAATCTATCTGCTGCGCTTGGTGAACTCAATAAGGCCGTTTTGCTGGTGGATTTGGATCCCCAGGGCAACGCAACGAGTGGTCTTGGCGTCGATAAGAGCCAGATTGCTCATGATGTCTACGACGTGCTGCTGGATGACGTATCTGTTATGGATGCTATCGTTCCCGATGTGAGCGAAGGTCTCGACCTTCTTCCTGCAACCATCAATCTTGCTGGTGCGGAAGTAGAGCTCGTAAATGAGATGGCTCGCGAGAATCGTCTGAAGAACGCCATTGGTGCTCTTCGTGGTAAGTACGATTACATCTTCATCGATTGCCCGCCTTCTCTGGGCTTGCTTACGATTAATGCTCTTGTCGCATCCGATAAGCTCCTCATCCCTATTCAGTGCGAGTTTTACGCACTCGAGGGTGTGACAAAACTTCTTGATTCGATGAAACGTGTCAAAGGCATGCTTAATCCGAGCCTTGATATCTTCGGTGTCGTACTTACTATGTACGATGGTCGTACGACGCTTGCCCGTGAAGTTGCGAACGAAGTTCGTCGTTTCTTCGGCAAGGTTGTTTTCGACACGATGATTCCCCGTACCGTTAAACTCTCCGAGGCACCTAGCTATGGTCAGCCTATTACCGAATATGATCCCAAGGGTAAAGGTGCCGAGGCTTATATAAACATGGCAAAGGAAGTGATTTCCCGTGGCTAACCAGCGTCGTGGTCTCGGCCGTGGTCTAAATTCCCTGCTTGGCGAAAGCATGGGCGAGGTTGGATACACTCAACCTCAGAAGAAAGAAGAAAAGCCCCAGCCTGCTCCCGAACCGAAGCCGGAGCCCAAGGTTGAAAAGAAGCCTGAACCTGCTCCCGCAGAGCATAAGGTAAAGGCCACGCTGACTGCCGAAGTAACCGAACAGGCAGCTCATAGCGCTACCATCAAGGAGCGCCCTGCGAATCCGCAGGTTTCGAAGCCCCAACCCCCGCGTCGCAAGGTCGACGAGTATACGAACAAGGCCATTATGGAAGGCGATGTTGCCAAGCCGAAGCCGTATATCGAAGAGCCCGATCATGCTGAAATCAAGGGTGTTGTGGTTCGCGAGCCTCGTAAGCCCGTTGAAGAGAAGAAGCAGACTGGGGATATCGAAGTTCCCCTCGCTTCCGTTCAGCCTAATCCCGACCAGCCGCGTACGAATTTCAACAAGGTTGAGATTGAGGAGCTGGCGCAGTCTATCAAGCGTGAAGGTCTTCTGCAGCCTATCTTGGTTCGCAAATACAACGATGGCTACCAGATTATTGCCGGTGAGCGTCGTTGGCAGGCTTGCAAGTCTCTCGGCATGAAGGAAATCCCCATCCGCATCAAGGATGTTGCTGACGATAAGGCTCTGGAACTTGCGCTGATTGAGAACATTCAGCGTTCCGATCTGAATCCCATCGAAGAGGCTTACGGCTACAAGCGCCTTATGGAACGTAAGAACATGACGCAGTCCGACGTGGCCCAGGCCGTTTCCAAGGGTCGTTCCACCATCGCGAATGCACTGCGTTTATTGGAACTTCCCGAAGATGCTCAGCAGCTGCTGTTCGAAGAGAAGATTACCGCGGGCCATGCGCGTGCAATTCTCTCCGTTCCTACGAAGGAAGGTCGTCAGAAGCTTACCAACAAGCTGCGTGACGAAAAGCTTTCGGTGCGCGAGACGGAAGCGCTTGCTCGTCTGTATGCGGGTCAGGCTCAGAACAACCCGCAGGCTGCGAAGCGCGTTCCCACGCCTGCTTCCTTCAAGAAGGCAGCGCGTGGTCTTCGCGAGCGCCTGCACACCAACGTTCGCATCAAGACGGTTCGTGGCAAGAACAAGATTGAAATCGAGTTCAAAGACGAAGATGAACTTCAGGCCTTGTTCAGTCAGATCATGCGCGACGATCTGTAAACTATCGAAACAAGCCTAAAAAATTGACCCCCTGAGAGCCTTTCTCAGGGGGTCTTTTGATTGAAAATGGGTGCTTACCCCAGTCTGTTCTTAAGTTGGCCGCAGGCGCCGTCTATGTCGCTTCCTCGCGAATCGCGTATGCTTACGCGAATATGAGCATCTTCGAGCTCTCGCATCCATTGATTCAGGGTCGATTTTGACGTTGCCTTGAAGGGGCTTCCCTCAACATCGTTCATGGGAAGCAAGTTAACGTGAACATGCAATCCCTTGCAGTAATCAATGAGCGCGTGGATGTGTGCGCTGTCATCGTTCTTGCCTTCGATGAGCAAGTACTCGAGGCTTATGCGCCTACCCGCATGCTCGTAGTAGTCTTTGAGCGCATCCTTGAGTTTGGGTAGCGGGGTGCTCGCGCAGCGAGGCATGAGTTCGTCCCTCGTGGATTGGTTGGCGGAATGAAGCGAGAGGGCAAGCGTGTACTGTTCCGGTTCTACGCCAAATGCCCGAATGCCCTTCACGATGCCACACGTAGACACGGTAATATGGCGCGCTCCAATGGCAAGGCCATCGGGATGGTTCAGTATTTTCAGCGCTGCGATCACGTTGTCGTAGTTTAGAAACGGTTCGCCTTGACCCATGGCTACGGCGTTGGTGATGCGCATACCGAAATCGCGGCTAACTGCCAACAATTGCTGTGCCATTTCGCCAGGCAGAAGATTGCGCGTGAAGCCTTCGGTACCAGTGGCGCAAAATGCGCAGGCCATCGAACAGCCAACCTGCGTCGAAAAGCAGACCGAAAGTCTGCGGGGGTCACCCGAGGCATTGTCGTCGCGTGAGGGAATGCCAACGGTTTCAATCAGGTTTCCGTCGGCAAGCTTTAGCAAATACTTGCGGGAGCCATCTTTCGACACGCGTTTGTCGACGACTTCGGGGATGTGCAGGGGAGCCTCTTCAGCGAGTTGTGCGCGCATGGCGGCGGGCAGGTTGCTCATTTCGTCGTATGACGTGGCACCTTTGCCGTAAATCCACTGGAAGAGTTGCTTGGCGCGAAAGCGCGGTTGCCCCAGGCTCTTTACGAGCGCTTCAAATTCGCTGGGGGCGTATGTTTCTATTGCTGTGGTCATGCTGGGTATTATACGGAATGGCAAAGTCGCTTTGGTATACTCTTCGCGAATTACAGAGCGCGCGAGACCTACGCGCTTCGGGGTATCAATCAATCCAAATTGTCTAAAGAAGGGTATATGGAACTCATTCCTCAGAACATCAAGGTCGCTTTGCTCGCGGGCGGTACGAGCGGCGAAAGGGAAATCTCGCTGCAGTCCGGTAAGGGTGCGGGCGAGGCGCTTCGTGCTGCTGGTTTTTCGGTTACCGAATTTGATCCGGCGAACTCCGAGGACCTTGTTGAGCTCATTAGGGGTTCGTTCGATGTTGCCTTCCTGTGCCTGCATGGCAAGCACGGCGAAGATGGCACGATGCAGGGCTTTCTGGAAACCATTAACCTGCCGTATACCGGTCCTGGCGTTTGGTCGAGTGCTACGGCTATCGACAAGGCCAAGGCGAAGGTTCATTACATCGAAGACGGCATTACGACGCCGCAGTCGGTTACGCTGCGTTCTGCCAATGAAATGAGCGCAGAGGAAATCATTCAGAAGCTCGGCAATCACGTGGTGGTAAAGCCCGCTACCGAGGGTAGCGCGCTGGGCGTTTCCATTGTCGAGGGTGCGGAAGAGCTGCAGAAGGCAATCGACGCCGACTTCGAAATGGACAATAAGGTCGTTGTTGAGACGTATGTGTCGGGCACCGAGCTTACCGTTGCCGTGCTTGGCAATGCCAACCCGAAGGCGCTGCCCGTTATCGAGATCGTTCCCCAGCTGGGCGAGTTCTACGACTTCGAATCGAAGTACGCAGCCGGTGGTTCCGACCACATTTGCCCCGCGCGTCTTTCCGAGGATCTTACCCAGAAGGTTCAGCAGACTGCCTTGGCGGCTCATAAGGCGCTGAATTGCCGCGGCGTTTCTCGTACCGATATCATCCTGGGCGAAGACGGCACGTGTTGGGTGCTGGAAACCAACACCATTCCCGGCATGACTGCAACGTCGCTGCTGCCTGATGCCGCGCGCGTTGCGGGTATGGACTTCCCGCAGCTGTGCACGAAGCTCATCGAACTGGCGCTCGAATAGCGATTTCTCTCAAGCAAGAAAATGAGCCTGCCTCCGCAAGGGAAGCAGGCTCTTTCTATTTGATCTGCGAACGGTGAGTGCGGGCTAGAACCCGAACAATCCCTTGATAAGGAAGAAGGCTCCTACAACGAGCAGGATGATGAAGAGCCATCCGCCAACCAGGCAACCTTTGTTGCGAGCGCGCGACATCTCGATAAGCGATTCGGATGCCGTCATGTGATCCTTGATTACGGCGGTGCCAGGTTCCAGGTCCAGCTTGGCAACACGCCCCGAGGGAAGCCAACTGCCATTGTTTTCGACGACTTGCTCGATGCCCTTCGCGGCAAGGTCAACTTCAACACGCTTACCTTCGCCAATCATGTGGGCAACTGCCACGGTAAACGCTTCGAAGGAAGCGGCGTTATCGTCGTTGGGGAAGCACACGAGGGCAATTTCGCCCCAGTAGTTTCCCGGCTCGGGCTTTTCGGAATAGTACGTGCAAACCAGGATGGCATGCATCGTCCAGCCCTTGGCCTTGCATACCAGCAGGTCTTCGGCTTCCTTGCCCTGAATCTTGCCGATGTTTGCACCGAACGGGTTGTAAACATCGACGGAGGTATGGCCGCTTTTGTCGGTATTGAAGACGATCTCGCATACGGCGCCGATGATGTTGTCTGCGCCTAGCAGCGCCGCGCCCTCCTTCTTGCTGTGTGCCTGGAAGAGGGCGTAGGAACCGTAATAGGGAAGTGCTGCCATGTTTTCTCCTCGTTATGGAAGGGAGCTAGCGGTAATGAATATGCGATTCATGATAGGCTGAATTGAACTCAAAGGTAGGATGATGGTTACGGACTCTCTAGAAACATACATTACCGAAGCAACTCCCAAGCGCATTGTCGAACGGTATCGTGGCCTAAAACAGGCTGCGGAGCAGTCGTATTATGGCGAGCTCGACGATGATGTGGTGGTAATCGATACCGAAACGACTGGCGTGTCGTTTCGTCATGACGAGCTTACTCAGATCGCTGCAGCCCGCATGGTGAAGGGCGAAATCGTCGACTGGTTCGTGACGTTCGTTAACCCGGGGAAGGCAATTCCCGATGACATCGTTCACCTCACGAACATCACTCAGGACGATGTGAAGGATGCTCCGAGCCCCGAAGAGGCCGTAGCACAGCTTGCGGAATTCGTGGGTACCAGCGACTTGGTGGCCCATAATGCCAATTTCGACCGGCATTTCTGCACGAAGCCGGCTTCCGGTCATGCATTGCGTGACAATCGATGGATTGATTCGCTCGATCTGGCGCGTATCGTTTTGCCGCGTTTGAAGTCTCATCGCCTAACCGATTTGGTCAGGGCGTTTGATGCACCCATATCCACGCATCGTGCCGATGCTGACGTCGAGGCCCTGTGCGCTATCTACCGTATCTTGCTGGCGGGCATTCAGGCTATGCCTATCGAGCTTGTGAAGGAAATCGCGTGCTATGCCGAGGAAAGCGTCTGGCCCACGGTGCGCGTGTTCACGTATTTTGCCGACGCGGAACTTGCGGGCGAAAAGCTGAGCCTTCGCAAGATGCGTCAGGAGAACGTGGGCAAGAAAGCCTACGCGGTAAAGACCGACGCTGAATCCATTGCCCGCGATGTGCAGGCATCGCTGCAGTTTGCGAGCGACGAAGAGATTGAAGATGCCTTCTCACCCCGTGGCATGGTTGGCTCGATGTACTCCGATTTTGAGGCGCGTGCCGAACAGGTGCAGATGTCGAAGTCGGTAAACGCTGCATTCAGGGAGTCGGAAAACCTGGCCGTTGAGGCTGGTACGGGCGTTGGCAAGTCGATGGCGTACCTCGTGCCGTCCGTGCTGGCCGCCAAGAAGAACAACATCACCGTGGGCGTGGCGACGAAGACCAATGCGCTGCTCGACCAGTTGGTGAATCATGAATTGCCGCTGCTTTCCGAAGCATGTGGTGGTGTAACGTATAGCGCGCTCAAGGGCTTTTCCCATTACCCCTGCATGCGCAAGATCGAACAGATTGCCACCGCAGGTCCTCGTATGCGCAGCATATCCGATGGCGAAGTCTGCCAGGCGGCAGCCCTTGCCGGGCTTTTGTCGTTTATCGAGCAATCGGAATACGATGATATCGATGGCCTGAAGATTGACTATCGCGCCTTGCCTCGTTGGGAAATTACTACCACGTCTCACGACTGCCTGCGTCGCAAGTGCCCGTTCTTTGGCTCCAAATGCTTTGTGCATGGCGCGCGCATGAAGGCGGAAGCGTCCGATATCGTGGTCACGAATCAGACGCTCCTCTTCTGCGATGTCGCCGCAGAAGGCGGCCTGTTGCCGGCAATTCGCTATTGGGTCGTTGATGAGGCCCATGGCGCGGAAGCCGAAGCTCGTCGTGCGTTCAGCTGCAAGATCGACGTCGAGGAGATTCGCACGATTATTTCGCGCGTAAGCTCTGAAGACGTATCGCGTAACGTGTTCCTGCGTGCGGAGCGGCGCCTTACCGGTGCGGTTGACGCTTCGGCCGAGCAGATGAACACGCTGCTTACCGATCAGGAACGCGAGGAAGCGCGGGGAAATGGTCTTTCCGACGGCGACACGCTCGTGTTTGCGTTAAGTGGCAAGGCGAAGCGCGCGGGAATGCTGTACGCGCAAACCGCCGAGGAATTCTGCCTGCATGTGAAGGACCTGCTGTACTTCGAGCCCCAGAAGCAGTCGAAGGGCTACGATTATGTCGACCTATGGCTCAACGACGACATTCGCGCCAGCAGCGTTTTCCAGGATCTCGTTTCCTTGGGACGCACTATGTGCGAGGCATCGGAAAAGCTCATCCGCGCGTGTCAGCAAATGGTGGGCATTATGGAGGACGTTCGCTCCGCCGCTGCCGTTCAGCGTGACATAGCCTCTTTGGCGTTGAAGCTGAAGGAAATCGTGAATTCCTGCGAGCTCATTTTGTTCCAGGGGTCCGACGCCTATGCGTATGCCGCCCATTTGCTGAAGCACAAGGGCAAGAATTATCGCGCTCACGGTTCCGAAAGTCTGGAAGCGCTCATGATGAACGTGGGCGACTACATGAATGAAACGCTGTACGCGCGTACGCACAGCGTGGTCTTTACGTCGGCAACCATGACCATTGCCGATTCGTTCGACAACTTCGGTACGTCGCTGGGCTTCAATACGTCGGAGTTTTCCAAGACGCGTACCGAGCAATTGCCTTCCAGCTACGACTTCGATGGCCATATGACCGTATACGTGGCGAGCGACATTCCCGAGCCGAATGACCCTCACTACTTGGATGCGCTCACTCAATTCCTTATTGGCATTCATCGCGCCCAGCAGGGTTCCACCCTTACGTTGTTCACGAATCGCCGGGAAATGGAGAAGAGCTACGACGTGGTGAACGATGCCCTGAAGGCCGACGATCTGCGTGTCGTGTGCCAGAAGTGGGGTGTGTCGGTGAAGGGTCTGCGTGATGACTTCATCGCCGACGAACACTTGTCGCTGTTCGCGCTGAAGAGCTTCTGGGAGGGCTTCGATGCCCCCGGTGCCACGCTCAAGGCGGTGGTCATTCCCAAGCTTCCGTTTTCTAAGCCCACCGACCCGCTGTCGTGCGCGCGTGGGCAGGTTGACCCCAAGGCGTGGTCGCACTACGTTTTGCCGGCAGCCGTTATGGAAACGAAGCAGGCAGCGGGCAGGCTCATTCGCAGCGCCGACGACCGCGGCAATCTTATCCTGGCCGACAAGCGCCTGATTACGAAGGGGTATGGCAAGGTGTTCCTGAAGTCGATGCCCAGCCATACCGTAAAGCAGCTAACGATGCGCGAGATCTGCGAAGAGCTCGCTATGGGGAACTAGCCATTGAAGAAACTGGGTAAGAGTCGCCACGCTGGCGAATCGATACACATCAAGCGCTTTACGCGCGGCACGTCGAACGAGCTTTCGTTTAGCGTTCTGGATGCGCGCGGCGATGCCGTTGCCGCACAGGAAGAGGTAGCACGTAGGAAGAAGAAGCGCGTGGCGCTTCGAGGCGTTCAGTGGTTCATGGCATTTGCCGCCATTGCCGTGGTCGCCATCTTGTTCGTGAGCTATATGCGCACGCTGGCTCAGCAAGATGAGAAGATGCGTTCGAGCGTGGGTGAGGCCATTGGCTACATTCAACAGTCCGACGAAGACATCGTAGCCATGGATCAGCTGCTGGGGCAGGAAGTCAATGATGGCACCGTTTCCCAGATGAAGGAGCTTCTCGAGAAGCTCCCCTCGTCGAATTCGCTGCTCGATCGCGCAACGAACAAGGCTACCGAGGTACTGAACGGCGACGACAATTCCGGCGGTGTGGAAATGGCCACGCGTGCGCAGGAATCCGCCCAGGCACGCAAGACGCTCGTGCAGGCGGGCAGCGAACTGCTTGATGCTGCCGTTTCCGCCGAGGAAGCCATCGACGATATGAACGAGGCCTGGGAAGCCCTGAAGCTGGGTCACGAGAAGTCGGTTGCTGCAGCCGAACTGGTGAAAGACACCACGGAAGAGAACGTGACCGCTTCGATGGCGCTGAGCAAAGAAGCCATCGACTATTACCAGCAGGCGCTGCTGTCCATTTCCGCCGCATCTAAGCTCGTGCCTTCGGCCAACCTGCAGGCTTATCTGAATTACGCGAACACCGCTCTTTCCGCAGAACAGGAAGCCGTGGAAAGTGATGAGGCTATCTTGCTTCAGGATAAATCGACGGCCGAGAATCACAACGATTCGGCGAATACGTACACCAATGCCGCATCGCGCATTGCGGAGACGTTCCCCAGCAGTCCCTCGCAGCCCATTATCGATGCGTATAACCAGGACACTCAGCAATTGTGGAGCGATTACGAACAGGCGCGTTCCACTGCCGCGCAAGCCGATGCGTACTTGCGCGATTATTTGAGGAATGCCTGATACATAGCGTATACTTACTATAAATATGCCCATTTGGGCATTGTGTTTACATGATCGGAAGGCGCATACATGTCTCAGATGTTGGACGATATAGCGTATCTATCTCAGGAAATAGGCCCCCGACCTGCGGGAACTGAAGAAGAGCACCAAGCTGCGGAATATATTGCCGAGCGCTTCGAAAAGGGCGCTGGGCTTCGTGCTTCCATCGAGGAGTTCTCCTGCTGCTCGCAGCCTGGGCTGTTGAACGCTATCCTCTTCGGCCTTGCTGCCGTTGTGAGCATCCTGGGCATCTTCATTAACGCGGTACGCGTTCCCGCCCTCATCGTGTCGCTTCTATGCCTGGCGCTCTTCGCGTTGGAAGTGTTCAACATTCCGGTTCTTTCCCGCGTGATGAACCGAGGCGTAAGCCAAAACGTCATTGCACGCTACAAGCCCGAAACGCAGAATGCGCGCGGCCGTCGTCGTAAGGTCATTCTGGTTGCCAACTACGATAGCGACAAGATGCGCGCCGAGCTTTCCAGTGGCCTCATGGGCGTGTTCCCGCTGGCCCAGAAGGCATCGTGGGTGGGCCTTGCGGCTCTGCCCGTGCTGTGGGTCATTCGCATTCTTGCTCCCGCAGCTGGCGTTTTCTTCGGCATCCTTATTGCCATTGCCTCCATTTGCGCAGCTATCCAGCTTGCGCTGTTCGTTATTCACCGCACGGCTGCCTATAACGAAGCGGCCAACAACAACGCCGCTGGCGTAGCCACCCTTATCGAGATTGCGCGCATCGCCAACTTCGGTCGTCAGGTCGACCAGGGCGAAGAGAGCGCAGCGGGCGTTCAGATCGAAGGCGAGGAAGCCGCTCGCGAAGCGGGCGTCATCCCCGAGGGTGCCAGCGTTTCGTACGAGCTGGGCGATAACGCCATCGCCGACCAGGCGACGGGTGCCATGCGCCCCGTTCAGGTTGCCACCAACGATATTGCCGACGAGCTTGCGCAGGTGGGCTACGTCGCAGAAGACCAGCTCACCGATGATGACGTTGCCCTCATGCGCGAGGAAACCAAAGCCATCTTCACGGGCGAAGCGCCCCTGCCTGCTGCCCCGGCGCCTGTTCAGGACGAAGAAGATGCTTCGGCTGAAGATGCCGAGGGTCAGGAAGAGGCCGAGCAGCCCAAGGAAGACAACATTCCCGATTGGTTCAAGTCTGCCCAGGCGAAGGCGAAGAGTTCCGACCGCAAGGGTAAGCCGATTCGTCGCTCCCGCTATGCCGACGCGCTTGATGCCGCCGTGAAGGAGAGCAGCGTTCACTTCGAAGAGGCCAATAAGGTCATCCATCAGGAAGCTGAATCGCGCGACGCTCTTCGTGCGGCTTCTAGCATCGTGGAAGTTGCTGCGCCTGCTCAGGGCGAGGAAAACGATGCCGAGGCTACGCTTGAGCGCGCCGCTCGTGCCCGCGCTGACTTGCGTGCCCGCGCCGAAGCGCGCCTTGCCGCTCGCCAGCGTGCTCACGAACAGGACGAGCAGAATGATATCGCTTTGCAGGAGGCCCTTCGCGAAGAAGAGACTGCCGCTGTCGTGGAGCAGATCGATGGTGCTGGCCAGGCGGAAGCTGCTCAGCCCGTTGCGCGTCGCGACGAAGCGGATGCCGGTTCCACTACTGCTATGGAGCCCATCGACGTATCGAGCCTGCGCGCCCAGGTTTCCCAGAACGATGATTCCGATCCGCGCGTAGCGCGTCTGCAGGCGCGTCCGTCTCGTGATATCCAGCATGCCGAACGCGTTTCGAACGATCGTGTCGTGTACGACGAAACGCAGAACGAGGAGCTCGTCGATTTCTCTCAGATTCCCGAGCCGAAGAGTGTCGAGCAGGCTCCGGTTCGCCGTCGCCCCAGCGTGCATCAGGAAACTGTTACGCCGCGTGTCACGCTGCCGGAGGTTCTGCCCACCGACGCCCCCGCGCTGCCCTCGCTGGACGAGCTGAAGCAGCATGCGCCTTTGGCCGATGCAACCGAGGCTCCCGTTCGCACGAGCGGCAATCCCGAGCTTTCCGCTCGTATCCCGCGTATCGATGTGGGTGGCGATGACAATATGGCCGACAACAAGCGTGCGGCCCTTCGCAACACGCTTCCTTCTCTGAGCGGCACCATTTCCGCCGTGAAGCAGCCCGAACCCGAAGAGGAACGCCATTCTACGGTGAGCGTTGCGGGTTCCTTTGCCGCATCGGGCGCTACGAGCGCATTCAACCCGGTAGGCGACGAACTCGTTGCCGATGTCGACCCGAACGAGCTCTACATCGACGACGTCGACGATTCCGCGTACGATTCCGACGCTACCGCCACGGGCGCTTGGGCTGGTCCCGGTTACATGGAGATGCCTTCCAAGAAGGGCTTCTTCGGCAGGCTCTTCGGCAAGAAGAAGCGTTACGAGGTTGCTCCGAGTGCATCCGAATGGATTGGCGTTGACGAGAACTTCAACCCCACCGAGGTGGGTGCTGCTCGCGGTGGCTGGGAAAGCTTCCAGGAGGGGAGCGACTACGAGCGCGCTCAGCAGGCTTCCCAGGGTAGCTATGACGACTACGCCTACGACGACTACTACGACGAGGACGAGTACGACGACAATCCCGGCACCACGCAGCGCTGGAATGGCGGCGCTTTCTCTCGTGCTCGTGCAGCAGCCGAGCAGCTTGGATCGCGCGGCGCGGCCGAGGAAGAGGACATGGTCGAGGAGCGTCCGCGTTTCCGCGCTCAGCCCCTTTCCGCCGAGTTTTCCGAGGTTGCCGGCCTGGCTGCGGCCATGTCGGGTGATTCCGGGCGCATTCCCACGCAGTCGGAGGAAATGCAGGAGATCTACGAGTTCCAGGACGACGGCCTGAACGTTGAAGTGTGGTTTGTGGCACTTGGTTCCGAATACAGTGGCAATGGCGGCATGAAGGCCTTTGTTCAGGCGCACGAGAAGGACCTGCGTGGTTCCGTTATCGTGAACGTCGAGGCCCTGGGTGCCGGCAAGCTTTCTATGGTCCTTTCCGAGGGCGAGGTTCGTACGAAGAAGGCCTCTTCCCGCATGAAGCATTGCGCTCGTTCCGCCAACCAGGCTACCGGTATGAAGATTGCCGAAACGTCCATCGATTGGCGCGAAAGCGCGGCATCCGTTGCTATGGCCAATGGCCTGCAGGGTGTGACCATCGCGGGCATGGACGACAAGAAGCCCGCGTTCATGGGTCAGGGCGACGACGTATGGGAAACCATCAGCGAAGAGAAGCTCCAGCAAAACGCCGAATACGTGCTGAACTTTATAAAGAACATCTGAAAAAAGGCCTGAAATAGCGCTGTATAGCTGCTATTTCAGGGGATGTTCCGAATAAAGGTTATAATGGCACGCGTTGTTTTAGCACCCCTGGGGTGCGAAGGTATGAGAAGGCGTTAAGCCTGTAGACACAGAATTGAGGTTACTCATGGCAATCGAAGCATATTGCATGAAGTGCAAGGCGAAGAAGATCATGAAGGATCCGGTTGAGAGCACCACGAAGAATGGCAAGCCGATCACCAAGGGCAAGTGCCCCGATTGCGGTACTACGATCTGCCGCATTGGCTCCACCAAGTAAATTCGCATTCTGCGATCTCGAGCGGCCTTCGGGCCGCTTTTGTTATGCCCTCGTTCGGCAGCGTGTTGGGAAAAACGTGGTTGCATGCGGGATACATGGAATGCCCCGCGCGTTGCGCGCCAACTGTGCTAGAATTCCTTCACATGCGGGTGTCGCCAAGTGGTAAGGCACAAGCTTCCCAAGCTTGCATTCGCGGGTTCGAATCCCGTCACCCGCTCCATATTGAACGTAAGCGTCTGCCTTCGGGTGGACGCTTTTTTTGTTCTCGGCGCCTGGTCGGGTCCCCCTCCGGGGCACCGCTCCGCTGCTCGCGTGGGCAAGGCCCCGCACGGGCCTTGCCCTACGCTCGTGCGCTGCGCTGCTTCATGTTTTTACTTTGCGCTGCCCGGGGTTGTCCGTGGATTTGCGCGAGGCTTCGCCTCACGCTTTCCACGGACAACCCCGGCTACAGCGCTATTAATGGCTTTCAGAGTGCCCTGGAGGGGGACCCGACCAGGCGCTAGCAAATGGGGTCGCGGCGAAGGCAGACGCTTGCGTTCGCTTGCCGTGGGTGACGGGGTTCGAGCCTGCGGCAAGCTGGGTAAGTAGGCTGTGCGTAAGTCGTTTAAGGGTTCGTTCGTTTGCGGCGCTTTGCGCTGCAAACTTCGCAACTTATTTCATCGCCACCTGTTGAGGCGATATCCGATTGGTAAAACGGTTTATATTCCAAAGCGCAAGGGATGCGGGAGCGTGGCGGCGCTCGAGGGTGATGCTGTGGCAGGGCGTTTGGGTGCTGTGTGTGAGTGTTTCACGGGAAACGGTGGCGCAGGTTGGCTTGATGGGGGCAAGTGAGGAAGTGTGCACCTGGGGGCGGTCGCCTTTCGGGGCACTCTGAAAGCAAAAAACGAAGCTGCTTGGCTTAGCCAAGCAGCCATTTAAATGCATGAAGCAGCGCAGCGCATGAGCGTAGGCCTAGGCCCGTGCGGGGCCTAGGCCACGCGAACAGCGGAGCGGTGCTCGAAAGGCGGGCGGCTCCAGGTGCACGGGGCATGGAATTGAAATCCTTCAGGTCAGGCAGTGCTACGATGTTTCCCGTGAAACATTCGGCTGCGGGGCAGATGGGAGCGCCATGGCGCGGGAAGCATTTATCTTTGATTGCGACGGCACGATTCTGGATACGTTGCCCGATTTGGTGCTCCTCACGAACGCTACGCTCAAGGAGTTCGGCCTTCCGCAGCATACGTCGAAGGATGTCCTCAGCTTCGTAGGCCATGGCGCCCGCGCGCTTATCGACCAGGCGGTACCGAGCAACACGCCCGAGGAAAAGCGCGTGGCGGTCTTCAATCGTTGGAAGGAACTGTACCCAACGTTTGGCTTCGAGGAGACCATCCCCTTCAAGGGCATGCCCTCCACGATTGAAACGCTCAAGCGCACGGGCATCAAGGTCGCTGTGCTCAGTAACAAGTTTGACGCCGCAACCAAGGAAGTCACGGAGCGCTACTACCCAGGCGTCTTCGACGCCATCCATGGCGAATGCCCCGACTATCCGCGTAAGCCCGACCCTACGGGTCTCCTGAAGACCATCGCCGAGCTGGGCACCGTCCCCGAGAAGACGGTGTACGTGGGCGATTCGCCTGTCGATATCGAGGTTTCGAAGGCAGCAGGCGTGTTTGCTGCGGGCGTGTCGTGGGGCTATAACCCCGAACCCGTGCTCGTCTCTGCAGGCGCTGATGCCATCGTTCATGCTCCCGAAAACCTGCTGGGATTGCTTTCCCGATAGCGCTTGCGCACTGTCTTTTGCGTTTATCCTCATAGGCACCCATGGAGCCCCCGAGAGGGCGCTATCAATGCTAGAATGGGTGGACGGTGGTTCGAGCGATAGGGGCGTTCTTCATGGCAAAAATCTACACGTACGCATTGCCTTTGGGTGCGGACATCGTAGATGCGTTTTGCCAGCTCCAAAAGGGTTTTACCGATCAATTCGTTTACTACGAGAAAAGCGGGCCCGCCCGTTTGTTCGGCTTGGGTCGCTGTATTGCGCTCTGCTCCGCTTCCGACGTGGAATACGTGGTGGAGGGCTCCGAAGAAATCCCGCCGTATATGTTCACATATCAGCGTTTCGACGCGGAAAACCCCGCGCCGGCCGACGAGATGTTTTCGTCGTTCCCATGCCTGCGCTTTCTGGTTCCTGAAATCGTTCTCGTTCAGAACGAAGAGGGTTCGTATTTGCAGGTGAATAGTTTGGGTCCCGTGTACGAGGGTCGCGTGCAGCGATTCCTCCGCCAGGCGCAATCTGCGCCCGCGCGCACGCGTCGCACCATTCCGTATACCCTGGGAAGCGATTCGCGCAGCGCTTGGCATCGCGAAATGGAGCAAACGCTGACTGCCATCGATTCGGGCCGCATTTCGAAAGCGGTGCTTTCGCGTCGTCTGCCCCTGCATGCCAGCGAACCGTTTTCCAGCAAGGATTTGCTGGTGAACCTTATCGACGGCAGTGCGCGTGGAACGGTGTTCATGTATCGCTACGGCGATGTGTTCTTCTGCGGCTGTACGCCCGAGCTCCTCGTTCGCAAGCAGGGAACCAACATCCAGAGCGAATGCCTGGCGGGCACCATTGGAGTGGGCAATACGCCCGAAGAGCGCGAAGCCCTGGCAAACGAGCTTCTTTCCGACGACAAGAATCGCCGCGAACATGCCTTCGTAGTCGATTTCATTCGTGGGGTCGTCGAGCGCAACTGCCACGATGTGGAAATTCCTGCTGCTCCCATCATCAAGCCGCTGCAGCACGTGCAGCATTTGCACACGCCCGTTTCGGCGCAGATGATGGAGGGGCGCAGCGTTCAGAATCTGGCGGGGCAGCTTTCGCCCACGCCCGCTCTTTCTGGTACGCCGGTGGGCGAGGCCATGATGCTCCTGCGTCAGGTCGAACCGTATAACCGTGGCTTCTTCGGCGGTTCGGTGGGCTATGTCGACGGCGATGGAAACGGCGCATTTTCTGTAGCCATCCGCTGCGGCGTGTTCGATGGAGAAAACGGCTATGTCTACGCAGGCTGCGGAATCGTGGCTGGTAGCGATGCCGATTCGGAATACGATGAGATAGATATGAAGTTGAAGACCATTCTTTCGGCTTTCAATGGGGAAGATAGGGACTAATGGAAGACGCAACGCAACCAATTCCAGCAAGGAAGATCTCGATTGATCAGGGCATCATCGAGGCTGCTGCAAAGGCCATCGCGCGCGAGCGTGGGCGTAGCTACACTCCGCCGGTTTCCGATGGGGCTGGCTACACCATGCCTCCTTCTACCAAGCCTCAGCAGCAGGTTCCCATGTCTCGTCGCGAGCGCGAGGTCGAAGAGGCGCGCCGCGCGGCCATGGCTGCCATGCGTCGCGCCGAGGCTACCGCTGCTGCCGTAACGGCGGCGTCGGCTGTTGCCGCGCATGCCCAGTCGAAGAGCGCGGCTCGTACTGCCGTTGCTCAGCCTGCTGCCAGCCAGGCAGCCGTCGTGGAACAGAAGCCGGCTCCGGTGGAACAGCCCATTGAATCCATTATGGTTTCCGAGCCCGCAGTTGCCGAACCTGCCCAGCAGGAAAAGGCCGAGGGCGCGCATGCCGCCGTTGTGGTCGAACGCGAAGAGTCCGCTCCCGTCGTGGAGCGCGAGCCGCGCGTCATTCCCACCGACCCTGCGGAAATCACCTCGGAATACCTGGATGCGTTCTTTTCTGAACTCGAGCGCTGCGGCGTAACCGATTACGTCATCAGCCCGGGCTCCCGTTCCACCGGTCTTGCCATGAAGGCATTCGAGCGCTTCGGAAGCGTGTATGTCGATGTCGACGAACGCGGCGCTGCATTCTTCGCGCTTGGTCTGGCCAAAGCGAAGCGCCAGCCTGTCGCCGTAATCTGCACGAGCGGCACGGCCGTGGGCAATTGGATGCCCGCCGTGCTGGAGGCCGAAGCAAGTCGCGTGCCTCTGCTGCTGCTTTCGGGCGATCGCCCCTCGCGCCTGCAGGGCCTGGGAGCCCCGCAAACGTGCGATCAGCTGAAGATGTTCGGCGACCACGTAAAGAAATTCGTGCAGATGCCCCAGCCTGCGGCAACCGATGAGGCCCTTGCCTTCGCGCGCCAAACGGCTCTGGAGGCATGTGTTGCTGCGCATGGCTCCGTACCTGGTGCGGCTAGCTGCGATGGCGGCCCCGTGCATATCAACTTCCCGTTCGATGAGCCGTTGAAGCCTGCCCGCAGCAAGGGCTCCGAAAAGGTCAACCCGCTTCCGCCTACCGTAGTCCCTGGTCAGGGGCTACGCCCGGGCGATGCTCGCGGCATCTTCAAGGTGTTCCACGGCAAGCGCACCATCGCTCTCTGCGGCGAAGGCACGTGCAATAACTCCGAAGACGTGCAGGTGATGCTCGAGTTCGCGCACAAGTGCCACATTCCGCTGCTGGCTGACCCCTTGTCGGGTCTGCGTTGCGTGGACGACCCGTACGTCATCGACAACTACGATACCGTTTTCGGCGGGGAAGCGCCGCGCGTCGACGTGGTCATTCGTTTTGGCCGCTGGCCGGTTTCCAAGCGTTGCTTCATGGCGCTGCAGGAAATGAACCCCACGCAGATCGCCGTCGATATGCGCGATACGCGCGATTATTCTGCAAGCACGTCGCTGTTCGTGCATGCCCTGCCCGTGGTGTTCGCCGCTGGCATGATTGGCGTGCGCGCCAAGAGCACGGCGAGCGTGAAGTGCGTGGAGGAGTGGATGGCTGCCAATGACGAAGCGCGCGAGCGCATCACGTCAGTGCCCAGCCGCGTGGGAGCCGACGATTTCGAAGGCGCCTACGTTGCCAAGATGATGTCGCTCATTCCCGAAGGGTCGCTGCTGTTCAGCGCGAATAGCATGAGCATTCGCGCCATTGACACGTTCTACTGCAAGTCCGACAAGAACATCCGCGTGCTGTGCAACCGTGGCCTGAATGGCATCGATGGCACGCTGTCTTCTGCCATTGGCGCGGCGCAGGCGTACGAGCAGACCACCGTCCTTACGGGCGACCTGGCGTTCCTGCACGATGCGAATGCTCTGTCGCTGCAGAACGAAATGCACATTCGCGAGATTCGTCACGACGGCCCCGTGCCCTCGATCATCGTGGTGCTCTTGAACAACAACGGTGGCGCCATCTTCGATATGCTTCCGCAGAAGTCGACCGAAGATTACTTTGGCCGTTTGTTCCTCACGCCGCAGAATGTCGATTGCAAGCATCTGGCGCAGGCGTTCGGCGCGGGCTATCGCCGCGTGAGCTCGGTGCACGACTTCCGTCGCATCTACGAGAGCTTCCTGGGCGAGCCGGGCATCAACATCATTGACGTGTCGGTGCCGCTGGCTGGCGTGGAATTCCGCTACGGCCGTTACTGGTAGGTTCGATCCGCCATGCCGTTGCCCATCATTCTCCTGCATGGGTTCATGCAGGATGCGCGTACGTGGAACAGCGTTGTCGACGCCGTTCCCGGTGGGAATGCCCATGCCATCAACTACGTGCTTGGATCGCAGGGGTATTCGCTGCCCCAGTTGGCGGAGTCAGTGCATCGCTCCGTGATGCAGATTTGCCAGGAAAACGCGTGCGACAAGGTGGTGCTCGTGGGGTATTCCATGGGCGGCCGCGTTGCGGTGGAATATGCCCGCGCGTTTCCGCAGACCTTGGCTGCGCTCGTGTTGGAAAGCGCTGGCCTGGGTTGCGTGGACGAAGCTGAGCGCGCGTGGTTTGCCGAGCGTAACAACGCGTGGGCGCAGCGCATGGAACAGGCCGAATCC
Source organism: Denitrobacterium detoxificans (assembly GCF_001643775.1). Taxonomy (NCBI): domain Bacteria; kingdom Bacillati; phylum Actinomycetota; class Coriobacteriia; order Eggerthellales; family Eggerthellaceae; genus Denitrobacterium; species Denitrobacterium detoxificans. The sequence continues at coordinate 2,421,528 of NZ_CP011402.1, read as the reverse complement.
ATTCAGGAAGTTGTAGACTGGTGGGAAAAGCTGCCGCTGTTTGCTACGCAGCTGGAACAGCCCGAAGAGGTGCAGCGCACTCAGCGTGCCATGCGCCTTGCGTGCGATGCGCGCGCGTTGGCTGGCCAGCTTCGCGACGGTGGCGTGCAGACCATGGCGCTGCAGGCAGATACGGTGCGCATGCTCGCGTCGTTGCCCGTGCCCGTTCGCTTTCTGGCGGGCGAGCGTGACGAACGCTATTCGCGCATTGCCGATGCGTGCCAGACGGCTGGCATTGCCGTGACCCGCTTCGATTGCGGGCACAACGTTCATATGGAACGACCAAGTGAATTCGCCTGCGTGCTCAATGAAGCACGGGGCATGGAATAGGAAGGCAGGATATGAGCGACTTCGAGTGGAAGCGCGGTAAGGAATACCGCGAAATCGTCTACGAGACGTTCGATGGCATCGCGAAGATCACCATCAATCGACCCGAGCGCCGCAATGCGTTCACGCCGCTTACCGTTAACGAGATGTACGACGCGTTTTCCGAAGCGCGTGACGATGCGGAAATCGGCGTCATCATCCTTACGGGCGCCAATCACGGTGGCCGTCACGAGGACGAGGCGTTCTGCAGTGGCGGTGACCAGAAGATTCGTGGCAATGGCGGCTACGTGGGCGAAGACAACATCCCGCGTCTGAACGTGCTCGACCTTCAGCGCCTGATGCGTATTGTACCGAAGCCCATCATCGCTATGGTCAACGGCTACGCCATTGGCGGCGGTCACATTCTGCATCTGCTGTGCGATCTGTCGCTTGCGGCCGATACCGCGAAGTTCGGCCAGACCGGCCCGAAGGTTGGTAGCTTCGATGCTGGTTATGGCGCTTCGTACCTGGCTGCCATCGTGGGCCAGAAGAAGGCGCGCGAAATCTGGTACCTCTGCCGTCAGTACACGGCAGCCGAGGCGCTGGAAATGGGCATGGTCAACAAGGTCGTGCCGTTCGACGAGCTGGAAGCGGAAACCGTTGCCTGGGCGCGCGAGATTCTGCAGTGGAGTCCCACGGCCCTGCGCTTCATGAAGGCAAGCTTCAACGCCGCAACTGACGGCTATGCCGGCCTTGCTCAGCTTGCGGGCGATGCCACGCTGCTTTACTACACCACCGACGAGGCCAAGGAAGGCCGCGACGCGTTCAAAGAAAAGCGCAAGCCCGATTTCACGCAGTTCCCCAAGTTTCCCTAGGATCTGCCGGGTGTTTCACGTGAAATCGAATGTAGCCTAACCATGACCGCAACCATACTGCAGCATATCGAGGACCGTATTGCCAAGTCGCCGCAAGCGCCGTGCTTCATCGACGCTTCGGCTGAATACGCCCAGGTGAATTACGTGGAAGTGCGTAGGAGCGCCGCGCGCCTGGGCATGGCGCTCGAGGCGGCCGACATTCGTCGCGGCAGCGTGGTTGCCAGCGACATGGGTAATTGCCCCGCGTTTCTCTACTTGTTGCTGGCTGCGGCCTATGCCGGGTTTACCGTCGTCACGCTGAACGCCCGTCTAACGACGCAAGAAAAAGCCGAGCGGTTGCGCAGCGCAGAGCAGTCGCTGCGCGTAAGCGGCATGCGCGTGCTTCGCGAAGCCGATGTGCTTGGCCTTATTCAGGATTCGCACGCGGATCCATCTCAACTGGCGCATTGGGCGCAGCGCGGAAGCGGGGCGTTCGATGGCCACGCGCGTGCGGTGGTCATGTTCACGTCGGGCACGTCGGGCAGGCCGAAGGCCGCCGAGCTTTCATGGGCGAACCTGCAGGGCGCTGCCGCCTCGTCGAATATGCGCCTGAACGTGCCGGGCGAAGGCGCGTGGCAGCTTACGCTGCCCATGTATCACGTGGGTGGATTGGAAATCTTCATCCGCTCGCTGCTCAACGACACTCCGTTCATCATGTATCGGCGTTTCGATGCTACGCAGACGCTCTGCGATGCGGCTGTGTACGGGTGTACCCACGTTTCCGTTGTCGACAAGATGCTGCAGGACATGCTCGCTTCGCCGCGCGCGGAAGAGGTGCTGCCGCTGTACGAATGCATTTTGCTGGGCGGCGCCGCACCCAATAGCGTTACGCTCGAGCAGGCTGCCGCCCATGGCGCGCGCGTGTACACCAGTTATGGCATGACGGAAACGTGCAGTCATGTGGCCTCACGCTTGTACCAGCAGGGCGATGGCCTTGCGCTCGACATCATGGCGCCGTATCAGGTGGTCATTCTTTCCGCCGACGAAAATGGCTATGGTCAGCTGGGCGTTCGTGGTCCTGGCGTATTCAAGGGCTACCTGAATGCGCACGCTGCGTTTACCTCCGACGGCTTCTTCATTACGGGCGATCGAGCGCGCTTGGTGGATGGTCGCGTGGAAGTGGCCGAGCGTACGGGTGACATGTTCGTGTCCGGCGGCGAGAACGTCTATCCCGAAGAGATTCGCAAGAAGATGCTGCAGGTGCCGGGCGTAACCGACGCCTTCGTGTTCGGCGTGGAAGATGCCGACTGGGGCCGTCGCCCCGTTGCTTTCGCCGAAGCCCGCGAAATGGCCTACGAGCCTGGGTTCAACGCCCAGGACATGGCTGACTCCGTGCGCATTAGCCTGCAGTCGCGCTTGGCGCGCATTTACATGCCGAAGCACATCATCGTGTTGCCGGAATTCCCGCGCACGGGCATTGGCAAGGTCAATCGCATGGCGTTGCGCATGCGTTACAACGAGCGCTTGGAAGCCGTGAAGATCGATATCTGGCGCGTGAAGCAGCCCCTGGTGGGCGGTGGCCAGCGAACGGCGCGCACGAAGCTGCGCGAGCGCGAATCGCTTATCGTACGCATCACCGACTGGGCGGGTCGCACGGGCCTGGGTGAAGACGTGGCGTTTTCCACCGACTGGTATCTGCCCGAGACCATCGACGATGACCTGCCCGTTTTGGAAAAGGCCATCATTCCCGTGGTGCTGAAGTACACGTTTTTGCATCCCGTCGAAGTGAGCCGCGTGCTTTCCCGCGTGCCCGCCGCGCAGAAGCATCCGCTTGCTGCGGCGGCCGTGGAATCGGCCTTCTGGGATTTGTACGGCAAGGTCATGGGGCTTTCCGTGCGCCAGCTTATCGGTGCGTGCGATACCGTGACCGAAGAGGGCGCCGCGCTTGGCGTGCCCGAAGGCTGCGCCCCTGGTGGCGCCGTTGTGGGCATTATGGGCGAGCGCGAAACGATCGACGCCGTGCGCGATGCGCTTGCCGCGGGGTATCGTCGCGTGAAGATCAAGGTGAAGCCCGGGCATATTCGCCCGATTATCGCCGTGCGCGAGGAATTCCCCGATCTTACGCTGCTGGCCGATGCGAACCAGAGCTTTACCGAAGATGACATGAAGGAACTCAAGCGCCTCGATGCGTTGAACCTTGCCTGCATCGAGGAGCCGCTCGACCCGAAGCATGTGCCTCATGTGGGGCCAAAGGGCCTGTTCGAACGCTTGGCCCGCTTGCAGCGAACCTTGCGCACGCCCATTGCGCTCGACGAGAGCTGGACGAACGTCAGCCAGCTCGACAGCATTCTGAAGGAGCATCGCGACTTACGTTGCGTGGTAATGAAGATTGGCAAGTTCGGCGGAGTGCAACCTGCGCTGGACTTCTACAAGCGCGCCCGCAGCATGGGCGTCACCGTATGGATGGGAGGGATGTACGACACGGGCATCAGCAAGCGCCTGCATGCGGCATTTGCCATGCTTCCTGGGATGAACATTCCCGGCGACATTTCCGACACGTCGCGCTATTTCGAGCATGACATTACCGAACCGCCCTTCGTATTGGAAAAGGGGTCGCTCGTGGTGAACCCCGTGGGTGGGGAAGCGGGCCTTGGATGCGATTTGAACATGGAGGAATTGCACAGGGTTGAGCTGTGGAGACGCACCTATCCAAACGCTTAACCGCAGGCAAAATATACAAAATAGTAACGTTAGGTGTGGTAATCTATTCACCGTTGTGTATATCGCTGGGTAAAAGATGCGCGGCTTTTGCTTAGCCCGGTAAAGGAGTTTGCATGGCTGGTAAACCAGCTGTCGTCGACCAGACTGTCGACAATCCCCAGGGCATGGGGTTCTTCCATCTTATCACTTCCGTAATTACCCTCATTGTTGGCTCGGGCGTTTTCAGCCTGTGCAGCGATATGGCGGCGAACGGCGCCGACGGTCAGGCCATCGTGCTTGCCTGGTGCATCTCTGGCGTGGGCGTGCTGTGCCTCGTGCTTACGTTCTTCTGCCTTTCCCGCGTGAAGCCCAAGTTGAAGGGCGGCATCTACAGCTACGCCAGCGAGGGCTTCGGCCACTTCATTGGCTTCTGCAGCGCCTGGGGCTACTGGATTTCCGCCATTCTGTGCATCGTGAGCTTCAGCGCCCTGTTGTTTAGCGCGCTCGCGTACTTCTTCCCCGTCTTCGAATCGGGCAACAACCTGCCTTCCATCATCGGCGCATCGTGCATTGTCTGGTTCTATACCTGGCTGGTTTCCCGTGGCGTTACGGAAGCTGCGGCCATCAACGCCGTGGTTACCATCGCCAAGATGGTGCCCATCTTTACGGCCATCATCGCCATCGTGTTCCTGGGTCACTTCCATCCCGACACGTTCATGGCGAACTTCAACGTGATGACCACCGATGCCGAAACCGGCGCCATCCTGAACAGCGGCGACAAGATTCTCTCCGCACTCACCACCACGGTGTGGGTGTTCATTGGCATCGAATCTGCCGTGGCCATTTCCGGCCGCGCGCGCCGCGATTCCGACGTAGGCAAGGCCACCATCGTTGCCTTCATCTGCGTCCTGTGCATCTACCTCATGGTTTCGCTGCTTTCGCTGGGCGTTATGCCGCTCGACGAACTGGCTGCCCTCGAGAACCCGCCGCTGGCTAACCTTATGGAATACGCCGTGGGCGAGTGGGGCGCCATCCTTATCAACTTCGGCGTGGTTCTTTCGCTTGTTGGCGCCATGCTGGGCTACATCGTGCTTACCGCCGAAAGCCCCTACGAGGCTGCTCAGCAGAAGGCTGGCTTCCCTTCGTTCTTTGCGAAGACGAACGAGAAGGGCTCGCCCGTTGGCACGCTGGTGCTGAACGCCTGCATCATCGAGATCTTCCTGCTCATCATGATGTTCTCCGATAACACGTATCAGTTCTTCTACGTGCTTTCTGCTGGCATGATCCTGTTGCCGTACCTGTTCAGCGCAGCGTATATGGTGAAGGTCGCCTTTAAGGAACCCGAAGCCTTCCAGGGCAAGGTAAGCGCATCGCCCGTGTTCTACGGCATCATCGGTCTGCTTGGCGTTGCGTACGCTCTGCTGCTCTGCTGGGCAACGGGCGCCGTGGGCCTTACCATCATGAGCTTTCTGTTTGCCCCTGGCATTGTGGTTTACGTTCTGTCGAAGAAGAGCCGCGGCGATGGCTATCTGCGTGGCACTGCCGACAAGATTGCTGTAGGCGTTATTCTGGTTGCTCTGGTCGTGAGCATCTACTTCCTGGTTACCGGTCAGATCGTCTGGTAGTTCATACTGAGCGGCTGGGTACCGAGGGAGGACCCGGTCGCTCTGTTTCAGTCGGCCTGGGGCCGACGAATTCGCATATCCGTGTTAGTGAAAGGAATTGGATATGGCATTCTCCAATATCATCGTGCGCCGTCCATGCCCCGCAGTGTGCGATGGCATTACGAGCGCTCCCGAGCTGGGCAAGCCCGACTACGAGAACGCGCTGCGCCAGCATGACGCATACATTCAGGCGCTCGTGAGCCTGGGTCTGGAAGTGGACGTTCTTCCCGACGCCCCCGAATTCCCCGATAGCTGCTTCGTCGAGGACACCGCCGTGCTCACGCGCGAGTGCGCCATTATCGACAACCCCGGTGCCGGCACGCGCAACGCGGAAGCCGAACTCATGGAGCCCATCATTCGCCGTTACTATCCCGAAGACCGCATCGAGCATATTGTTGCCCCCGGCACGCTGGAAGGCGGCGACGTCATGATGGTGGGCGACCACTTCTACGTGGGTCGTTCCGCTCGTACAAACGAAGAGGGCATTCGCCAGTTCATCGCCATTCTGGAAAAGTACGGCCTGTCCGGTAGCGAAGTGCCGCTGGAGGAAGTGCTGCACCTGAAGACGGGCGTGAACTACCTGGAAGACAACAACATGTTGGTGAGCGGTGAGTTCATCGACAAGCCCGAGTTCGCCAAGTACAACAAGATCGTTGTTCCCGAAGAAGAGGCCTATGGCGCCAACTGCATCTGGATCAACGGCACGGTCATCGTTCCCGAGGGCTACCCCACGGTGCTCAAGGCCGTTCAGGACCTGGGCTACGAGACCATCGTGCTCGACACGAGCGAGTTCCGCAAGATTGATGGCGGCCTGAGCTGCCTGAGCCTGCGCTTCACCGCTCTGAAGTAATTGCTGCGGGGTTGCCCGCAACCAAAGCCAAACTCGGACGGCCTGTGGGGAAACCTGCAGGCCGTTGGCGTATTTGGGCGGATTCGTTCTTATGCGTGCAAGAGTTCGACGGTTCATTGTAGTTGGGTAATGCAAGGCGCGCTTGCTTGGATGCGTTTCGCTTGTTGTGGCATTCGCCGATGGGCTGCATGGCGTATGGGTGAACTGCGCGGGCGTGCAGCTGCGATTGCGGTATGCTCGAGCGAACGAAGGAAAGGAAGAACATGAAGCTGCTGATTGCTTCCGATATTCATGGTTCGGCAACGTGGTGCCGCAGGTTGATGGATGCTGTTTCCCGTGAAACACCCGACCGAATTGTGCTGCTGGGTGATGTTCTCTATCACGGCCCGCGCAACGACCTGCCTGAAGGATATGCCCCCAAGGAGGTTGCCGCCATGCTCAATGGCGTGGCGGAATCCATCGTGGCTGTTCGCGGAAATTGCGACGCGGAAGTGGATCAGATGGTGCTTGCTTTTCCTTGCATGGCCGATTACGCAACGCTGGTCGATGGCGATACGACGCTGTTCTGCACGCATGGCCACGTGTGGTCGCCCGAGCGCATGCCGTTGCTTCCCAGTGGTGCGGCGTTCCTTTCGGGGCACACGCACGTGAAGGTGAACGAGGATGCAAGCATGCGCGTATGCGATGGCGTATTGGTGCCTGCGCGTGGGGAAGACGTTGGCGTGGCGGGAGGCGATGTGCGTACCATTCACCTGGTCAACCCCGGTAGCGTGAGCATTCCGAAAGACGGAAGTCACAGTTTTGCGTTGTACGAAAACGGAGAATTCGAACTGGTGCAGTGGTAGGTAGGTGAACGGCCGTTGCGGTGTCGGGGCCTTTCGCGGGCTTGTTCGCCGCGTCGTCTGCTGACGATGAGTGCTTCCGTTGAAGGTGTGCTTTGTGTGTGCGGCCGATTAAAAGTTGCAATACAGCTGTGTTCGTCGTATTCTAATTGGGCTGCTTAAAGCAGCGCCAGACATTGCGGGGTGGAGCAGTCTGGTAGCTCGCCGGGCTCATAACCCGGAGGTCGTTGGTTCAAATCCAGCCCCCGCGACCAAATTCTTGCAGGCCCTTCGGGGTCTGTTTTTTTGTTTTCGCGGGGGGGCTGCCCTTGCGGGCCGTTCCTGGGGTTCCCGCAAGCGGGAACCCATTCTCGCTAAAGGCGAGCCACTGGCTCGTCTTTCGGGCGCTCGAATCCCCGCGACCAAATTCACAAGGCGCCTTCGGGCGCCTTTTTCATTTTCGCGGGGGCTGCATGTCCGAAAAATCGCCTCATTCCCCCTGCCGGCTTCTCCTCTTTTATGGGATGAGCTCGTTGAGAGTCTCTAGAATCTTGGGTATGTCGTACGGCTTCGCAAGATGGCCGTTCATTCCGACCGACAAAGCCATGTTGGCATCTTCTTCGAATGCGTTCGCGGTGACTGCGACAATGGGGATGCTCGCCTTTTCGGAGTCTTCGAGCGACCGTATGCGCTCCGTCGCTTCGTAACCGTCCATGCGCGGCATCTGGATGTCCATGAGGGCGATGTCGTAATACCCTGCGGGTGCTGCCTCGATCATCTCGATCGCCTCGATGCCGTCTGCGGCAATCTCGACCTCGAAGCCGGATTCCCGCAAGATCATGTCGGCAATCATCTGGTTCTGCTTGTTGTCTTCCACGAGCAGAACGCGTTTGCCGGAGTAGTCTCGAAGGACCGCGCTTTGGTCGGAGTCATCCACGGGGAGTGTGAAGGGTTCTGCGAGCACGTTTCTGAGTTCTGACATGAACAAGGGTTTCGAGCAGAAGGCCGTAACGCCCGCGTCCCTCGCCTCTTGTTCGATGTCAGCCCAATCGTATGCGGTGAGGATGATAATCGGAGTGCTATCACCGATGAGTTTCCGGATCTGGCGTACGGTCTCGATGCCGTTTTGGCACGGCATGAGCCAGTCGATTATGTAGACGCTGAATTCATCGGCCTGGTCGAGCGCCTCTTTGGCGCGGATGACGGCCTCTTTGCCGTAGTTCGTCCAATCGGGGCGCATGCCTATCTCCCGCAGCATCGAGCATGCGGAAAGACAGGCGTTCGTGTCATCGTCGACAACCAGGGCGCGCAGCCCATCGAGCTCGGGGACTCTTTCCAGCTTCGCCGGCTTGCCGCTGATCTTGCAGGGGATATCGATGATGAACTCGCTGCCCTTGCCCTCCTCGGATATAACCGAGACGGTGCCACCCATCATGTCGACGATGTTCTTTGTGATGGCCATCCCGAGGCCAGTGCCCTGGATACCGCTGGCGGTGCTGCTTCGTTCGCGCGTGAATGCCTCGAAGATCGTTTTCTGGAACTCCTCGCTCATTCCAATGCCGCTGTCTTTGATCCTGAATTCGAAGTTTGCGATGCCCTTCGAAGAAGAGGGCTTCTCGATGATGCGGAAATTGATGGTCCCACCGTTCGGTGTGAACTTGATGGCGTTGGATAGGATGTTGAGCAGCACCTGGTTGAGGCGCAGCTTGTCGATGACGATGTCCTCGTGCACGACATCTTGCGTGTCGACGAACAGCTCGAGCTGCTTGGAGGCGATATTGGACTGGATGATCGTTCTCAGATCATGGATGACATCGGGCAGGTGTACGTCGGTTTCGTCGAGGGTTATATTGCCGCTCTCGATGCGGCTCATGTCGAGCACATCGTTGATGAGGGACAGGAGGTGCTGGCTCGAAACGGCAATTTTGCCGAGATAGTCCTTCACCTGCTCCTTGTTGTCGATGTGCGAGGCCGCAAGTGCGGTGAAACCGACGATGGCATTCATCGGCGTGCGGATGTCGTGGGACATGTTGTTCAGGAAGGTGGTCTTTGCTTTGTTAGCGTGCTCGGCAGTGATGAGGGCGTCCGAAAGAGCCTGCTCGCTGGCGGCGAGTTCGCGGTTTTTCGCTTCGAGTTCCTGGCGGGCGGATTCCTTCTCGAGAATCTGCCTGCTCCTTCGTCTTGCCTCGCGCACGAGGAAGAGGATCACGAGCGCGATAATCGCTGCTAGGATCGTGCCGAAAACTGCTGTGTGATCAAGGATCATGTCGATGAAGCTGTAGGAGCGCAAGCCTTCCGTATATCGGTACGACAGGTTTTGGGCATAATCGGCCCCGACGACGTTGATGCCCCGGTCCAAGATCCTCAAAAGCCCCGTGTTGCCGATTTCAACGCCGAAGCAGCGGTCGTCGTTGCGCGTCGTCTGGCGCAACGACAGCCCTTTGTAAGCGCTGTTCTTCAAGATGTCGTTCGCGCGTAGGCCGTTGAGCGTTGTGCAATTAGCCTTGCCGTCGAGTACAGCGTGGAGGCATTCGTCGATTGAGGGGTAGAACTTGATTTCCGCATCGGGGAAATACGTTTTGACGTAGTAGTACTGCATCCGGTTGTTCTCGTTGATTGCGAACGAGGACGTGGTGTTTTCGGCGAATTCGCCTTTGTAGACGAGCTCTGTCGGCGCCGAGACGACGGGGTTAGACTGGTAGATGCCGCCCTCCTCGGCATAATACAGCCCGCCTCCGACCGGGAACGCGACGTCGATGGTGCCTGTGCCTATATCGGCAATCATCTCGTCATAGCTTGCGTATCCGATGTATGTGATCTCGAGACCGGTTATTCCCAAGCTGTCGAAGATTTTCGGGACGACATCTTTTACGAGGCCCGTGACCTGTCCGCTCTTGTCCGTGTCGCTGTAAGGGAGATAGTTCTCCAGATAGCCGATTCTCAGGCTGTCATGCGTGTCGATCCACTTTCGCTCCTCTGCCGAGAACGTTCGCGAGGAAATGCTGTTCGAATAGTATTTTGCGCGCAGCGAGCTCACATAATTCGGTTCCTCGATAGCCAGCAGCGTTTGTGCAGCATTCAGTTCTGCAAGCAAGTCGGGTCGATGAATGGTTGTGCACAGGTAGTAATCGGATGTACCGAACGTGAAGAGCACTTCGGCATGGTTTCGTCCGTAGGCCCCGTCTCCTTCAGCGGCCATGACGTCCAAATCGCCGGAATCGAACGCTGCAAAGAGATTTTCGTAGTCTTCGAATTTGATCACTTCAGCCGTTATCTGCTGGTTGTCGAGATAGCGGTTGAGCGCATCGGAGACGGCGCTGTCGAGTACCCCGATCTTTTTACTGTTCAACGAGTTGGGGTCGATGGTGGTGTCTTCATCGGTATCGTGCTTCACCAAGTTGTACGTCTCGTTGCCCATCGGGGCGTCAGGGTAGCCTATGAGCGTGGTACGGTCTTCCTTGAAGGCCAAACCCGCCAGCAAGTCAATTTTGCCATCCAGGAGCATCTGGTACAGATCGCTGAAGCTGCCGTATTCGTACTCGTATTCCCAGCCGGTGTATTCGCTGAGCTTGCGGTAGTATTCGTAGGCGTATCCGGTCTTCACGGCGTCAGCTTGGGCGCCTTCTTGAAAGACCTCGTTTTCGTAGTAGCCGACGCGTACTGTTTTCGAATCGCCCTGATCGGCCCAAGCCGCATCGGGCGATGTTATGGCAAGGGCAACTGCGCCCGCGAGAGCAAGTATGGTCGCCAATATGAAGAACGTACATGTCGCTTTTCGTTCGGCGGTCATGGCAAGGTCCCCTCTCCTCATCGACGGCTCGAGCGGGATGAGGCTCGTGTGTTATTGGTTACAGCGCCAGGAACTCGTTCCATTTGAGCATGATCGCATCGACCAGAGCAGGGTAGTTGGCATCTTGCTTTACACGCAGCAGCTCGGTGATCTCGGACACGGGCTCGTAAAGGGGGGTAATGGATAGGTTGCCGAGAACGCCCTTCAACGCATGGGCGGCTTCAAACGCGGCGTCGAGATCGCCGGCAGCGATGGCGGTCTGCAGTGATTCGAAACCCTTTTCTCCCTTCAAGGATTCGACCAGGCGCAGGTAGAAAGTCTCGTTATTCATGCATCGCGAGAGGCCTTCGTCAACGTTCGCGCCGAAGGCGATCAGGTCGTCAAGCGTCATAGTGAGCTCCCATCTCCAGATTGTTCAATTGCATCATTGAGCCGGTATCGCATGTCTTGTTCTAATAAGCGTTCGGGCCCGTGTTTTCCGTGCGTATGTTCATATCGGCAAGCGCCTGCCGTATCTGCATATCGATGTTGCTGATGCCTATGACGATATGGTGGTCATCGTTCGAGCGGGCTTTGATGCATTTCATGGCGTGGTATACGGAGCGACCGTCTTCCATAATGCGGTATGTCATGTAGAAGGGGTCGTGCCCCGCGAGCTGCAGGAGCAGCGTGTTCTTCTGCGTGGACAATCCGACTCTCATCTCATCATCGGGATGAATCGATTCGAACAGAAGGCCCCACGCATCTTTAAAGAAGTTCGACCCGCTGTTTTCGATTTGAAGATTCTCGGGTTTGCCTTGCGAGGTGAACTCGATGTAGTGATCGCTTTCGATGTCGACGTAGAAGACTACATCGAATCCGGCCGAAAGCGCGTGAGTGACTTCTTCGAAAGCCAACGACCTGTTGTGGGGAATGATTTCGCGCGAAGGCGTCAGCTTGGCAGATACCGCCACATCGATCTCGTTTCGCTCGGCGACGAACTTCTCGTATTCGTTTGCTGGAACCGGAGGGGAGAAATAGTAGCCCTGCACGCGGTCGCATCCCATGTCGCGCAAGGCATTCAGCTGCTCCTCGGTTTCCACGCCCTCTGCGATGACGGGGACCGAAAGGTAGTCGGCGATGTCGATGATAATCTCGATCATCTTGGTGTCGCCGCCTTCGGTGAATGCGCTTCGGATGAACTGCATGTCGAGCTTCAGCGCGTCGAGCGGCAGGGACGAGAGCATGTTGAGCGAGGAATAACCCGTGCCGAAGTCGTCCATTTCCACCTGGAAACCGATGCTGCGCAAATTGCTTACGGTTTCGATGATCTGCGCCGAGTCTTGCGTGTAGGCCGATTCGGTGATTTCGAGAAGAAGCTCGCTCGTGCTCAAACTGTATTCCTGGAGGATTCCGAGCAGGATCCTGTCGAGATGCGGGTCATACATGTCGATGCGCGACACGTTGACGGACACCGGCGCCACTAAGTTGAACCGCGTCTTCCATTCTTTGATTCGGGCGGCGGTGGCACGCCATATATAGATGTCGAGACGCTGGATAAGACCGTTCTCTTCGAAGAGGGGAATGAAGGCGCCCGGAAACACCATCCCAAGCGTTGGATGATTCCAACGGACGAGGGCCTCGGCGCTTACCAGCACGGGGATTTCGGACTGGATGTCGAATTTCGGTTGGAAGTATACCTCGAACTGCTGTTCCTTGATGGCTGCTGCGAAGTCATCGATCAGGCGCTCCGAATACAGCTCTTTTTCATGTAGCAAGGCGTCGTACACGCCGATTTGATTGGCGAAACTTCCGCGGACCGTGTCGGCCGCCATCCGAGCGCGGTCGAATCGCCTTTCGGTTTCCAGCGTTTTGTCAACGGATTCGTACACGCCCATACGCAACCATGTCTGAGTGTCTTCGGCGTTCTCGCCGGCAATCCCTCTAGAAGCCTTCTCGAGCATGGTTTCGTAATCTTGGCCGTGGGGGCAATATGCCATGAACTTGTCAGCTTCGCTTCTGCAGACGATGCCGCCGGCCTCACGCACGACGGAGAGGAGCTCGTTTCCGACGCATCGCAGCACTTCGTCGCCATAATTCGTGCCGAACCGCTCGTTTATGAGGCGGAAGTGGTTGATGTCGACAACGATGGCGTCCATTTCCGTGGATGCGTGGTGGTGATCGAACTGCGCGGCGTATTGGTAGAAGAATTCGCGGTTGAGCAGGCCCGTCAGCTCGTCGCGTTCCGTTTTGGTGATAATGAGCCGGTCTTCGTGCAGCTCGATTGCGCGCTGGATACGTGCATGGATGACGTCTGCTTGAGGATAGGGTTTGGAGATGAAGTCGTTCGCCCCGAGATGCAAGCTTTCCACTTCGGCATTCTGGTCAGCCGTCGCAACGATGATGGGGATATGGGCCAATTCGGGGTCGTCGCGCATGGCGTACATGGCGTCCGTGCCGCTCATGACGGGCATTTTCAGGTCTAAAAGGACGAGCGAGAGGACGTTTTTGCACCTGCGCACCACTTCCAGCGCCTCTTCGCCGTTTTCGGCGAAGAGCAGCTCGTATTCGTCTTGCAGGATTTCGCGTAGGATCTCTCTGTTTATGAGCTCGTCGTCGGCAATGAGCAGCAGTCGTTTACCGTTCTCCGAATGGAATTTCTCATGGCTCTTAAGCATGGTCAATATACCCTTCGCAGTTTAGGTATGCATATATGTCATTGTATAGCTTGTTGCCCGCCATCTGATTATGACGTGGACACATAGCGCAAACGACTGCAATGGCAATAAATGATACTCGCATGATATGATTAATTACTCTCATGTTGTTACGCATGATTAGCGGTTGTTCTCTTTATTTAGAGATTTGAACGCCGGAGATCATGAGTTGGCTTTTGAGGAAGATCAAGGCATGAAAAAGATAGCCATAATCGCTGCCAATGTGATCATCATAGCCGCCATCTTGATCTTCGTTGTGCTCTATTCCAGATTCGAAAGCAGCGAGTCTTACAAGGGGCAAGTAGAGAATTTTGAAAACACCACGGTCGCCTTGGAACAGGTGACGGGGAATTATCTGGAGGGCGAGCAGCGTATTTGCGATGTGTGGGCTCGCTATATCAACAACAAGTCCATGACTATGGAAGAGGCAGCCGATTACATCCGCGCCTCGCATGTGCTTGAGAACACATCGGCGCATCTGATTGACCTTGACACGCTTACAGGGCTCTCCACGCGTCCGAAACAGGGCACGACTGACGACTATGCCGTTTCCTATGAACGGGTGGGTTTGCTCGAGGACGTGGATTGGATTAATGAAATCGGGGAATCGATCAACATTTCCCGCGCTTACACCAACCCGATGAACGGCGAGCAATCGCTGGCTTTCTGCAACAAGGTTACGTTGAAAGACGTGGAAAGCGAAAAGCCTAAAGATGCGCTGCTCCTGCGAGTGATTCCCGTGTCGGAGCTTGAGCAGAAATGGGTTTTGCCGCAACAGCAGTTTGCGCACGCCGAACTTTCCATAATCGACGCCGACGGCGACTACATCCTCAAAGGACACAGCTTCAAGAACTCCAGTTTCTTCGAGTTCTACAATTCCTATAATCCCTCGGATCCTGCATCGACGAAGGAACTGTTCAACGAGGTCACTTCATCGACGGGCTCGATTTCGATGTTCGACTCGCACGGGCAGGAATGCATACTCGCCTATACCCCCGTCACCGCTACCGCTGGGTGGACGATGTTGGGCTTCGTGCCAGCGCAGGATCTCCATGTGGGTACTGAAAACTGGCTGCTGGTCGGCGTCGTTTCCGCCGGCTTGCTCATCCTGTTCCTCTGCGACCTGTTTTTCATGCGTTACTTGAACAAGCGTCTCCAGGCTACGGCCAAGGAAGCGGAGTCCGCCAACAAGGCGAAGACCGACTTCCTCTCCACCATGTCACACGACATCCGCACGCCCATGAACGCCATCATCGGCCTCACGTCGATTGCCGAGAAGAACCTTGGGGACGTTGAGTCGACGAGGGAAAGCCTTCGGAAGATCAGCCTTGCCAACAATCATCTGCTGACGCTCATCAACGACATTCTCGATATATCCAAGGTGGAAAGCGGAAAGCTGAAGCTGAGCCCTTTGACGTTTTCCATTGTGGAAACGGTCGAGAACCTCGTGAACATCTCGCAGCCGATGATCAAGGAAAAGAACATAGAGTTCAGCTTCCATATCTACCGGATTGAGAAAGAATACCTGTACGCAGACCAGCTTCGCCTGAACCAGATTTACATCAACATCCTCTCCAATGCCATCAAGTACACCGAACCCGGCGGGCGCGTTAGTGTGGATATGCGCGAGGAAGAGAGCGCCCAACCTGGTTGTATAAAGCTGACGTACGTTGTGGCCGACACGGGCATCGGCATGAGCCCGGAATACATGGAGACCATGTACCAGCCTTTCTCGCGTCAGATCGACAGCCGTGTCAACAGTATTCAGGGAACCGGCCTTGGCCTAGCCATTACAAAGCAGATGGTCGACCTGATGGGTGGAACGATCGAGTGCGAAAGCAAGCAAGGCGAGGGAACGACCTTTACCGTCGTGCTGGATATCCCCGTGGCCGACAGACAGCGGGATGACATGCAGCTCGAGCCCATCGACGTTCTAATCATCGATGACGACGAGATCATGCTCGAGACAGCCACTGACGCCCTCGAGTCACTTGGCGCCACAGTCGAGCAGGCTCGAAGCGGGCTGGAGGCTCTTGGCATGATTGAGCACAGGCATCTTTCTGGGAAGGATTACGGTGTCGTTATCGTCGACTGGAAAATGCCTGAGGTCGACGGTGTTGAGACCATCAACCGAATCCACTCGGATATCGGCGTTGACATTCCGATTCTGCTCATCTCCGCATATGACTGGTCGGAAATCGAGGATGCAGCGAAAGAGGCTGGTGCGGACGGCTTCGTCAGCAAACCGCTATTCCGCTCCACGCTCTACGACAAGATTAACGAACTGATTGGCAAAGAGTCCACCTCCCAGGAGCCAGAGGACGATTACGCCGACCTGCAAGGGCTGCGCGTCCTTATTGTCGAGGACAATGACATCAACTGGGAGGTTGTTTCTGCCATGCTTGCCATGTTCGGCATCATCACCGACCGCGCGGAAAACGGGCGGATTTGCGTGGATATGATGCGCCGGGCCGAAGAGGGCGACTACCAGTTGATTTTCATGGACGTGCAGATGCCAGAGATGAACGGCCTCGATGCAACCAGGGCAATTCGGAGCATGGAAGATTCCTGGGCATCTTCCATTCCGATTGTTGCGATGACGGCCGATGCGTTCTCTGAAAACGTCACGGAATGCCTGAATGCGGGAATGAACGGGCATATCGCAAAGCCCGTTGATATGAAGTTGGTCATCAAGGAAATCCGGAGGGCCACGGAAGAAAGGGGCGGTCGTGAAAAAGACGACGTTCATACTCTTGGCGGCGCTGATAGTCCTGTGTCTGACAGCATGCAGCAACTCGACTAAGCAGGAAGCGACGACCGAGAAAGGTTTCCAGCCGGCTCTGGATGCTTCCACTACCGGCCATATCATCGTGGCCGGCGGTTACGACAACTTCGAGGCGCTGGAAGCCGAGTTCGACCGCTTCAACGAATACTATCCCGATGTGGAACTGGTCTACACAAAGGTTGATGACTACAACAACATGATTGGCACGGTTTTGAACGGAAACGATGCTCCAGACATCTACGTCAATTACTCCTGGATGTACGGTCGGGATAAATACAAGTCTTCCATTGATCACGCCGAGAACCTGGCCGATCCCGCGCTGGGCCTTGACCTGGATTGCATCCGCAGCAATATTATCCTGAACACGGACGACGGCACGCTTCCGATGGTCCCGGTTTTCGCAAACACCTACGGCATGCTTGTGAACAAGGATCTCTTCGAGAAAGAGGGCCTAAGCGTTCCTACAACCTATAAGGAACTGGTCGAGGTTTGCAAGGCGTTCCGCGAGAAGGGCTACCAGAACCCGATGATGGGCTTCTCCAAAGAGGAGACGACGTCGCTGTTCACCTTGGCGGCTTATCCGTTCTTCTGCGGAACCGTGGCGAACGATGCAGAGGCTGTTAAAAGCCTTAACTCCCTCGATCCTTCGGCTGGCAAGTACATGCAGCCCACGCTTGAGATGACGACACAATTCATCAACGACGGCTGCGTGGACCTCGAAGCCTGCGCTGAAATCGAGAACAACTACGATGCCGTGATTCTTCGCTTCTTCGAAGGCGATGTTCCCATGATGATCTGCTCTGGAGATGCCGTCTCTGGGACGAAGAAGAGGGAAAGCCGTTCCGAGGCGTTTATCGCTAACCCCTTTACCTATGCTTTTGCCCCCGTCCCGATGTCTGATGAGGGTGCTTACTTCCTCGACATGCCGAACCTTCAGTTCTCCGTCAACAAGGAAAGCGCGAATTTGGATATGGCCAACGAGTTCATGCGTTTTCTGGTCACATCAGGGGAGCTGAACGAGATGGCACAGAACAAGGGGCTCATGTCGCCGACCAAGGACCTGTCTTTTAACAGTGTATACGCCGCATTCGGTGACGTTCCTGAGTCTCGAATCCTGTCGCCGGAGGTCATCGGCTTGACGGACGATGCGGTCTTGCAGTTTAGGCAGGCGAATTACGGGGTTGGAACCGGCGCGATGACCATCGATGAGGCAATTGCCAGATTTGGTACCTTCACCAAATGACAATCGGTTGGTTGAATTCCAAAACGCAACATTGTAGCGATCAGTGTTGCAGGCGGGTGACGCCGGCTTTTAGCCACGCACCCAATTATACGCAGGCGGAAGCGCGCCATTTCAGGGCTAATAACATCCACTCAACGGTAAAACGTGACGTAAACCAATGATTCAATATCCACCCATAGCCTACTTGACCATGCTAGATCACGAAAAAGCCGAAAAGGCATTCAGGGAAGAGGGCCTCTTCCCCAAAGCGGAGCTCGTCGCTTCATTCAAGGGGTACATGGAATACGTAGCTACTGAAGACGAAACGGGCATCTCAGAGGCTATGCGTGAGAAGCGCTTAGAGCTGTGCCAGCGTTTCCTGGAAAAGTTGCAAGCTTGCCACTTACCGACGCAGGTTGAGCCACGCTGGTTTTACGAGTACGACTTCGAGGACACATCGATAGAGCTCAATCTCTGCCGGGCAACAGAGCTCGAATGGAGAGATGGTGGGCTCACAATGACTTCCGAAGTCGAGTTCACGCTGATTTGCGTCGAGTGCGAGATGCTCTCGGTCGAGGAATTCGCGAAACTGTACGGAGTGACGCCCGTCACCGTAAGGCAGTGGATAAGGAGGGGAAAGCTCCGCACAGCAAGGAAGATGGGTGGCGAATGGGTGATACCCGAGCTCGCCGATAAGCCGGAAAGGGGCTATGAACCAGCCTGGTATGTCATGAAGGAACCGGGTGCGATCAGCGTCGAGGAGTACCCCTTCGCGGAGTACAGCACGATGATTCTCATTGACCAGGACAAGGACAATAAAGATTTGTTCCACGTGAGGTTCGTAAATAAAGACAAAAAGATGCACCAGGTCCTCGACCTCGGGCGGAAGGATACGGAAGCCCTCGAGCGCGCATTAATCGCAACCGGAAAGACGACGCAGGCGGGGCGGGTACAGTACGTTCCCGAGAAGATTGTCGAAGAGTAGCAATCCGCGCTTCTCTGCAGTATAATTCCGAAAAGTAAAATCAAATTGAAATTTTCGGAACGGAGAGTCTATGGCGTCAAACTTGATCCAGCGTCCCACGTATCTGGAACGTGCGCTCATGTTCCGCGACGCCGGCCTCGTCAAGGTCGTTACGGGCGTGCGCCGCTGCGGCAAGTCGTCGCTGCTCCAGCTCGTGCGCGAGCATATCGAGGGCGAGGGCGTACCCGGTCGGAACTTCGCTTCGCTTAACCTCGAGGACCGCGAGAGCGGGGTGCGCACTGACGGCGACCTCTATGAATGGTGCAAGTCCCGCATGGGTGAGGGCAAGACCTATCTTTTCCTCGACGAAATCCAGCGGGTCGAGGGATGGCACGACGTCGTGAACTCCCTGCGCGTCGGCTTCGACTGCGACATCTACCTCACGGGCTCGAACGCGTTCCTGCTCTCCGGCGAGCTCGCGACCTACCTGTCCGGCCGTTACGTGGAGGTGAAGATGCTCCCCCTGTCATTCCGGGAGTATGCCGACTTCTGCGGCCTGCGCCCGGCAGAGGGCAACTCCATCATGCTGCGCGACGGGGGTGACCCGGTGCTGACCGACGACCTCGTTATGCGCTACCTGCGTTTCGGCGGGATGCCCGCCATCGCCTCGCTTGCCACCACACAGGCGCAGCACGAGGCGTACCTCTCGTCGCTCTACGAGACCGTCGTGGTGCGCGACATCCTCGATCGCGAGAGGAACGCCACCGAGCGCGCCATACGCAACCCCGACATGCTGCGGCTCGTGTGCGAGTTTCTCGCCGACAACGTCGGCAACACCATGTCCGCCAACGGCATGGCAGGCGCGCTCTCCCAGACCGCGAAGGTCACCGACAAGACCGTTGCGGCCTACGTGAAGGCGCTCAACGATGCCTATGCGTTCTACCCCGCGAAGCGCTACGACCTGCACGGCAAGGCGGTGCTGCGCACGCTGCCCAAGCAGTACATCGTCGACACTGGCTTGCGCTCGTACCTGATGGGCTATCGCGCCTCCGATGTCGGCCGCGTCTTCGAGAATGCCGTGTACCTCCAGCTGCTGTACGACGGGTGGTCCGTGCACGTTGGTAAGCTCTACCAGAAAGAGGTTGACTTCGTATGCCTGCGCGAGGGCGAGGTGCTCTACGTTCAGGTGGCGGATTCTATGGCAGACGAGTCAACACGCGAGCGGGAGCTGGCCCCCCTGCGCTCCATTGCCGACAACCATCCGAAGTGGGTCGTCGTGCGCCAGGGAAGCTACCCTCCCGACGTCGACGGGATTCGCATAGTGCGCGCGCCAGACTTCTTCTTGGGATAGCGGTATTCGGTCCCGATGAAGACCTCGCAACCCAATTCGATTTTCGGACGGAAATAACGAGACTTCGCGATGCTGGAAACGCGGGCTCATAACCCGGAGGGTTCGAGCGACGGCGCGAAGCGCCGACAAAACAGTCCGGTGGACTGTTTTGAGCGAGAACGGGTGAGCTTTAGCGAACCCCTGGACCGTTGGTTCAAATCCAGCCCCCGCGACTAAATTCATAAGGCGCCTACGGGCGCCTTTTTTCATTTCCCGCGGGGCTGCCCCTTGCGGGCCGTTCCGAGGGTTCCCGCAAGCGGGAACCCATTCTCGCTGGGAACGAGCCGCAGGCTCGTTCCCCGGGCGCTCGAATCCCCTGTCACCCGTCCCCCTGTCACCCTGTGGGTGAGGGATCGTATCGTTCCACGAGTTCGATAAGCTCTTGCTTGCGGTGCACGGAAAGCTTGGTGTAGATGCGCTTCATGTGGGTGCGTACGGTGTTTTCGGAAACGGTGAGAAGCTCGGCGATGCGAGCCACCGTGTTGCCGCGCACCACCAAATCGACCACTTCGGCCTCACGATCGCTTAAGCGGAATTCGGTTTGCAGCAGATAGACCTGTTTGGCAACGCGGTCGTGGTGAAAACGTTCGCCTTCGGCCACGCGTTCCACCGATTTGGGTCGTGGGGGAACGGCGCTTGGGTGAGCGCTTACCAGTTCGATGGAATCGCCTTGCAGCAGGCGTGGAGCCGTGCCGCGGAAGTTCACGGTGACCGCGAAGAACAGAATGCCTAGCAGGTAGACGGATGCAAGGGAAACGAGCGTGTTTTGCGTGACGAGTTGATTGGTTATCTGGTGACCGATGCTGCCCATGATGAAGCCCATATCATGCATGCCGTATACGATGCCGCCGAACATTCCGTAGGCGAACATGGGCTCTACGCCGCGAGCACGCGAGGTCTGTGCGCATTGCAGCATCATGAGCAATAGGCCGATGCTGTATAGCGCGTACACGGCTGCCGCCAGCCAGCGCACGTATCCCAGGCGCGTGGCGGGTAGCACTAGGAACGCCGTGGCGACTACGGGGTAGGTGAATTGGTAGAGCTTTACGATATTCAGGCGCAGGCCCTTCAGCTGCCATAGGGCCAATACGGCTAGACCGGCCACGAATAGACCAGCCATTGAGAGGATGTTCACGAGCGATCCTATGGTGGGCGACTCTATGGCTGTGGCACGGATTAGTCCCGTGCATAGCGCGAAGCCTCCCAGGCATAGGGCGCTGCGCCACATGCTTGCGAACGCGCGGCGGTACACGCGCCGGTTCTGCCGTGGGCCGTCCTGGAACATGGGTTGATTCGGATCGATCGTGCGATTCGCCAGCGTAAGGGCCATGCTGAACAGCGGTAGGAAAACAGTAGGGATGAGCAGTGCCGTAATCGCCCGTGGGATAAGGTAGAGCGCGAAGTAGATAGCCGCGGCGTACATGCCGCCGGTGAGCATGTTGCGTTCGCCCACTTCTTCGGCGGTGGCAGCGAAGTAGCGCTGCCACTGCAGGTAGAACGCGCCGCTTCCCAGGCCCAGCAGGGCACCGCCAGCTACGGTGAGCTCCACCGTGTGGTCGTGCACGTAGATGGCTGCGATAAGTCCGCACCATCCCAGGAAGTAAGGGAGCGCTGCTTTTAGCACCGGAGCCTTCTCCAGAAAACCGTTCCCGGTGAAGGAAAGGCGCGCACCCGCGAAGAACGTGACGAAGAGCGTGCCCGCCTGTGCCAGATAGAACCACAGCAGCAAGTCGTAGGTTTGGAAGTCAAGCGGCAGGAACGGGAATACGCCACCCCATACGCCCGCTGCGTTCACCGCCAGGAAAAGCGCGTATCCCATTGCGGGTAGCGTGGGGCGAACGAGCCCCACAATGATATCGCGCATAGTCCTCCCTCCTGTGCAGCCGACGTTCTGTAGCCTATCCTGCACGTTGCGAAAAATCAACGCAGCCGAGTGGGTGAATGTCACATACGGGGCGCTGAGCAGCAGATTCACATACTATATGTGACAGAGGCACATGTTCATCGCATTATTCTTCGAGCGTCTTTTGGAATCGAAGACGTAGAAGGAGGACCGATGACAGAGACATGCATGAGCCGTCGCTCGTTCGTGAAATCCACGAGCGCGCTTGCGGCGCTTGCCGCGGCGGGGGGAAGCGTTCTCGCCAACCAGAATCCGTTTGGCGTGACCGAAGCACGCGCGGCGGAAAACGACCAGGACACCGTTTGCTGGTCGGCATGCTCCACGAACTGCGAAGGCCGCTGCGCCCTTCGCCTGCACGTGAAAGACAATGAAGTCTACTGGGTGGAAACCGATAACACGGGCAACGACGAATTCGGCAATCATCAGATTCGCGCATGTCAGCGCGGCCGTTCCATTCGTCGTTGGTTGAATAGTCCCGACCGTCTGCAGTATCCCATGAAGCGCGTGGGAGAACGCGGCAGCGGTCAGTTCGAGCGCATCAGCTGGGACGAGGCCATTGACACCATCGCAAGCGAATACAAGCGCATCTTGAGCGAGTATGGCCCCGAGTCTATCTTCATTCCCTATGGCACGGGCGTGCAAGCGTGTAATATCGCTGATTTCATTCCGCGCCTGTGCGTGCTGAACGGCGGCTACCTGAATCGCTACGGCACGTATAGCTCCGCGCAGATTGCCAAGGCGTTGCCGTACCTGTACGGCAAGCGCGCCGCGAATTCCAATTCCGACATCGTGAACGCGGAGCTCGTGGTGCTCTTTGGGGAAAACGCCGCCGAAAACCGCATGTCGGGTGGCGGCGCAGGCTATCACCTCATGGAGGCGCTGGAGCGAGGCCATGCGAAGGTAATCGTCATCGACCCACGTTACAGCGATTCCGCCGCCACGCGCGCTGATGAGTGGATTCCCATCCGCCCCGGCACCGACGCCGCTCTGGTGGATGCCCTGGCCTACGTGCTTATCACCGAGGATCTGGTGGACGAGGAATTCTTGGCCACGTATTGCATCGGCTACGACGAAAGCACTATGCCCGAAAGCGCGAAGGGCAAGAACGCTTCGTACAAGGATTACATCTTGGGCAACGGTGCCGACAAAACGGCGAAGACTCCTGCCTGGGCCAGCGAGATCACGCGCATTCCGCAGGAAACCATCGAGCGTCTGGCGCGCGAAATCGGCACGGCCAAGCCCTGCGCCATCTACCAGGGTAAGGGTCCTCAGCGTCGTAGCAACGGCGAGCAGACCGCTCGCGCTATCTGCATGCTGCCTATTCTTACGGGCAATGTGGGTATCAACGGCGGGAACACGGGCAGCGACCACGATGGCTACTACCTGGCCTGGGCCAGCGTTCCCATGGAAGACAACCCGGTGGAAACGTCCATCAGCACGTTCAATTGGCTGAACGCCATCGACCATCCCACTGAGCTCACTGCCTTGGCCGACGGGGTGAAGGGCAAGGACAGGCTGGATGTGCCTATCAAGTTCATGTGGAACTACGCCGGCAATTGCCTTACCAACCAGCATGGCGAAATCGACCGGGCGCACGAGATTCTGAAGGACGACACCAAGTGCGAGTTCATCGTGGTGTGGGAAACCTTCATGACCGACAGCGCCAAGTACGCCGACATCCTGCTGCCCGACGCTATGCCGCAGGAACAGCCCACGTACAACTCCAACGACTACGCTGGCAACATGGGCTATGTCATTCTGGGCGAAGCCGCTACCGAGCCGAAGTTCGAGCGACGCACGCTGTATTCCGTGCTCACCGACATCGCTGAGAAGATGGGTTGTAAGGAAGCCTTCACCGAAGGCCACGACGAAATGGAATGGCTTGAGATCATCTACAACTCGATGATCGAGGACGGCAGTCCGCTGCCTCCGTTTGCCGAGGCGTGGAAGAGCCATATCGTGAAGAAGGCCGATCCCGATGGCCATTCCGTGGCCTTCAAGGACTTTCGCGAAGATCCCATCGCCAATCCTCTGAAGACCCCTTCGGGTAAGATCGAGATCTATTCCGAAGAGCTTGCCGAAATTGCCGGTACGTGGGAGCTCGACGAGGCCGATATCATCGACCCGCTTCCCGTGTACGCCCCCGAAAACGGCGGTTATCTGAATGCTAGCGAAGCCACGCCGCTACAGATGACCGGCTATCACTTCAAGGGTCGTACGCATTCGTGCTATGCACCTATCGACGTGCTGCAGCAGGCAAACCGTCAGCAGGTGTGGATCAACCCCGCCGATGCGGAATCTCGCGGCATTCAGACGGGCGACCGTGTGAAGATCACCAACGCGCAGGGTACGACCCATATGGAAGCACGCGTTACTCCGCGCGTGATGCCCGGCGTGGTGGCCGCTGGTCAAGGCGCCTGGTATAAGGGCGGGGCCGACGGCACTGACGAAGGCGGGTGCATTAATACGCTCGTGAGCGGACATCCTAGCCCGCTTGCAAAGGCAAATCCGTCGCACACCATCCTCGTTGAAATTGCGAAGGCGTAGGGAGGTAGCCATGACGCAATACGCATTCTTTTTCGACGGCAAGCGTTGCACGGGCTGCAAGACCTGTGAACTTGCCTGCAAAGACTATAACGACCTGCCTGCCGATTACGCGTACCGCCGCATCTGCGAGTACGGTGGCGGCAGCTGGAGTACCGACGAGAACGGCTTTGCCATTCCCGACGTGTTCACCTACTACGTTTCCGTGGCGTGCAATCACTGCGACGACCCGGCATGTACCAAGGTGTGTCCGACGGGAGCTATGCACAAGGACGGCGATACTGGGCTCGTTTCCGTGGATACCGATAAATGCATTGGTTGCGGATACTGCCATATGGCTTGCCCTTACAATGCGCCGAAGGTGGATCGCTCGAAGGGCCACAGCGTGAAGTGCGATGGCTGTGCCAGTCGCGTAAGTGCCGGCCAGCAGCCTATCTGCGTGGAGGCATGCCCCATGCGCGCTCTGCAGTTCGGTCCCGTAGACGAAATGGAAGCCCTAGGCGAGCGCGGCAACATAGCGCCGCTTCCGAAGGTGGAGCACACGCAGCCTAACCTATTCATCAAGCCCAGCAAGCATGCCTGCCCGGCTGAATCGGGCTTGGGCTCCATCGTCAACGAACTTGAGGTGATCTAACGTGGAATCGCTGTTTTCCGAACTTCCCCTTACGCTGTTCACCACATTGGCTCCGCTGGGCGCTGGCGCCTTCGCCGCGCTGGCGATTGCCTTTCGCGTGGCAGAGTTTTCCGATGAGGAGCTGGCGCATATCGATAAGATGACGCTTGTTCCCCTGGGCGTGGTACTGGTGGCGTTCCTGTGCGCGACCGCGCATTTGGCTAATCCACTGCATGCGCCATTCGCTATCTTGGGGCTGGGTGCTTCTCCGCTCACCAATGAGGTGGCTGTGGGCGTCGTGTTTTTCCTTGCGGCTATCGTGTACGTGGCTCTTGCCCTTGCCGGCAAGCTTGCGCGGGGTGCTCGCACGGCGTTCACGACCGTGCTTGCCCTGCTCGCCGTGGCTTTTGCCGTGTTCATGGGCCTGGCCTACATGATTCCCACCATCCCTTCGTGGAATCTGATCGTTTCGCCCGTTGCTATGGTGGGGTATCTTCTGTCTGGCGGTGCGGCTCTGGGCGTGGTCGTGCTGGGCGCTGCGCATGCCCTGAACGTCGATCGCATGCAGGAGCTGCGTATGCCTCTGTCGGTTATGGCTCTGGCGGGTGCCGTGTTGGCCATCGTGGGTCTGGGCGTGCAGTTGGGCATTGCTGGCGGGCTTTCGAATTCCCTTGTGCAGGGTGCCAGCCTGGTTTCAGCGGCGCTTCCCTACGCCGTATGCGGTCTGGCGTGCGTGGCGCTGGGTGCCGTAGTCGCGGCTTTCGTGGCGCTTCGTAAGGCGGGTATGGGCGCTGCTGTCGCAGCGTGCTCGCTGAGCCTCGTGGGCATTTTTGCCGCTCGTGTGGCCTTCTACGCCGTGCAGCTTTCCGTGGGCTTCACGCTATAACCGTTTCCCGTGAAGGCAGGGTGCTCGGGCTGCGGGCCTGAGCACCCTGCTTCTTCGTTTTGCGATGCGCTACCATAGTGCGCGTGAATTTCTTGAAAGGATGTGCCATGACCGAAGAGACTCGCTTGCTTGCCCCCGAGCAGCTTGAGGGTATCGTGTTCGTGGGAAGCTCGCTGGGTACGCTTTTTCGCGAAGACCCGGCCCTGGGGAATGCCGACGCCCTCTTTGACGCGCTGGTGCAGCTCGACCCCGAAGCCGCTGCCAGCCAGTGGCCTTTCGCCGGTGCGTTGGCGGGCGAACCTCTGCAGGCGCTGTGCGAGGCGCTTGCCGCCTGGCCTGCCGGAGACGTGCGCCGGGCGCTTTCCGATGATTTTCGCAATCTGTTCGTAGGTCCCGCCCGTAAGGCCGCGCCGCCGTGGGGATCGGTCTACACTGACCGTGAGTGCGTGATTTTCGGGCGCACGTGCCTAGATTTGCGCGATTGGATGGGCGAACACGGTATCGATAGCGAGGCCCGCCACAACAAGGAGCCCGAGGACCATATTGGACTCATGTTGCAGCTTGCCGCGTGGATTGCCCAGAACAAGCCCGAGCTTACGGCCGAGTATCTGGAGCTGCACCTGCTTACCTGGTCGGGGCATTTCTTGGACGTCATGGAAGAGGCGGCGAAGCATCCCGCCTATCGTGCGCTTGCGCGTCTTACGGCTGTTACGTTGGATGCAATGCAGAGCGAACTGGGCTTGCATCCTGTCATCCCGCGCTTTTACCGGTAGCCAAGATGTTCCAGAGCGGTGCAGACATAGCTTTCTCGAACGCCTCGGGAGAAGTGAGCCTTGTGTTTTTCACGGCACTGGCCCCTGCTTCCGCCATCGCGTTTGTCATCATGGTTTTGGAATTGGCCTTTGGCGAGCTGGAGCATCAG
The DNA here is from genome assembly GCF_001643775.1 of Denitrobacterium detoxificans. Taxonomy (NCBI): domain Bacteria; kingdom Bacillati; phylum Actinomycetota; class Coriobacteriia; order Eggerthellales; family Eggerthellaceae; genus Denitrobacterium; species Denitrobacterium detoxificans. The sequence continues at coordinate 2,394,579 of NZ_CP011402.1, read as the reverse complement.
CGTGCGTATCGCTTGGGAAAGACGCTTGGCGTTCCCCTTGTGCTGTGCATGGTGGGGCTTGTGGCTTCCGCCACGCATCTGGGGAATCCCTCGAATGCTCTTTACGTGGTGTCGCGCGTGGGGGCGAGCCCCCTTTCGAACGAGGTGGCCTCAGCGGCCGTGTTCCTGGTTGCGGCAGCGCTTTCCTGGATGATCACGTTCGCCGAACGCGAGCACCCTGTCCTGCGCAAGGCGCTTGCCTTGGTAACGGCAGCAGCGGGTGTCTTGTTCATGAGCGCGTGCGGTTTCGCCTACAGCGTGAGTACCATAGAAACGTGGAATACGCCCACTACGCCCGCGAGCATCATCCTGGGCGGCCTCGTTGTTGGACCGTTGCTGGCTCTTGGTTGCTTCCTGCATGCGGAATTTTGCCGTAAGGAAGATGCGCTTTGCCGCGTACTCGTGGGTGTTTCTTTCTTCTGCGCGGTGGGGCTTATGGCTGTGTATGCATTCGTATGGGGCAATCTTCCCTATGTAGGCAACGAGCTATATCAGGCAGCCGAGCTCGTTCCCCGATATGGCGCTATGCTTGCCGGCACGGGTGCACTGTTGACTGCCGCTTTCGCCATTGTCGGGGCCCAGGTTTTCACGCATTGCGGCGTCGGGGCGTCCGCGCGCACGCTTTCATGGCGCGTGTTTGGCGCCTGCGCGCTGGCGTTCGGCGGTCTGTTCGTCATGCGTTTCGCTTTCTACCTCTCGCATCTCACGGTGGGCATGTCGCTCTAGGGTGGGTCGGGTGACAGAGGGACGGTTCTTCTGTCACCCAACGGCTTAAGGTTGGCCACTGGTGGCCCAGTGCGGGGTGGCGCAGGTGACAGCAGAACCGTCCCTCTGTCACCGGCAAGCGCCACTGGATGAGGGAGGGGTGACGGGTGACAGAAGAACCGTCCATTTGTCACCTTACGGCATTCCCTCCTAGCCGTCCGGTCCGCGTTTTGTGCGGGTTTGCAAGCCGAATTCGCGAGTGGGCCATTCTGATGGTAAAGGGTTGCGGTCCCATTGCGTCTCCGCTGGTACAATGGGGATATCAAAGGCGCTCGAGTCAGGAGCCTTATGAAACAGCCCAGCCCCACCATGGATGCTTCTCGTTTCGTTGTTCTTGCCGATTTCGTACCGGGTATCATCCAGGAAATCCGCTATCACTCGACGTACAATTTCGTGGGCGACCGCATCGACGGCTACGAAGAGCCTTGTGCGCTGCTCACGCGCGATGCCGCTCGTGCGTTGAAGGGCGTGGCAGCTGAAATGGCGGCGCGTGGTCTGCGTCTGAAGGTGTTCGACGCGTATCGTCCCGCCCGCGCGGTGAAGCATTTCGTGCTGTGGGGCATCGAAGACCTGGACTTGCGCATGAAGCCGTTTTTCTATCCCGACTTGGAAAAGACTGACCTGTTCAATCTGGGGTACATTGCCAAGCAGTCCGCCCATAGCCGAGGCAGCACGGTCGATCTTACGTTGCTGGACATGGCAACGGGCAAGGAGCTCGACATGGGCAGCCGCTTCGACTTCTTTGGCGAAATATCCCACCCCAGCTACCATGGCATAACCGACGAGCAGTTCGACAATCGCATGGTCCTGCGCAACGCCATGGTGCGTAACGGATTTGCGCCCATCGATTGCGAATGGTGGCACTTCACGCTGGAAGACGAGCCGTATCCCGAAACGTACTTCGACTTTCCCGTTTCCGCACGCTATCTGGGGCGTTAATTTTCCAAGGGAATGCTTGTGGCAAGCGCACTATGGGGTGACAGCAGAACCGTCCCCCTGTCACCTTGTCGCGGAGTGGGGTGACAACAGAACCGTCCCTCTGTCACCCTCCGTCACCCGCTAGGCGAAAAAGCTGGGCGCCCGCGGAGGGAGGGATAACGGGCGCCCCGGCAAGTTCGCGTTAGGATGGCATCTCCGGCGTGGGAGGTGCCGGGTTTTCGCTGCTTGCGCGCTTGGCGGGCAGGAACGGCAGCGTGATGGCGCTCGCGGGGCAAGCGTCGGCGCAGCTGCGGCATTTGACGCATTCGGTCATCGGTCGTTCGCCCATATCGGAGAAGGGGTCGATGTGCTCCGGGCAGGCAGAAGCGCAGGCCTTGCATGCCTCGCCCTTCGTGTCGCGCAGGCACGCATCGTGGTCCACCGTGGGCCTGAACGTGCGGTTCGTGGAGCCGATGAGCGAAAACAGTGCGCCCAGCGGGCAGAACCTGCCGCACCATTTGCCCAGCACCACCACCTCCAAGATGATGATGGCGGGGAAGAGCAGCAGGCAGAACGTGACTTCGTTGTATTGCACCATGCGCCAGAACAGCACGAACGTTGCGACGCTCAGGCCCACGGGGCATACCAGGCAGAACACGGGGAAGCCGAAGATGGCCGTGGAGGCCAGGGCTCCCAGGAGCACGCCATGGCGCGAATCGAGGTTGAGCTTCTTACGCTGCGGAGCATCGTTGTTCTTCCAGCGTTCGTAAGAAAGCTTCGCCGCCGCATGGCGCTCGTTTGCTTCGCGCGCGGAGCTCTTCTTGGTGCGGAAGAGTTTACCCACGTAGGGAATGGGGCAGATCCAGCCGCAGAAGCCCTTACCCGCAACCCATACCACGGCGAGCATGGCGATAAGTGCAATCACCAGGCGCGGCACGAACGCCCACGAGCCGAAGATGGATTCGAGCGCGCCCAGCGGACAGACGGTGGCGATATAATCCCAGCCGAATGATGAAATGGTTCCGGTGCCGCTGTGGATGGCCAGGCCCACGCCCATGGCCACGAACGCCAGAATGGCTACCGTGGCGCGCAGGCGCGCCGACTTTCCGCGTTGCTCGGCGCGGGGCTTTTCCTTGGCTGTAGTTTCGTTGGCCATGTTGCTCACCCCTTCCATACTTCTACGTTCACGCCGCGGCGGTTTGATCCGTCATAGGCGGTGTACTTAGCCGAGGGGCATTCGTATTCGCAGGCCCCGCAGCCGTTGCATAGGTCGGCGATTATTTCCAGGCCGCCATCGGGCGTGTCCTTGATGGCATCGTAGGCGCAGGCGTCCCGGCATTCCTTCGAGCACGAGCGGGAACCCGAGCGGAAGAGCAGGCACTCGTCGTAGTCGAACACCGCAATGCCCATCTTGTCGGCGTGCGGATCGAATCCTGGAACAAGCGCTCCGGTGGGGCATGACTTTACGCAGCGGAAGCCATCTTCTCCGTCGCAAAAATCGCACCAGCCCAGGCTGTATTTCATGATGGGCAGGCGGACGCTCAGCAGGCCGTTTTCCAGATGCCCCAAGCTGATGGCGTTCTGCGGGCAAGCGGAACGGCAGCGGTCGCAGCGGATGCACGAGCCTACAAGCTGGCTTGTTTGCCCGCCGGGCGGAAATACGAACTCGTTTTCCCCGGCGAACGCCTTCACCCCGCCACCCACGGCGATCATAGCCGCGGCGCCGGCCGCGCCCACCATGAAGGCGCGCCTGCTCAGGCCCGGGCTACGGTCGTCGGGTTCTGCGTTCGGGGTGGCCTCCTCACTGCTCATCGCGGGGCTCCTGGCCCTCGTGCAGACTCTCGAAGTCGCCCGGAGCGGCGCTTTCCACCACATCGATCATTTCGAACAGCGACTGCTCGTCGAGCTCGATGAACCCTTGGGTGATTTTTAGCACGCCGCGATAGAAGCGGGTGTGAAGCAGGAGCAGCGCCTGGTCGCGGAACATGCCGAACCATGAGGCAATCTGAGCGTCCAGGAAATCGCCCGAGGCGTTCAGGTAATGCAGCGCCAGTTCCAGGCGGCCATCTAGCAGCGCATCGCGCGTGCGGCGGCTTTCCAGCGCCATGAATTCGAACAGGAACGATAGATGGTCATCGGGCCAGTCCAGCCCGGCGCGCTTCGTGACCGATTCCGCGCGCATGGCGTGGACGACGTCGCGATAGCCTTCCTGCATGAGCAGCCCCGTGGCGCTCGTGAATACCGACTTGTAGGGCACGGCGGTCTTGCCCTTGTACGTGGAGGTGCCAGCGAAAGCGCCCGTAAAGTCGACGGCAAGTTCCTGGCGCGTTCCCGTATTGCGTTTACGCAGGTAGCGGGCGATGTCATTGGCGCCCTCGGCGAAGAGCTCGTTCAGCTCGGCCCAACCGGAAAGGTCCGCCTGGGCAAGGTTGTCGATCTGCTCCTGCTTGAGTGGTGCGAAGTAGAGACTCGCCAGCAGTTCGTAGAATTCGGCGCGCGTGTCAAGCGCCGCAATCATGGCCAGCTCGTCTTGCCTGACTTGCTCGCGCTCGCGTGTTGCGTCCATTTCCTCTTCGAGGATCATCGACGGTTCCTCCTTCTCGAAGGGGTGGGGCAGGCAGCCCGCCCCACCCCAGGTTGCTAAATGCCCAGCACGCTACGCGTGGCTGCGGTTGCGAACAGGTCGAAGAACCCGCTTCCGGCAAGCCACATCACTGCGCGCAGGCAGATACCGCATGCGATGGCGCATGCAAGCCCGCCGTACACCATGTTGGCGTTCGTGCCGCGTTTCCACGCGAACAGGCAGGTGAGCGCACCGATCACGATGGTTCCGCCCCAGAACAGCACGGGGTCGAGGGCGAATTGCACCATGAATCCGTATATCAGGCACAGTACCGGAGCCGCTACGGCGCACGCGATAGCCGCCGTGTCGAACTTTTTCAGCTCCTCACCGTCCACGCCGGAAAGCGAGGCGATAGCCAGGAACGTGAATGCGCCCATGGGCAGGTCGGTGCCCAGGTAGGCCAGCGGAAGCGCGATGGTGTTCCATGCTGGCTGGGCTTGCATCACGTAGCCGTTGCCGGTAACGAAGCCCAGCAGCAGGCCGACCACGATGCCGCATACTCCCAGCGCTTTGGAAGCGCCGCCGAAGTTGCCGCCGCGGATGGCGATCAGGTAGATAAGCGCCACGATAACGGCCAGGCCGAGTGCGATGATTTCCATCGAAATACCCGAGAACGAGAACAGGTTCTGCGCGGCTGCCATGATGTTCGAGGGCTGACCCAGGTGGGCAACGGAGCACAGGCCACCAACGATCATGAGGGCGATAGCCGCGATGGTAGCCTTGAAGCGCGCTTTTTCAGCGGCGCCCAGAAGCTCGGAAATACCCACGAAGGCGAATGTGGCGCCCCCGCAGCCCGCGATGAGGCTGAACAAGAGCAGAGGCCATTGGATTTCCATCTAGATCAGCTCCTTCCAGCTAGCCGTTTTCGAACTGAGGATGTACACCGAGCTGGGTCCTGAATCCTTCGGGTCGGGCAGGCGGTGGCAGTTGGCGGCACCCGCTGCTGCCACGGCCTTTGCCGCGTCGCTTGAGGGGTCGTCCAGGTCACCGTAGATGCGCGCGCCCGTGCAGCAGTTGTGCACGCATGCGGGCTCGAGGCCCTCGGCCGTGCGGTGGCTGCATAGGGTGCACTTTTCCACCACGCGCTCTGTTTCGTTGTAGCTGCGTACGCCATAGGGGCAGGCCATCATGCAGTAACGGCAGCCGATGCACTTCGACTTGTCGATGAGCACGATGCCTGTGTCGGGGTCGCGATAGCTGGCGCCGGTGGGGCAGACCTTCACGCATTGCGGGTTTTCGCACTGCTGGCACTGCACGGGCAGCCAGTACATTTCGATGTCGGGATGTGTTCCCGTGGGGCCAACAGCCACGACGCGGTTCCAGTAGTTGCCGAGGCCGATTCCGTTCTCGAACTTGCATGCGGCGATGCAGGAATCGCAGCCGCTGCAGCGGTCGAGGTCTAAGACAAGACAATTCCTCATTAGAATACATCCTCCGTCCTGGGCTCGTTGTGCAGGGTGGGCATGAACGGCTCGAACTCCTTGGGCTCAATCCAGATGATGTCGGGCTTGGTGCTCTTCTCGATCTTTACCGTGAAGCCGCGGTTGGTATACGAGCCATACACTTCGTTGAAGGGGGCGGTGTTCTTCGTGAGCACGTTCACGTTGCATTCGCGCCAGCCGGCGGTGCGCTTGGCTTCGGGGACGGAATCGTCGAAGCATTCCGGATTCCAGAAGCGCTCCATCCAGACCACGCCGGGCGCTACGCCTTCGGTAAGGTAGGCGCGTCCGTGGATCTCGCCACGACGGCTGGTCACCTTCACCCAGTCCATGTGCTTAATGCCCAGCTTTTCGGCATCGCGCGTATTGATGCGCACGTCGGGTGCGGGGTACAGTTCGCGCGAGAACGGCGCATGACGCATGGTGCCGTGATGGAAGTAGGGAACGCGGCCCGAAGTGAGGATGAACGGATACTCGTCGCGGTCGCCGATCTGCTGCTGCGCATCGCTGTAGGGGCTTTCGCAGGGTTCGATGAACGTGCAGATGGGGCTGTAGTCATCGCAGGCTTCTTGCGGGTTGGGGTAGCAGAACGGGTAGCCGTTGCGGGCCATCTTCAGCACGATCTGCGTGTAGGTTTCCACCTTGCGCGATTCGGTGCCAAACCCGGCGGGCAGGCCGTCGGTTGCCGTCATTTCATGCTGGTAGTACTGGAAGTACTGGTCTTTCGGCGTAACGCAGGGGACGTACTTGTCGATGTCTGCCTGCAGGGCATCCCAACTGGGGGCCATCAGCGTTTCGGCCGTGCTCTCCTTCACTTCCTGTTCTGTGGCGCTGCCCAAATACGCGGTCGCCATGCCGCCGCCCAGTTCCAGGCCATTGGGAATGTGTCCGCCGTACATCTCGCGTACGCGGTTCACGACCTGGCCAGCGGGAATGGAATGGCTCACCGTCTCGCCGATGTGGGTGCATTCGTTCTGCAGCCACTGGGTGTTCAGCTGGGTCATGTTCACCATGGGCTCTTCCAGCCACTCGCGCAGCGGGAACACCAGGTCGGCGGCTTCCACGTGGAACGACGTGAGCATCGGGTACTGGCCGATGATGAAGTCCACTTCGGGGAAGACCTCGTACCAGCTTTTCGCGTTGCCCAGCATGGCCAGCTTGTTACCCGACATGTCGAACCACACGCGCGGCTTGTACGGCTCGCCGGTGGCGATGGCCTGGCGCACCGTGGGGATGTGACTATGGCACCAGGCGTACAGGCCCTTGTGGTCTTTCATGCCCAGGCGGTCCTGCAGCAGCTTGTTCAGGATGCGCTGCGAGTCGGGCATTGCGGCACCCAGCTTTTCGATGCGTTCCTTGTTTTCGGCTTCTGACATGCCGATGACTGCGCCAACGCCGTACATGTCGGAGAACATGCCACCGAATCCGTTGTTGTAGGTAACGGGGCGCTCGATGACCTTTTCGCCCGTAGGCGTGGAAGTGAAGTAGCCGCCGCCCTTCTGGGTCATGGAAACGCCGGGCTTGTTGATGTAGCCCATGATGGAATCCAGGCCCATAAGGCCGATGGGTACCTGCGAGGCCGATTCGGTCATGTCGGCTGCCACGCCGTTGCAGATGCCGGCCACGCCGTCACCGCCCTTGCAGGGGGCGCGGTTACCGTCATCGGCATGCGTGTACAGGCGGATGGCCTGCTCGTTCTTGTCGGCGGGAACCCAGCATACTTCCTCGCAGTGTTCCAGCGTCCAGGGCTCGGCCTCTTCCTTGTAAATCTGGCCTGCGGTCTTGTACGTCTTGCCGTTGTACGTGCCCGTCCAGAAGATTTCGGGGTCCACGGTGGAATCTTCGGGCTTGCTGTAGGCGAAGGGCTGCACGCTGTTCGTCTTCAGGTCGTAGCACACGTACGCCGGCGTGTTGTCGGGCGTGGGCGAAACGTAGTCGGGGAACAGCTCGCTCGCGATAACCGGCAGCTTCGTGTCGGGGTCGATGAGGAACGGCATGTTCGTCCAGTATTTCGTGAACTGCTCGTTGTAGAGCTTGTTCTCGAAGATGTAGCGGAACCACGAAAGGATGACGCCCGTGTCGGTGGCGGGGCGCACCGGCAGCCATACGTCGGCTTTCGCGGCATCGGGCGAGAAGTTCGGGTCGACCACGATGGTCTTTACGCCCATGCTGCGAATTTCGGCCATGCCACGGCCCGATTCGGCCGTTTCCGAAACAGAAGGCTGAGCGGCCCAGATAACCACGACCTCTGCCTTGTTGTCCTCTTCGGGGCGGAAGATCTCCTGCACCGCGTTGTCGGCGATGGATTGGTCATCGCCGCCGTAGAACAGCTTCGACATGCTCCAGCGGGGCAGGTAGCACTGTGCGCAGCCTGGCTCGAATACCGTAGGCGAGCCCATGGCCATGGGCAGCGTCATGGCTTCCATGAACGAATAGGATCCGCCACCGCCTACCGAAGAGAAGAAGGAGTAGTTACCGTATTCGTCGATAGCCTCCTTGATCTTCGTGGCGGCCAGCTCGATGGCCTCGTCCCAGGAAATGACCTCCCACTTGTTTTCGCCACGTTCGCCCGCTCGCTTCAGCGGATGCAGCACGCGGCGCGGGCTGTACATGGTATGCAGCTGGTTGAGTCCCTTGATGCACAACGAGCCGCGGCTCACCGGCGCTTCGGGGTCGCCTTCCAGGCGCACGACCACGCCGTTTTCGATGTAGGCGATTGCCGGACACATCTGAATGCAGCCATGGCACGACGTGCGGACCTTCTTGGTTTCTGTCGTGGTGGCAGCTTCGGCGGTGTCCGCTTCGACGAGCGAGCCGCTCATCGAAATGCCCAGCGATGCCGCCGCGCCTGCGAGCATTGACATCTTCGTGAATGCTCGGCGCGACATGTTCGTTTTCAACGCCATATTCTCCTACCTTCCCTTTCTCTCACTTGCTTTCTCCTCCCCCGTCTGCGGGGTCCCTTGTCTACTGCACCTCCGCTAGAAACCTCCGTCCCTCGTCTGTCGTTTCCCATCCGGCCTGCCAGACGAGCGCGCCGACGCGGTTGAGCCGGTCGACGAGCACGCTGGGCTGGATTCGCTGCTTGGAACCGTCTTGGGTGACGAAGAGTACGTCGCGCCCTTCGAGCAGGTTCGATAGATCGTTGTAGGTGCGCTTTTGGCTTGAACAGTAGGCCAGCAGCTCGCGGTAGGTTGCCGCGCGCAGGGGCTCTTCTTCCAGTAGTTCGCGCATGCGGGAAAGGGGGTCGTGCAGCGCCACGAAGCGCCTGCCCACCTCGGTGGTTTCGTAGGCTTCGTCGGCTACCAGGTCGTCCGCCTCGTCTTCGGAAAGCCCCTCCAGGTCGGCTGGGGTCACCACGTTGCCTTCCTCATCCAGCAGAATGCGCTCGAGTCCGTAATGCTTTGCCAGCAGCGCCGTGAGATGATAGGGGGACTGAACTGCCTGGGCGTATTGCGGCAGGCCCATGATGTATGTCTCGACCTCGCGCAGCATATGACGCGTCTGGCAGAATGCCAGCGTCTTATAGCAGATTTCGCGGTGAAGCGACTGACGCGTTACGGCGAACTCAAGCTCGTCGAGCTTTTCCTCGTCGGATAGTTCGCATAGCTCCGCCTGCACTCTCTCTTCCATGAGAAAGCTCCTCTCCTCCTTGCCGCGCGCCCTATGCGCCGCGGTATGCTCCCATCTCCTTGGGGCTAAGCATGGCCAGGAAGGAAGAGGCGAGGAAGATGTGGAACGGATGAAATTGGCGGATGAGAGCCCCGGAATCTCGTCCCAAGGCTTCTAGTTCAAACTGGATGAGATGTTTGACGTGGTTAAACGAAAGATTTTTCGGCGTTGTAACGCAGGCGTGCGTCTTTCATGAGCTCTTCGCGGGAATGTACGCCAAGCTTGGAGTAGACCGCATGGGCGTGCGTGCGCACGGTGTTGCGCGAAAGGCAGAGCTGCTCGGCGATGGCGTTTACCGTTAGGCCGCGCGCGAGCATGACGAAGATTTCGGTTTCGCGCTGGGTAAGTTGATGGGCTGCCGCCACCTGTTCCATGGCGGTGCGGAACGGGCGTCGTTCGGCGGGACTTTCCGATTCGTCCTCGGTGCAGATTTGCGGCATGATGATGCGCTGCTGCATCATTTCCTCGAGCGTTTCCTCTTCCTGGGATGCTGGAGCAAACAGCGCATTGCTGTCGATGAAGATCATCATGAGCACGGCGACCAGCAGAACCACTACGGCAGTTGCGCCGAAGAATTCGGCGGGGGAGACGATCTGCAGCAGGTTGGGCAGAACGTTCACGCCCCAGTAGCAGCCGGTTACGCATCCGGCCAGGAACAGGCCCTGCCCCAGGCCGAAGGTGCGCACGACCGAAGTATGTCGCTGATAGACCACGAGCGAGAGAATGCACCAGTTCATTAGGCCGGCCACGGTGTAGCAGATGTTGTTCAGCTGCTGCCAGATGCCACCGGCGGCGCTCAGCAGCGCCAGGCCTACGAACGACATGGCCAGAAGCAGCATGAATACCCAGATAACCTTCACCACATCGAGCGAGGCCAGCCGCGGGCTGATGGCGATGTAGATGAATGTCAGCGCCACGGGGATGCGCAGCAGGGTGGTTATGTTGGTGGAAATCAGCGTGTCGGCGGGATTGCTCTGGCTGATGGCATTGATGTTGATCGTGGAAGACACGAACGCCAGCAGGAAGAATACGGCCAGAATGGCAACGAATCCGCGTGTGATTGTGCCGTTCGCTTCGGGCAATTGGGGATTCTTCTGCATGGTAAAGGGTGCCGCGGGGCTGGGGATGGTGGCGAAGAATGCCGTGAGCAGGGGTAGCCCTATGCAAATGACGATGCTGGCAAGCGAGGGGCCGCCTTCCACGGCCAGCCCCGGGGGCGCGCACATGTTCAGCTGGTAAACGAAGACCTCCGCTATCTGGGCAAGTGCCAGATAGAGCAGCAGTTGGCGTGGGGCAAGCTGGCTGTATGCCGAAGCGCAGAACAGCATGATGACCATGGAGCTTACGCCCATGAGCGCGCAGCCTATGTTGAAGGGTAGCACCGCATCAAGATAGAAGGGTCCCGCCAGAATGATGAGTAGGGCCCCGAAGGCGGCGGTTATGCCTGCGATTCGCACTACGCGCGGACGAATGAGCGGCAGTCGAAACCGACGGGGAAGAAGGGCCACGGCTAGGCAGGCCAGGGCAAACGTGCCGTTGAAATACAGGTAGAGCAGGGTGATGTTGGCGCCGTTCGATTCGGTGGCGGAAAGCCAGCCAGCGCCGCTGAAGGCGATGTCGTTCCAGGCAAGCGAAAGACCTGTTGCCAGAAACGGTAACGAAGGCCACAGCTTGCCAAAGCGTGCGACGGTATTGCGCTCCCTCTCGTCCATATCGTCTCGCTCTCCCCGTAAGACGATCCTCCCCATGAGCTCCTTTCATTTTCGGGGTGCGCAGCGGCGTTGTCAACGAACGGGCGGTTGCGCGGGACGGGTGACAGGGGGACGGTTCTTCGACGGGTGACAGAGGGACGGTTCTTCTGTCACCCTTTGGGTCGTGGATGCGCCGATGTTTACCCGCATGCCGCTTTGTGCGCGCAAAAAGAAAGCCCGCAGAAGCGGGCTTTCCGAACGTGTATTAGCTAGTTGCTATTCTAGACCAGCGAGCGTGCGGCCAACCAGGTAGCCGAAGCACACGCAGCGGCCATGGCTGATGGCGCTGATGTGATGCGGGTAGGTGCCGAAGAACATCGAGCCGCTCGTGTTGCCCAGGGCATACAGACCCTCGATGGCCTGGCCCTTCGTGTCGAGCACCTGCGACTTCGCGTTGATCTTCAGGCCGCTTACCGTAACCAGGCACGAACCGCTTTCCTCCAGCGCGTAGAACGGCGCCTTGTCCATGGGCAGTAGGGTGGTGGGGTTCTTGCCGAAGTCCTCGTCCACGCCCTTGGCGCAGAACTCGTTGTAGCGATCAACGGTGGCCTGCAGGGCGTCCTTGTCCACGCCGATCTTGCCGGCCAGCTCTTCGATGCTGTTGGCTTCGATGAGCACGTCCTTGCACTGCTCCACCAGGTCACTGCCCTTCCAGGGGATAACGCCCTTCATGGCGTCGAACGCAGCTTCCAGGTCGCCCGACATAAGCAGGTAGTCGCGGGCACCGGGCTGATACATGATGGCGTTCGTGAGGAATTCGAACGAGAGACTCTCGTTTACGAAGCGCTTGCCCTCGGCGTTCACGCGGGGGAAGGCAAAGATGGCGCCGTTGGCTCGCTTGCCTACGGTGGAGCCCGCAGGGTCGTTCATGAGCACGTGCGGGTAGTCGTCCACGGCAGCGCCCACGGCCTGGCCCATGAGGTGGCCATCGCCGGCTTCGGTGAGCGTGGGGTTGATCCAGGCGTTTACGGCAAGGTCGCGCGGACGGGCTACCTGGGAGAGGATATCCCAGTTCTGATCGTAGCCGCCGGTTGCCAGCACCACGCCCTTCATGGCGTTGAACTTAATGTAGCCCGAATCGCCCTTTGCAATCACGCCGGTCACGGCACCGTCGCCGTCGCGCATGATCTGACAGGCAGGCGTGTTGTAGCGCACGTCAGCGCCATGGCTCTTGGCGTTTTCAATCATCATTTCAACGAGCGCGGACGTGCCGCCAGCCACGCGTACGCCGCTTGCCCATGTGGTCACGCCGTCGCTTTCGGTGTTGGCGCCCACCACGGTGAATGCGCCGCACTTGCTGCCCTCGGTGGCTTCGGACGTGTCCATGGCCCAGTTCATGGCCTCGCCGGAACGGTTGATGAACTGCAGCCACACGTTGCGGTCGGCGCGGTAGTCGGCGCTGGCCATGGCATCGTTCAGGAACTTCTGCTTGTCGATTTCCACGCCTGCAGCTTCGTGGGCGCGGTCGCCGATGGCGCCGATTTCGCTGCCGCGTGCGGCGAACGTGCTGCCCTTTTCCAGCAGCACCGTGGAAAGGCCGTTTTGCGAGCACGAAGCGGCAGCGGTGGCACCCGCCATGCCTGCGCCGCATACCACGACATCACAGTCGACGGTTTCCACGATTTCGGCATCGGAGATGGACTCTTCCACGAAGGCAACGGGCGCCGGGTTGGGCTTGTGGAACTCGAGGTTTTCCAGATTGGGCAGCAGGGTTTCGCCCGAAGTGCTGCCTGCGGCGGATGCGCTCTTTGCGGCTTCCTTTTCGCTCTTGGCGGGTGCGCAGCCGGTGGCGGTCAGCGCCAGCGCGGCAGCGGCGGTTGCGGCGGCGCCTACGAATCCGCGGCGCGATACGGCATGGTTTGCGGTCATGATTCCTCCCTTGTTTATGCTTCCTTGTTGCGCTTCCTCGCATGAAGCGAGGCCAGCGTGCGCGTTGGCTATAATGGCTGCTGAATTGCCGCAAGGCGTCACGCTGAATGCCTCCATCCGCTGGGGGAAGCGGGTGAGGACGATGGTATGAGGGTGCAAAGGCAAGGGGTATCCGCAAGAATGGACAAATCGATCCAAATAGGTATCGGACAAAAAGTACGAACCAATCTGACCAGGCTCTTTGATGGTCCTTACGCGTTGCTGTTCGTGTGCGGCCTGGCCCTTTTCTATGCGTGGGACCTCTGCACGATCTACTGTGAGCACGCAGTGGCGGCGGAAGCGTACAATCCCGTGCCGTATTTTTCGATTCTCGTTACCAGTGCGGCCGCTACGGCCGGCTTCGTAGCAATCGGCGTGGGGCTTCATAAGCTGCAGTCGTTCAACTTCGTTGGGCTCATCGGCACCGTCGTCGCCGGCGTAGCAACGGTTGTCGCCGCATTGCTGGTGCAGGTTGATGGCATCGACGCTGGCGTGGTGCGCCTGGTGGCGGATGCCATTGCGCGCCTGGGCTCGTGCTGGGTCATCGTGGCGTGGGGCTCGCAGTATGCGCGGCTCGACGCGTTCCGCATCACCGCGTACACGCTCATTTCGTTTATCCTGGCGCTTGCGGCCTGCCTGGTCATGCTTTCCTGCCCGCAGGTTCTGCGCGTGGCGTTCGTGGCGGTCGCTCTGCCTTTGTCCATGGCGTTGGTGCTGCGCGCCAGCCGCATGAAGCTGCCCGAGCACCGGGTGGTGGGTCGTGAAACGTTCATCGGCCTTACTTGGCGCATTCTCCTCGTCTTCTTTCTATTCGGCATCGTTACGTGGACGAGCATTCCGTGGGCCCAGGCGAGCGCTGGTGTGCAGGGGCTGGGCCAGCTGGTTATTGTGGGTAGCGGCGGCGTGGTTACCGTGCTGCTGGTGCTGGCGCTTGTCACGGGCGGCGCGTTTTCGCAGTCGTACATCTACAAGGTGGTGCTCCCGCTCATCACGGCGGGCATTCTGCTGGTGGCCACGCTGAATTTCGAGACGAATGTGGGTGCCGCTCTTATTTCCATTGGCTACACCTGCTTCGACCTGTTCTGCTTCGCGCTGTTCGCGAACGCCTGTCGTAAGACGGGTGTGGACGCTCGTCGCGTGTTCAGCTGGTGTCGCGCCATCGAAAGCAGCACGCCGTTTTTCACCGTCATCCTCATGGTGGTGCTGGAAGGCTTGCTGCACATGGGCGATAGCCTGATGGTGAACCTCATCAGCGGCGCGAGCATGCTGGTGGTGGTTGCCGTTATCATGCTCGATCAGACTGACCTGTTCGAGCGCGAGCAGCTGAACCCCGCAATAGACTATCCGCGTGCCGAAGTGCTGTACTTCGCCCGGCAGTGCGAAGAGGCCATCGCTCGCTTTGGCCTTTCGCCGCGTGAAGCCGAAGTGCTCAGCCTTATCGTGCGCGGCCGCAGCGTGCCGCATATTTCTCAGCGCCTGTTCATTTCGCGCAGTACGGTGAAGACGCATATCTCGCATCTCTATGAGAAGCTGGGCGTTTCCGATCGCCAGGAAATGATTGACGTCATCGAGTCCATCTCGCTTTCCCAGGCGAATAAAGGTGACAGAGGGACGGTTCTTCTGTCACCCCGCGCTGTACCGTCAAATGCCCAACCGTTGCTGAAGGGCGACGGCAGAACCATCCCCGTGTCACCTGAGCGTCCAACGGACGGAGTGACAGCAGAACCGTCCCTGCGTCACCCGCGGCGACCGTTTACAAGGTGACAGCAGAACCGTCCCTCTGTCACCCTCTGTCACATGGGGGCAAACGCAAACGCGGCGACCGTTTTGCAACAGTCGCCGCGTCGCGGGAGGGATTAGGTTGAGTACTACGACTTCCAGTACTTCGTGCTGTCAGCGTAGCTGGCGGGGTGGGACGGCGTAAGGCCGCCAGTAAGGGCGTGGATGACGGCGTAGCGGCCCATGGTCATGTAGGAACCGCAGCACAGACCGCCCTGGTAGAGGTTCCATTCCAGGCCACCGCAGACGTTACCTGCGCCCGAGCCTACTGAATACAGGCCGGGGATGGGCTTGTCGTCCTTGTCGAGTACGCGGCAGAATCCGTCGATTTCCACGCCGGAATTGATGGCGCTGCAGCGAATCCACTGCCTTACGCCCCAGTACGGCGGCGTGTCGATGGGCTTCATCTTGTCCTTCGCCAGGCCGAATTCTTCGTCCACGCCGTTGGCGCAGTACGCATTCCACTTTTCCACGCTCTTCTTCAGGGCGTTCGCGGGAATGCCCAGCTGGGTGGCCAGCTCGTCGAGCGTGTCGGCGCGGTGCGTGTCGATGAGGCTCGTGTACACGCCTTCGGGGTTCTCTTTGTAGCCGGGGATGTAGTTCTCCAGCGTGGCGATGGGCGTCTTCGCGCCGTATTTCGCCATGTAGTCGTTATCGAAGATGCGGCAGAAGTGGCCGGGGTCTTCGGCGTCCTTGTTCCACTGCAGCGAAAGGTCCCACGATTCCATGGGAATGTCCTCGTTCATGAAGCGTTCGCCTTCCATGGTGAGCGCCATGAAGGGGTAGGAGGTCATGAACATCGGGGCGGCGTCCATGTCGTGCATGGTCTTGGCGTGGTTGACGGGCGTCATGCGGCCGCCTGCCATCATGCTCATGAGAATGCCGTCGGCCGTCTTGTTGACCTGCTTCTTCTGGAAGCGAACGATGTCGGGGGAGTAACGCGCCACCAGGCTGTCGTTGTTCTGGTAGTCGCCCGCGGCGATGATGACGGCTTTCGTGGCGTTGAACTTGATGTGCTTGCCATCGCTGCGGCCCACGACGCCCGTGACCTTGCCGTCCTCCACAACCAGCTGCACGGCAGGAGTGCTGTAGAAAATGTCGGCGCCCAGTTCCACGGCGTGGTCGGCCAGCTTCTGCATGATGGTCTGGTTGTTGATGGGCTTGGGTGAGAAGTTGTTGCTTGCCACGGTAATGTAGCTGCCCTCGTCGAAGTCGGTGCGCGTTTTCGACGTTACGGGAAGCAGGCCCACCTGGTCGCTCTGGGCGAGCATCCACATGATCATTTCGCCTGCGTGCTCTACGTACAGGTCGAGAAGATCGGGGTTCATGCGGTATCCGCCGGCTTTGCGCCAGGCCTGCTTGTACTGCAGCTTGCCAATCTCGTTGCTCTCGTCCAGGATGGGGCCCGAAGAGCCGTTGCCGTTTGCGATGGCGGTGCTTTCCTTCTGCAGGCAGGCCACGCTCGCGCCTTCTTCCAGCGCGGTGAGCACGGCCGGCACGCCGGCGGTGCCAGCGCCTACCACCACGATGTCGTAGGTCTTCTCGTCATCGAACTTCGTGATGGTTTCCACTTCCACCACGGAATTCTCGAAGTCTTCCGCCGTGGTGCCCTCGGGGTACGCGCTGCTGGAAGAAGCTTCCTTCGCCTTGTCCTTGGTGCCACCCGAGCAACCTGCCACGAGTCCGCTTAGCGCCGCTGCCCCTCCAACGAGGGCGCTTCCTTTCAGAAATTCCCTTCTACCGATGCTCATGATCTCCCTTTCCTCGCATCTCGTAGGTTCCGCATCCGCGCTCCTTGTTTCGCGTTGCGTTACTGCGACTATGCAAAAAGCGCCCGCCTGCTACCTCCCATAAAATCCGTGTATTCCCGAAATTCCCGACCATAAAATAGGGGATATTTCAATTCACCCACCATTTCACCTGGAGTTATTCAATCTGGGTTTCCGTAGGCGGCCGCTTGCCCCTTGTCGCGCTTCGAAGGGTGCCAGTTCGGGTACAATGACCAGCAACGGAGGGAATTTGCTTGAACGGTACGGGGAGAACAAGGGACTACTGTATCGCCATGATCGGCATGGCGTTTTTCTGGGTGTACTTTCGGCACCAGGCGTTTTTTCAGGCGCTGTACCCGCTGGCCACATCGGCGGAAAGCGGGGGCCATGCCATGTTGTACGTGGCGGTCATGCTGGTGCTGTTGGTGTTGTGCGCCCTGGCCATTCCCCTTGCCCCGCGCATTGAAACGTTGCTGCGAAAGCATCCTGTAAGCGTGGTAGCGGCAGGGGCTGCGGGAAGCGTGGGCGCGTGGTGCGCGGTTGCTTCCTCGGGCGCTGCGGGCGTCTCTGCGCTGCAGGTAGTTTCGGTCCCCCTTGTGGCTCTGGGGTTCTTCGCCGCCTGCCTGGCCTGGGCGCGCTATTTCGTGCGCGTGTTCAGTGCTCGCGCTATAACGCTGCTGGCCCTTTCGTACGTGCTAAGCTTGGTGGTCCTTTCCTGCCTGGGATTCAATAGCCAGGTGCGCGATGCCATCGCCGTTGCATCGCCGCTGTGTGCCGCGCTCTGCTGGTATGCGCTGCCGCATCCCGCAACGGGAGAAGCGGCGGGTCCCGCGTTGGGGCTTTCCGCCGTTATCAAGAAGACCGATCCCTACGTGCTGCTCTTCATTGCCTTCCTTTTGGCGGGCAGTTTCGTGCGCGGCATCGTGGACCTAGGCGGCGCTACCGACTTCCGCTGGCCCATTTCCATCGCCATGGCTGTGGCCGTTCTAGCGGTGTGCGTTCTCTATCAGAGGGGCCGCTTCTTCCAGGGTGCAGGCGAAGACCCCAACGATGCCTCCAACGTGGAAGTGATGGTGCTCAAGTGTTGGGTCGCCCTGGCCCTGTGCTTTTTCCTGGGCGCCTTCGCGTTTCTTGTGGCCGGACCCGATTTCGTTGGTGGCCAGGTGGTTGTGGTATCGCGTTCTACGCTCGACTTCTTCCTGTGGATTCTGCTGTGCAACATGGTGAAACGCGGCAAGTTGCCCTTCGTGCCCGTGTTTGTGGCGTGCAGCATCTTCGTGGAAGCGCTTTCGTGGATCATCAGCTATTCGCTTACGCCTTCGTTGCTGCTCATAAGCGGCACAAAGCGGCTGGCCGCTTCGGAAATGCTCGTTCTCGTAATCGTGTTTGTCCTGCTGGCGCTCATTATTGCTTTCCTGGGTGTTATCGTGTTGCGGAATGCGAAGAAAGCTTCCGCCCCCGCGCTTTCCTTTGCCGCAGAGGCGCCCGTGCAGGTAGAAGCGGCGTCGGATTCGGCTGAGCAGGCGGACTCACTGTCCATCGCTCAGGCATATCACCTCACGGCGCGCGAAATGGAAGTGGCCGAGCTGTTTTCGCGCGGGCACAGCATCAAGAAGGTTGCGGCCACGCTCTTCATTTCCACGAGCACGGCGCAGAGCCACATAAAGAGCGCCTATCGAAAGCTGGGCGTGCATACGCGTGATGAGCTTATCGAAAAGCTTGGTAATGGGTAGCGCGCGGCCGTAGGCTCCTGGTGACAGAGGGACGGTTCTTCTGTCACCCGGCGCTGGGTCCTCGGTGGCCAACCATCCTGGATGAGGGGTGACAACAGAACCGTCCCTCTGTCACCCGCGCTGCTTGATGCATTGCCCGACGCCGGCTTTGTCAATCGAACCTTACATAGCGTGCGGGCAATTGCCGCCTTCGGTTGGTGGAGCTGCCGTTCGGCGCGATATACCATTGCATGCGAGGTATGAATCGTATGAAAGGAGCGAACGATGCGCTACGAGTACGTGAGGGTGAAGTTGGACAAGAACAACTACGCGATGAATGCCGACATGGAGAGCCATCGCGAGATCATCGATCTCATGGCTGCCGAGGGAAAGCGCTACGCGGGCTGGTTCCCCGTGACGCAGGGCCCGACGGGCAAGACGGTCGAGTTCGACCTTATTTTTGAGGTAGCCTAGATGGGAATCGGGGCAAACATCCAAGCAACGCGCCAGGCGAAGGGGCTTACGCAGGAGAGGCTTGCCGAGGTGGTTGGCGTGTCGCGCCAGACGGTTGCGAAGTGGGAGTCTGGCGAGACCTCGCCCGACCTGGAGCATGCCGCCGCGCTTGCCGATGCGTTGGGATGCACGATGGATACGCTTGCTCATTTTGACTCGGTCGGGACTGGGCTTGGCGCGCCCCCAAGGGGCAAGCACCTGTTCGGCAACGTAAAGGTGGGCGAGCGTGGGCAGGTCGTCATTCCCAAGGAAGCGCGCGAGGTGTTTGGTATACGGCCTGGTGACAAGCTTGTCGTTCTTGGTGAGGAGGGGCAGGGCATCGCGCTCTGCAAGGAGTCGGACTTCATGGCCGGCGTTGAGGCCGTTATGGAAGCCGTGCGCAAAGGCACTCGATGAACTAGGGGGTGACAACAGAACCGTCCCTCTGTCACCTTTGTCGTTGGCGAGACTATGCAGGTGAAGAACTACGATCGATACGATTGGGACATGTTCGACGCTGAGGCGCGCCGTCAGCGGCATGAAACCGTGTTCCCCAACGAGTTAACGCGCCTACCAGCTAGGTGCGGAGATAGTTGCTCGCCCCTGGCAGGGTGCGTTACGCGTCGTACGTGGCGATGAACTCATCCGTTAGCTTGAACGTGATGGGGTTGTAGCTGTTTAGCTTTTGGCAGATGCCTCTCTCTTCCAGGGCGGCAATGTATTTCCTTGCCTGCTGCTTTCCAACGCCCAGGTAATCAGCGATTTCCTGTACGGAGGCATCCCCGAACAGGCCGAATGCCTTGTACTGCAGGAGAAGGTGGATTACCTGCGCCTCTTTGCTTCTCAGCTTCACATTGCTTGTTATGTTGCCCATGATGCCATCTAGTTCGTCGAGCTTTCGGGCGCACGCTTCGAGCCTCTTGATGATAGCGAGCTGCGCTTCGCGGATGAATTCGAGCATGGTGTAGATGAAGAACGTGAGTTCGCCGTGATTGAGCTTCTCTTCCACGGATTTGAACGCCTGGTAATAGGCTGATTTATGGTCGGCTATCGTGCTCGATAGCGAGAGGGCGGTGGGAATCGAGAGCGGCTCGCTTAGGAAGAGCGATAGAAGATACCTGCCCGTTCTGCCATTCCCATCGTAGAACGGATGAGCGTGTTCGAAGATGTAGTGCGAAGCTATGGCGCTGTACAGGGACGGCATGGCATCGCTGCTTGCGAGGGCAAGCATCTCTTCCATTGCCTTGATGATGCGCGATTCGGGTTCGAGTCCGCGATGAAGAACGCGCACGCCGCCAGCGGTGATATCGACTCCTTCCCTGCGGAAGAGTATTCCATCCGGAAGGTCGGCTGGCGCTATCTCCCCAGCAGTGACCTTGTCGTAAATGGCGCGAATGTCGGCGGGGGATGCGGGAAGCGTCCCGGATCCGTCGACAAGGTTCATGTACAGGACGGCTAATTCCTTGAAGCGCCTGAAATCCGCGCTGTCGCTTTGAGCGGCATCGAGCGCGTCTTTGATTTGCCTGCGCGTGCTGTGAATGTCTTCGATGGCGTTGGTGCAAACGACCTCATCGAGGACCATGCTGCGCAGAATCGCACTTCCGACAATTTCGGGAAGAGCGTTGAGCGCGCTAGATACTTCGCGTTCGGTACGCAGGATGCGCTCGCTTAGAAGGGACAGCTCTCGCGGGACCGCAAAAAAGAGTTCGCCATTGGGCGTTTCGAAGTGCGTATGGAATGAGGATTCGGCGTTGCGGCGTGCGCGGAGCTCTTCGGCAGCCGCCTGGTCGCGCGAACTGCTTGCATCCATGTGATAGAGTTTCGTAAGCTCCTTGTACTCCATCGCTTTCCTTGCTGTGCCCGAAACTTATCTAAATTAGGCAATCGTATATATCTACTTCGTAGTATAGCACTCAAACTTATCCGAATTTGAGATTCGGATAAGTTTGAGTGCGTGCTTGTTACTGCGTTTCATGCAAACGAGTTAGTTGTTTGGGCTTACCCCGTGATTGGGCATAAAGGGGCTGGTTCGTGAGGCTGGCGTTCGATTCTTGTATGTGATTGGCCTCCCGTGATTAATCTCTTTGACGATCGGCTACAATGGCCCCGTTTGGTCTAAGAGCAGGAGCAGGAATGGATTTGAAGCGCGTAGAGGTTGTTGCAGCGATTATCGTGCGAGACGACTCGGTGCTGGCCACCGAAAGAGGCTATGGCGAATTCGAAGGCTGGTGGGAATTCCCTGGTGGCAAAGTAGATGAGGGGGAGACTCCCGAACAAGCTCTCGTTCGCGAGATTCGCGAGGAGCTTAACGCATCCATTTCGGTTGAAAGCTACCTGTGCACTGCGGAGTACGATTACTCAACGTTCCATTTGAGCATGCGTTGTTACGTGTGCAAGCTCATTGACGATGAGTTTGAGCTTCTTGAGCATCATGCTGCCCGCTGGCTGAATTCCGACAACCTGCGGGAAGTCAAATGGCTCCCCGCTGATATTCAGGTGGTTGAGGCGATTGAGGCTTCAAACGTTATTTAGCCGCAATCGCATCGAGATCGCTTAGGAAATAGTCGTACAAGTCTGCCTTTACGGGCGTTTCGAGTCGATACCAAATCTCGACAGCCGTCGTGGTCGTACCCTGCATGACAATCTGCTTGAATTTACCAGTGGGATGCATTTCTCCTAGGAAGTAGAATTCCGTGCTTTCGTCTTTGTCTTCCTTGTTCTTTCGGATGAACAGGAAGCATCTCATTCCGTTACGCTCCGCATTCTGCAGATTCTTGATTTCGGGTGAGCTTAGATTGCGGTTGCTTTTCGAAATGGCAATGAACTCGCGATCAGAGACGAACCTGTCTTCGTACATCGTCGTGATGCTGATCGTTGGGTCTTTCTGATAATTGACGAATACGGGAAACGTGTTCGTTTCTTTATCGTGGAAGTATCCGCCGACGTTTTGGAAGTTGGGCTCTTTGCTCCAGCGTAGAAGCCTGCAGATCTCTTCGCGCGTGTACTTCGCGTTCAGTACGAAATCGGTGTCCTTGTAGGTGTTTGCGTAATGGCGTTTGTTTCGGGCGAGCCCAAAAGCGATCGCATCGAGCACGCACGCCCTGAATTCGGTATTCGTCAAGGCTCGCTTGAAAGCGGGGCTTAATTCGAGAGCGCCCTCGTTTTCGCTGATGAGCTCCTGTCCGGCTTTGGAGAACGACCCGGTAAGAACGTTTACTGCTGATGCACTGCGCAAAGCGGAAAGCTTTGCCTGGGTTTGCGTGTCGGAGGTGGGTAGCGTGTAGCTGAGGTTATCTATGAGGCCCTTCAGCATGATGAGCTCTTCACGACGCTTGCCGTGGGCGAGTTTCTGGCTCAGGAACTTGAGCATATCGAGCTGCCGATCGGTGAACTTGTGGCTGCAGTCGTCATCGTGCTTTTCAAGGAAAGCTGCGTATGAGCCGTATTTCCTAATGATGATCATCGGGTCGATGGCTTCGTTTTCGTCAAATTCGACTAGCTGTGGGATGCGTCCCAACATGCGTTTCAAATGCTCGTATTCATCGCAGATGAGTCTCTTCTGGCTGAATTTTCCCTGTTCTAACGCTTTGAAAATGCGCGCCTCCGAAACACGGTCGAAAGTGATAGTAGAGCAGCCAGGGATGACGGTATCGCCTTCCTTTACGGCTTTGCGCAAGGTGTCTTTGTTGTAGGTGCGGTCGCCTGAGAGAGCAATGGGGACCAGGTAGTTCTTTTGATAATTGCCGATAAAGTCGAGTACGAGCGCATATTCCTTGTCCTTGCTTTTTCGCAGTCCGCGGCCAAGCTGCTGGACGAACACGATTGCCGATTCCGTGCGGCGAAGCATGATGATCTGATTTATCGAGGGGATGTCTACGCCCTCGTTCAGGATGTCTACCGAGAAGATGTATTGCAGCTCTCCGGCTTCGAGCTTTGCGATGGCGGCATCTCGAAGTTTTTCATTCGTTTCCCCGCTAATTGCGAGGGTGCGATAGCCGCGCTCGTTGAACAATTCTGATAGCCTCGTTGCTTCTTCATTGCGATTGCAGAAGATAAGGCCGCGGCGATTGTCCTTATCGACCGTATACTCTTCGATCTTTTGCGTGATGTGCCGGACGCGTTCTTCAGAGGTCAGATTGTTGAATAACGAAAGGTCGTCTACTGACTCGTCGTCGATGTCCAAATCCGCAATTCCGAAGTAGTGAAATGGCGCGAGCATGTCGTTGCTCAAAGCGTCTTGAAGCGTAATGTGATAGGCGATGACGTTGTTGAATAGGCCATATACGTCGTAACCGTCCGTTCGGCTTGGCGTGGCCGTCATGCCAAGGCAGAATTTCGGGGTGAAGTAATCCAGGATGGTTTGATAGCTCTTCGCGCCGGTTCTGTGAGCCTCGTCGATGATGATGTAATCAAAGGCATCGCGCTTGAAGTTCTCTAAGTGCTGAGATAGGGTGCCAACCATGGCGAACATGCATGTTCCGTCTTTGGGTGAAAGGCCGCTCTCGTAAGCAACGTATTTGAATCGGTCTTTGAGAACCTTCTCGAAGCTATGTTGCGATGCCGAGAGGATGCGTTTTCTGTGGGCGATGAACAAGACGTTCTTCGCCTCGGATGAAGCAACATCGAATGCTGAGAGATACGTCTTTCCTGTTCCGGTTGCGGAAACGAGGAGGGCACGTGGTTCTTGCGTATCGTGTAGTACGCCGAGCGCTTCCAGGGCATGCTCTTGCATTTTGTTTGGCTTAATCGATGTCGCCTTGCTCTCCGCAAGTTCGGGCGGCATAGCGTCGAGGTTATTTGCATGTGCCGTTGGCCTGCTCGGGCTGTTGAAGGCGCGATACTTTTCGTATTCGTCAATCCATGCGGTAGTAAGCTCTGCGCTTTGTTCGCTCTTCCATAGTGCGTCGAATTGCCGCCGTGCGTCGACAAGCAAATCGCCGCCTTTGTAGGTGTGAAAGAGAACGTTCCATTCCTTGTTGCAAGTAAGAGCCTTCTGCGTGAGGTTGGAACTGCCAATGATGATGGTGGCTAGTCCGTCTTTGTCGAAGAAGTAGCCTTTAGCGTGATGTTCTCCCTGATAGATGCGCGTTTCGATATTGGGGAAACCCAGGAGTTTCCGCAAAGCCCCAGGGTCGTTGAAACTCAGGTACGTTGAAGTGAGAATTCGTCCAGGTATATTTCGTTTCTTTAGCTCAAGCAGAATGGGGATGAGCGTCTGGATGCCGCTATCCGTAATGAACGCGACCGAGAAGTCGAAACTCTTGCAGTCACGCAACTCATGTTTGAGGACGGAAAGGACGTTCGTTCCCATCGATTCGTCGTTGGCAAGAATGCGCGGAGCATATCTGTTGTCGGCGCTGGGATCCGATTCGATGAAGCTTGACTTGAGGCTTTTCGAGAAATCGATGACGCTATAGGATACGTTGTCTTCCATGCCTGCTCTTTGCATTCGTAAGGGGTTTCCATCCATCTTCATTGATGTCCGGAGGCATTTCAAGATCCAAGGTCCAACGTATTGTTTGACCGGTCGGGGATGGCGAAAACGCTCTACTCCTCGGAGTTAAAGGCTGCGCGTATGAACACGGAGAGGGCGATGATGATGGCGGCGCACCCTAGGCCAAGCCACAGGGTTTCGATGCCTTGGCCTCCCTTTAGCACGTGCCCTAGGAAGAACACGCCAATCATTACGCTAATGACGCTGGTCAGGCGCTCTTTTAGGTCGTCGAAATCGTGAAATTCGAGCCACGAGGGCAGGGGTATTTTCTCGTTCACGAATAGGCTGAGCAGGCCGATCGAGAGTATGTAAAGCGCCACCGCAAGCAAGAACGTGTCGGCGTATTCGACGTACTCGATGGTGAGCTCGTGCAGAGAGCTTTCGCCAATCACGAATGCATACGATGAAGCAACAAGGTCTAAAAACGTCCCAACGGCCATAACGACGGACGCGATGAATAGACCTATCGAAGGCACGGTTGCCACGAATCGCGTTCGCCCTGTAACGGTGTCGGCCAGATAGCGCGCATTCCTTTTTCGCACCCGTTCGGCGCCTTCCTGTAGGGCATGGGGTACGTTGTCGGCGGGATGAGTGGATTCCGCGTTGGATTCCGTGGCGTCCTTTTCGGGGCTCGTGCTCATGTTGTTCCCCCTTCAAACGATGCAATCTAGGGTGGCAAGGGTAGTGGCAAGGGGACGGTTCTTCTGTCACCTTGTTCGCTGAGCCTTTGTTGGCCAATTGCTGCTGCGACACCGGGTGACAGAAGAACCGTCCCTCTGTCACCGGGTGCGTCCCTCTGTCACCCGTGGCGTCCTTGCTGCGTAGTTCGAACGCTATTGCTCTTCGTCGTCTTCGTCGTTCCTTTCGGCGCGCTCGTTGGCGAGGCGTCGTGCCGAATATGCCGTCATGGCCGCTCCAGCTGCTGCGGCAGCCGCAAGCACGCCGCTTGCGATGCCGAGCGGATCGGCCGTCTTTGCGGTCGAGCTCCGGTACGTGGACGACCCCGTCGTTGAATCGCTGCTGCTGCCGTTCCCGCTCTCGCTCTCGCTGCCGGAGCCCGTCACGGCTGCGTCGCCGAACTCGTCATCGTACCCTTCTTCGTAGTCGTCAAGATCGTCTTCGTACTGGACCTCGATGACGTCGAACGGGATGCCGTCATCGCTGTAGTCGTCTTCGCTGGTGCCAACCAAGTACTCAATGGCATCGCTGTCGTCGAAGCTGTAATCTTCGTCGTCCGCCTGCGCGCTGAGCGATTGGGTGCCCATCGTGCTCGAGCCTGCCAGAATGGTGTTTTCGGCTACGACGCTCATGCTCTTTTCGCCCGTCCACGAAGAGGGGACGTCCACCTTGATTTGGTATACGGCGGACTTTCCCGGGGGAAGCGAAAAATCGTCCTCGACGTTCTGCAGCTTGCCCTTTTCGTCCGCCGGGTTGAAGCCCGACTCGACGATTGCGTCCTTGAACACGACCTTTACTTCTGCCACGGTTTGAGCGTTGCTCCTCTCGCGCACCTTGGCCGTAAAGCCTGCCAGGAAGGTATTGCCATCGTTGCGTACCGTGAGGTTGAGCGTCATGGGTTCGCCGGGGTATGCAATTTCCGAAAGGGCCTCGACGCCCGTGATGTTCGCGCATCGCACGTTGGGTAGCGATGTGTACCAGATATCGGCCTTGCCCTTCGTAGCCTCGGTCAGGTCGCAGCTGACGAATGCCATGGCTTCGTTCTGCTGCGAGCCGATCACCTCGAGCGTGTCCATGTCGTGAGCGACTTCGGCAAACACGAACGGGTCGGAGAACTTACCATTGCGCAGCTTGCATGCCATGATGCGGTGATGCGTGACTTCGGGTAGGCTTTCCGCCTTTTCGGGGTCGTCCGCGGTGTTTTCGTAGGAGAAGCCAGGTGAGCCTTCTTCGCACGCCGGCCAGTAGATGAAATGGCCGGTTTTGTCGGTGCCGAATGCCGACGTTGAGAAGTTGCTTGGCCCTACTTCCTCGAACGAGAGCGAAGGCGAGCTGTCGGGGTTCACGAGCGTGCCCTTCACGAGCTTTCCGCCCAGCGACGCGAGCACGGCGCTGCGCCCCGGCCACGAGACCAGGCGCGTTGGCACGTTGCCGTTGGCGTCGGCCACGTTGAGCTTCATGAGGCTTCTCACCTGCGCGGCGGGCCTGTCTAGCTTGTCGTAGACGGACGTTGCCTCGGTTTTCAGCAGGTAGTGGTACGTCTTGCTCTGGCCGCGCAGCATGATGGGAATCCAGCTTGTCTCGCTCTTGTTGCTGCCCTTTTCCACCTTGATGCGCTCGAGCGTGATCATCTCGTAGATTGACGCATCGGTGATGGGGTCGGCTGCTGCTATGAGGCTGCTTACGTTGGCGGCCTTCATGTTGCCGTAGCGCGTGGTGAAGCAAACGCCCAGGCCCACGCTTGCGGCGTCGTTGGAGAGTACCTTGTCGGGGCTTGCGGCCGCGCGGTCAAGGTAGGTCGCAACGTACTCGCCCTTTGCCGTCTCGATGATGTGCGGGCACGAGAAGTTGTGGTACGTATGCGCGGAGTTGCCCGTGGCGGCGAATGCCGGGTCGGAGGTCTTTACCGAGAAGCCGTATTTGATTTCGAGCTTCTGATTCGTAAGCGTGAACTGGCATACTGCATGCGTGAATACCTGGTCACTTGCGGCCTGGCCAATGGTCGTGCTGTTGCCGTTCGCACGCTTGCCCGAAATGATGAACAGATCGAGTTCGGTGATGTAGTCGCCTTCGGTGCGCACGCGGATGTCGAAGTCGTAATCGAAGAGGTCGTCTCGCCCGTTCAGGCGGTCCAGGCTGGGGTTCTGCTCGTATGTGTGCTTGAAGTCCAGCACGCGCATGGGTTCGACCGTCTCTCCCGTGCCGACGATCTTCTGCGCGACGATGCGTGTGCGCTTCAGGGTGGCGCCATTCGAGCCCTTGATATCGACCGCGGCGATGCGGAACAGATAGCTGCTCTCGTGGAGTTTCACGACCTTTGTTCGGGGGTCGCTGAATACGCTTTGGATGATTTTCGTATCGCATTGGGGTACGAGGCCGGTATCGCTTGCGATGCGCATGGGTGCCGCTGCTCGAGGGCGCTTTACTGCCGTTCCGTCGCCGGCGATTTTGTTGGGCTTGCTCTTCACCGAGCAATGGCGGAAGTGCCTGACGGTCGTTTGCGCCGAAAGCTTGGGCTCGTCTTCCGATTGCGCGGACAGGCCCGTCGTGCCGTGCGTCTTCGCCCCGGAGACCGTGAAGGCCGTCATCTGATAGGGAATGCCGTCGTCGGTAACGCATTGCACGACGTGTCGTTCGAGCTTCGGGGTGCTGGCCAAGGCGCCATCGTCGTCCGACTGCGTGGAAAGCGATTGGCCGTCGAGCGAATCGTCGTCGATGTCGTCCCAGGTTCCCCAGCCCGAAACCGAACCATCGGCGTTGAAGACGAACCCCGACGTGTTGTCGCCCTCTTCGTCATCGTCGTCGATGTCGAGCCAGTAGGTGTCCTCGTCGGCTTCGTCGCTCAGGCAATCGCCCCAGTAGAGCCAGCTTTCGATGCTTTCATCGTCACAGTATCCAGCAACCTGGTCTTCCGTGAGAGCCCCATCAACTTCCTTGGTCTCCCATGCGATTTCGAATTCCGACCCTTCTCCCAGGCTTTCCTCCGTGATGATCGCCATGTCGTCGACGTTGCCGAAGATGGTATCCCACGATTCGTTGCCATCGTCTTGCGCTTCAAGGTCGGACTGACCTGTGAGCTTGGGTTTCCAGTTATCGTGGAATGCCGGCTTGTTCCACTCCCATAGAGTGTGCGTGACGGTGAAGATGAGCGCTTGGGCCACGACGTTCGCCTGGATTTTCAGTCCCAGCACGACATGGGGGTTGGTCATTTCCTTGGTGGCGTTGCTGGGAAGGGGGCCGCAGTTCACGAACAGGGTGAATGCGGCAACGCCCTGGATGGAGAGCGTCAGCGTGCCCTTGATGCCCAGGCCCAGCGAGAGCGAGAGGCTGATGGGTATCGTGAGGCTGATGCCCGTGTTGACGTAATCCATGCGGTACTTCGAGGGCGTGAAGATTTCGGGCGTCGATACGGCTACCGTGAGCGCCAGCGTAATGCCTGCGTTGAAGCCAAATTCGACGACGATGGGGATGGGTCCGGCCATGAACTGCTGCGCGTAGGAGAAGTCGAACGCGAGCGTTCCCTGCACGCCGAGCAATCCGCGCCACAGTCCGCTGTCTTCGCCCCAGCGCCCCGCAAGCATGCCGGCGAACATGGCGGTGGCAGACAGGTTGCTCGTAAAGCCCGCCTTCTTGAAGACGCCTTCTCGGCGTTTCGCGTCGCCTACGCTCTTCATCATCTTCTCGCGCGCTTCGTTGTTCTTCTTCCATTGTTCGGCGAACGTCTTGCGCGGGTGGCTCTTCCATGCGTTGGGGTCGGGCTCGCCGTTCTTGGACTTGTACCCAATCTCTTCGGATTTGTAGGCAATCTTGAAGTAGCCGAAGGGGTTGAACATCACATCCACGTCCAGGTCGGGAGTCCACACCTGAATCTTGTCGCCGCCGATGACGGGGATGCTCTTCGGGATCTCGATCTGGGGTTTCATGGTGCCCGTGTTGAAAGGCGAGAGGTACATCTTCGTGCTGGATGCCTTCGTGGCGCCCGTGGGCGCGGAGCATGTGGAGAGGCCGGTGGGTATCGTGTACGTGCCCGATCCCTGAATCATTTCCAGGTGGTACGTTCCCTTGCTGGGGAATGTGCTCTCGTGGGTTGCCAGGAGGAAGAAGTTGGTGAGTTCGGCGCTTGCCTCCGTGTGCTTGGCTTCGACTCCCGATGCTTGGGCTACGACCTTCTTGGTCTCGTTGTGCACGAGGCGAAGCGTAATGGGGCCGTAGAGCCCCGTTGCTAGGTCGATGCGTAGGGTGTGCTTGTCGTCGTTCGCGTCGGTGACGGCAAACTCGTTCTTCGTGTAGAGCACGTCCCATCCGTCGAATGAGATTGCCACGGGGTAGATCATCTCGCCTGATAGCTTGCGCGTGGGTAGAAGGACCCCTCGCGCGCCTTCCACCGAGACGCGGTGCGTGCGGAACTTGCGGTATCCCTGGGCTTCTACGTCCACTTGGGCGTAGAAGGAATAATGGGCCACGCCGTCAACGGTTTCCTTTTTCGCCAGTTCGCGAATGTCCACGATCAGGCGTCCCGAGCTATCAGTCGTTCCTGAAAGCTTCTTCTTGTTGAATTGCGACGTGATAGTCACGTTGGCGCCGGCGACGGGGACTTTCTTGCCGTCGGTCATGTCCGCCACGATGAACCCAGCCTCGTAGCTTTTCGCGATGATGATCTTGGTGGTGTTCGCGACGTTTTCGGCGGCGTATGCCTGCTCGGCTTCGAATGGCGAGAGGAAGCCCCCAGGCGCTGCGGGCAACATGACGATGGTGCCCACCGAAAGCTCGATGAACCTGCGGCGCGAAAGCGCGACTCCGCGCGCCAGCTGCGATTCGTTTTCCCCCTGCACGATGCTCGCGTTATCCATGCGGGCCTCTTTCCCCGGAATGACCCCAGTTTGTCTGGCCGTCGCGTGCGTTATCGAACGTGGCGATAAGGCGCATATCCCACATCATACGCCCTTGAATATAGTAAAAGCGCAGATGGGGAAGGGTGTTAGGCAAATGTTACCAACTTTATGGTATTTGAGGCCCAGTGTTTCCTGGGGCCTGATGAGGAGGTTTTGGCTGACGTGGCGTTTCACGTCATTCGTTTGGATGGTTGGGGCTAGTGGGTGCTGCGGCCCGATTGCCCGCTGCTTGCTAGCATCCGTCTATTTTCCGTCGCAATGCCAACGAGGCCGCAGCCGAGGCAATGCCAATGCCGGCTGCAACGGCAAACACGGCTTGATGCGTCCCCGCAAGGGCCATCACGCTTCCGGAAAGCAGCGTGCAGGCGAATTGCCCCAGGTTGCATGCGGTTGCTAGGGCGCCCATGTGCTTGCCTGAGTTTTCGGGCGTCGAGCGTGCCGCGATGAGCGCCATGAGCAGGGGTGTTACGCATCCCACGCCCAGGCCGATGAACACGGCGCCGGCGAGCACCATCCATACCCCTGCCGCGATTGCCATGAGCGTGCAACCCAGGGCCAGCGAGACGAAGCATCCTGCGGCTATGAGCGAATGGCGAACGCGTTGCTGCAGCCGTGCGCTTGCGAGCGGTCCCACGATGTTGGCGATGCCAAAGCACCCAAGGAATAGGCCGGAAACGAGCGAGCTTTGCCCGAATGCCGTGACGAGATACGGCATTTTCGAAGGGACGAGGTAGGAAAGGGTCTGCGAGAGAAATGCGCCTGCCAAGCAGGCGGCCAGCACGAATGTGGTGGTCTTCGCGGCGCGCGTGGTCGCATGCGCGGAAGGCGCGTCATGACCTTCGCCTTCACTGCTGGGGTGGGAGTCGCTGGGATGATCGTGCCCGTGCATGTCGCGGCGTGCTTCGCGTATGAATGCTGCCGCAAGGGCTAGAAGGGCGAAGCCTACGACGTAGACCAAAAAGGGAGCGCGCCACCCGAGCAACGAGAGGAATCCGCCGCTCGTTTCGAGCACGAGCACGCTGGCCCCCGAAGCGGCGCTTTGCCAGCTGAAGACCTTTGCGCGCGTCGACTCGTCGTAGTGTTCGGACGCGAGCGCAGCTGAGGTGGTCGCAATGCCCGCGATGGCAATGCCAAGCACGAAGCGACCTACGAGCAGTGCCTCGAGCGTGGGAGCGGCAAGCCCCCAGAGGCCCGCTGCCGTGAACACCGCGAGCGAGATAACAAGCGTGCGCGCCTTGCCCACGCGGTCGGCTATCACGCCCACGAACAGGCCCGAAAGCGCCACCGCCAGCGAGGGTAGCGTAATTACGAGGGAAACGATCGCCTCTGAGGCTTCGGGGTAGGCTTCGCTTATGGCGGGAAGCGCCGGTGCCACCGCAGCACCGCCCATCACGTTGAGCATAGCCACGAGCACCAGCGTGACGAGCGCGCCCCTTCCGGGCGTGAAGCGTTTCGAAGCGTTCCTTGCCATCGTTCTCCTGGGTGAGCGGTGTGTGCGGTTGTCGTTCAGACGCAACAAAGGAGCGTCCCTGGTAAGAGGGATTCTCCTTAGTTACGATTACGTTATAGGTTGCGCAGTAACGCGGCGAGTGCAACTCGCGGTGCGTTCCCCTCTAGAGGATCTTGGGGCTGTTGCCCGGATTCTTTGCGTCACCCTCGTTGGTGGAATTGATGGGGATGGGATTGCCGCAGTACGGGCATGTGCCGGATGTGGTGCCGGCGTCTGCCGCCACGGGCTGCCCGCAGCTTGGGCACGTCCCCGTTTCGATTTGCGACTCTGATGCGTGTAGCGCGCTAGGCCTGAAGCACATGATGAACCTCCTGTCGGTTTGCCGAGCGTTCGGTCTCGGCTATCTTATTTGACCCCTCGTGGGAATTTGCTTGATCTACCAGGTGCTGCCGCACTTGCCGCAGCGCGATACCCCAGAGCCGGGGCAATACATAGTGCCCGTATGCCCGCAATTGGGGCAGGCTTCGTTTTTCCACTCGCCGCCACCGACGACACTTTCAAGCTCTTCGTCCGAGAGCGCGTAGCCTTCTTCCTTTGCGGCTTCCAGTATCTCCTCGGGGGTCAATTTCTTGCCCTGTTCTGCCATCCTCGATCCTTCCCCTCGTTTCGGTATCGTTAGCGAATGAAACCGCTTGTGCGTGCTTATTATCGCGTGGGGGCTGTGGCGCGCATCTTCGCTCCCGTCCTTTGTTGCGCTCCCATTTCATAATTGATACTGCTTTGTTACCATTCGTTGAAATGGCCTTGTTGCGACTGACGGCGTTGGAATCTACGAGGTGTTTTCCGTTGGGCAAAGGGGTCTGTTTGCGGCCTGGTGGAGTGCTTGTTGTTGGGGGCGGCGACGAAGGTCGAGTACAATTGGATGGTGGCGAAAAAGCAGATGGCGCAAGCTGTTTGCACGGTTACGGGAGGTCTCATGGCAAAACGAACGACGCTTCGCGACAGCGTTATCCCTGCGCTGGAGCACACGTACGAATTGCAGCAAGAAGACCTGGGGGCGGACGCACGCCTGTCCGCGAAGGGTATGACGTTCGAGACCGAGAGTTGGGCGGTTTCGGGAGTCGGCCATCTGTGCGTCATGAGGATGAAGGCATTCTTCGGCCTTATGCGCATGGAGACGGCGGTTATTGCTCCTACCTGCGTCAACGCTCCTCTTTGCAACCTTGATTGGGTGAAGGCCTTTGGCACCGAGGTCCAGATAGCGGAAGTGTACGACACGCAGCTTCAGCCTTGGCCAGCGGAATGCCTGGAGGCGCTTGAGTCCGTTCGCGCGCAATACGCCGACGTTCCCGATGCTCCGGCGGGGGATCCCCGTTGGTACGATGATGTGCTGTATCCCTGTTCGTTTCACAAGAAGGCCAAAGGGATGACGGAGCGGATGTCGCACGCCTCCGTGGATTTCCTGGCGGGCTATGTGGCGTCGCTTGCTTCCGCCCCGGCCTGCGATCGGGAGCAGAAGGCTGCGAAGGTGCAGGCCTTCGCAGAAAGGCTATTCGATGAGGGCGGTCCTGCGGTTGACCAGGTCACCAAGCTGTTTGGCGATCGCACGGCGAAGCGTCTCATTTTGCGTCATATGTACGGAGTTCGGGTACCCGAGTAGCGAAATCTTGTTCGGAGGATTGAAATGCTATTGTTTGTAGCGATGCTGGCCGTCGCGCTCGTGTTTAGCGCCGTCGGTTTCAAGAAGTACGTCTGGTTTATCTCGATTGGCTACGGCCTGTCGATTGCGGCCATTGGCGTGGCATTGCTTATTGCAGCGCGCGAACAGCTGACTGCGGGCATAGTGTGCGCTTGCATCCTGTTCATTGCGTACGGTATCAGGCTTGGTGGGTACCTTATCTTCCGAGAGCTGCGTTCGTCGAGCTACAACTCCAAGATGAAGACCGAAATCAAAAGCGGCGACGGCATGAGCATGGTCGCCAAGTGCGCCATCTGGATTACCGCTGCGCTTCTCTATGCGTGCCAGACATCTCCGGTCATCTTCCGAATTGCCAATGGCTCTGGGTCCGATACGCTGCTGATCGTTGGCATGGTCATTAGTCTCGTGGGACTGCTGGTGGAATCCGTGGCCGACCTGCAGAAGAATGCCGCGAAGAAGGTAAACCCCGGTCGCTTCGTTGACACGGGCCTGTTCCGCATCGTTCGTTGCCCGAACTACTTTGGCGAGATGCTGTTCTGGACGGGCGTGTTTGTCGGCGGCATTACGATTTGCGCCGATCCGCTGCAATGGATCGTGGCGCTCCTGGGCTATCTGGGCATTATCTACGTTATGTTCGGTGGTGCCCGCAGGCTGGAGATTCGCCAGAATAAGTCGTACGGCGACGACCCGGAATATCAGCGCTACGTGAAAACGACGCCCATCATGATTCCGCTCATTCCGCTGTATAGCGTCGAGAAATACAAGTGGCTGGTAGCGTAGTTGCGTAGTAGCTCCTGCGCGCCAAGGCGCTTTGGGTGAAGCTACTATTCCTCGCCTGCTACGATCTTGCTGACGTAATCGCGTTGCGAGACGAACAGGTGGGAGATGAGCTCCGCGAACCCGAGGGGAAGCCCCTGGCAGGAGGAGTATGCCTTCATGATGGTGTCCTCGAAGCCGTCGAGCACGCGCGGGTTGCACCACGACCAGTCCCAAGACGATTTGAGGAATGCGAAGCGATGCGCGCAGAACAGCTGAACGAACATGGGATTCTCGCATAGGGAGGAAATCGAAATGCCGTTGAACGGGAAGCCGAACGAGCCGTCGTAGTCGAAGAGGGGTGCCACGCGCCATTCGTTCGAGCCGATTGCGCGGATGGCTCCGAAATTGCCCGGGGTGTAATCCAGCAGCAGCGAGAGGCTGAAGAAGCAGGCTCGTCGGGCCACTTGGGCCGAGGCGTCCTGTACGCCGATGGCGGTATAGGCGTTTATGAGCTCGTCGCATGCCTCCGTTGTGACGCTGCCCTTTCCCAAATTGGGGCTATCCCACATGTCTGCCATTGCGTAAACCCGGTTGCCGTCGGCGAATTCCTCGTTGGAGTTCAGCATGAGCGGGCTTACCGAGCATGGTTTGCCATGGCGTTCCGCCATTTCCATGGGTATGCAGTGATCCTTGCCAAGGAGGAGGGAACAGAGGATGAATCCGAGTTTGGCGCCGATGAGTTCGGCGCCGTTGGGGAATTCGCCCGTCTTGATGAGATAGATGCCCTTGCTGGTGCGTTCCCATGCCTTGATGGCGTGCCCGGGCGTTGTCACTTCGGGCACGTCGAGCGAGCAATCTGGTAGGTGGGCGTAATCGCCCCGCAGGATGGTCGAGCCGAATTGCGGATTCCACTCGTTGTCGAAGAAGTTGATGTCGGCCCAGCGCTCGGTTGAATGAGGTGCGCGATACCAGAATTGGTCGGACAGGGTGAGCCCGTGTCCCTTGAATGCGAGTTCGAGAAGCGACTTTGCCCTGAATGCCGCCAGGATTTCGCTTTTGTCTCTGCGCATGCGCGACATGGACCGCCGCTGGATGAGGGCGGTTAGCATTTCGTCCCTGTTTTTGGGGCCAATCCCAATGGCGGCGCATAGCTCGTCGTTGTGCGTTTCAACGATGTGAGCCGTGCCCGTTGCCAGGTCTATTTCGAAGTCGACCAATTCCTGGTCGCGTTGCATGAGCGTGCGCCTGATCAAGGTCTCTCCTCTCGTCGCAAAAGGCTGCGCGGAATGGGTCCGTGCCAGTGGGTGGCAAAGGCCGTTCATTCTCGAGGGGAACGACGAATCATTCCCGTGCGAGCGCCAATACCTCTTCGGGCGTCTTGCAATTCGGGTGATCGGTCCTTGAAGTCCATGCTGGTCTCCTTGGTCGAGTTGCACATGCATCAGTGTATGTCGCGAGGGAATGGTGGGCGATTCCCCTTGTGCGTTCGTCAACGTAACGTGAACAAGAGGGCGGGGGTGACAAGGGGACGGTTCTTCTGTCACCTTTCTCGTCTTGTCGCCTTGTTATCGCCGCTGCCTCGGGCGCAACCGTGCAGGGCGAAAGCGAAGGGTGACAGCGGAACCGTCCCCCTGTCACCCGTAATAGCCGCGACGGGGCCTTCAGCGCCTAATTATTAGGCCTCCCTAATTCCACCTTGCAATTCGGAAAAGTTATACTAACCTAACTTTTTGTGTAGCCGCAGCATTCAGGCTGGTCTAACGAGGAATAAGGTGAGGGTATGGACATTCAATTTGGCGATATACAGGAAACGGCGCTTATTACGTTGGCGATTCGCGCGGGTGAGACGGCTCGACCGAATGCGCGCATTCGCGACGAGAAAGCATCTGAGATTATTCGCGCTCTCGGTGTCGACGTAAGTAAGTACGACCATTTCATGTCACACGAGGGGGTGGTGGCGCGAACCATCATGTTCGCCGACGCGCTGCGTGGGCTTATCGCGCGGTACCCCGATGCGGTGTGCGTAAATCTGGGTTGCGGTTTCGATGACAAGTTTACTCAGGTAGATAACCAGCGTATCGAGTGGTTTGACGTCGATCTGCCCGACCAGATCGAGGTTCGTCGAAAGGTGTTCAGCGATCGCTCGCGATGCGTCATGGTAAGCGGCAGCGCGCTCGACGATGCATGGACAAAGCAGCTGCCGAAGGACCGCATGTGCATCGTGGTGGTGGAGGGCGTATTCCAGTACTTCACCAAGGAAGAAACCGCGCAATGTTTGCATATGCTTTGCGATAGCTTCGATCATGGTTTCCTGCTGGCGGAAATGAACTCTCCGAAACTGGCGAAGTATTCCGACCATCACGACACCGTGAAGAATACGAATGCCAAGTTTCAGTGGGGAACCGACAGTGGTCGGGAATTTGTTGCGCTGGAGCCTCGCTTGCACTTGGAGTCCGAAACGAGCTTCAATGCCGAAATGAGCAAGTACTCCTTGCGCGCGAAGCTCTTTGCCGCGACGGTGGGGAAGAACCTGAACAACCGCCTGGCGGTGTTCAGCTGGTAGCTCGAGTGACAAGGGTGACAGCAGAACCGTCCCTCTGTCACCTGGTTAACTAGCGGACGAAGTTGGTGCGGACGCGCTCCTCTACTTTTGGCAAGCCGAACGCTTCCTTGCCGAGCTTGATGCTCTTGATGAGGAACGCCATGTTGCGCGCCACGACGCGCATCTGCTGGAGGCCCTCTTCGTCCTGAGAACCTTCGCCTTGGGCG
Organism: Denitrobacterium detoxificans; assembly: GCF_001643775.1. NCBI lineage: Bacteria > Bacillati > Actinomycetota > Coriobacteriia > Eggerthellales > Eggerthellaceae > Denitrobacterium > Denitrobacterium detoxificans. The sequence continues at coordinate 2,357,971 of NZ_CP011402.1, read as the reverse complement.
CGTCCGTGCAGCCCGTTCCAGTATTGGCCGGTTGCGATGGGCATGCCGGTAAGGGCGAAGAACTTGTTGAGCTCATCATAGGTGGCCGACGTGCCACCGCGGCGCGCCACGGAAATGCCCGCGCCCACCTTCATGGTCTTGTCGAAATGCGTGCTGTAAAACAGGCGATCGAGCAGGGCAACAAGCGTGGGGTTGGCGCTGCCGAAGTACACGGGCGTGCCCACCACCAGGCCGTCTGCCTTTTCGAACTCTTTGGCGAGCTCGTTGACGATGTCGTCGAACGTGCATTTCCCCGTCTTTCCGCATGTATCGCATGCGATGCAGCCGCGAATGTCCATCTGTCCAACTTGGCGGATGGTGCAGGAGATGCCCTCTTCCTGGAATACGCGTTCCATTTCGTCGAGGGCCAGTGCGGTGTTGCTGTGCGAACGGGGGCTTCCGTTAAGCATGAGGACGTTCATGTGCTTCTCGCTTCTATTCTCTTGCGGTCTGACTTCGCATCGCGCTGGGCTGCCACGATCTGAGCTGACTTTGCTCCACGCTGGGCTGTCGTGACCTGGGCTGACTTTGTGCGGGGCTGGGTTGCCATGACCCGCTGGCTTCGTGCGAGGCCAGGCTGCCGGGACCCGAGCGCATGGCAGCAGCCTCGCCGATGGCGGCTATTCGTGCAGCGCGTCGAGGATCTCGCCCACGCTTCGGCGCACTTCGGCCTTGGCCTTCTCGATGTCGATGGTCTTGTACTCGCCGTTTTCGTAGAGCACCTTGCCATCGCACATGGTCAGCAGCACGTCGGCGCCGTTTGCGCTGTACAGCAGGTTGGTTGCCATGTCGTAGACGGGGCACATCCAGGGTGTGTCGACATCGATGACCACCAGGTCGGCTTTCTTGCCTACGGCAAGGACGCCGCAATCGGTGCGTCCCTGCGCGCGTGCGCCATTCGCCGTAAGCATTTGCAGCGCCTGCTTCGGCGTGATGATGGTGGGGTCGAGGGCGTTGCCCTTCTGCGAACATGCGAGCAGGTATGCGCTCTGCAGAATGTTGTGCGTATTGTTCGAGGCCATGCCGTCGGTGCCCAGGCTGCAGTTCACGCCGGCGTCGATCATGGCTTGCACGGGCGCGAATCCGCTGGCCAGCTTCATGTTGCTAGCGGGGTTCAGGCTTACGTTCACTCCCTTGCGTGCCATGAGCTCGATGTCGCTGGGCTCTACCCACACGCAGTGTGCGGCGGTAATGGGAACGTCGAACGCCCCCAGCGAATCTAACCAGGCGGCCGGGGTCATGCCGTCGTGTCGCTGCTTGCACTCCTCGTGCTCGGTCTGCGTTTCCGACATGTGAATATGCAGGCCGGCGTTGTTTGCCTTGGCTTCCGCCACGCAACGCTCGATCATCCCCTGCGGCGTGGTGTATTCGCCGTGCACGCACATGTCGATGCGAATGCGCCCGTCGGCCGCCAGATGGTACTCGTCGAAGAGCTGCTTGTTTAGCGCGGCAACGGGAAGCGTGTCGTAGTCGGTTTCCACGAAGCACATGGTGCCGCCGTCGCAATGGTTCGCCTTCATGCCCGCTTCGATGGCGGCCTTGCAGCGATCGATGGTCCCGAAGTACATATCGGTGTAGCCCACGATGCCGTAGCGCAGCATTTCGGCTTGCGCGAGCATGCAGCCCCAATAATGGTGGCCGCGTTCCACGCTCATCTTTCCCTCGAAGGGCCAAACGGTATCGTTGAGCCATTGCTGCAGGGGCTGGTTTTCCGCATAGCCGCGCAGGAGCGTCATGGGAGTGTGGGCGTGCGTGTTGTAGAGAGCGCTCATGAGGAGCTTGCCGCATCCGTCGTAGCGCTCGCCAAAGCGTTCGGGGTCGGTGGGCTCGGTGGCGCCTACGTAGGTGATGGTGCTGCCTTCAACTCCTACGAACTGATCCTTCTGCCAGTCGAGGTTTTCATCGAGAACATTGATGTGGGTGAATAGCATCATCGGCCCCCTTCGCTGCGCCCTTCGTTATTGAAGGATGATACCCACGTGATATCCTTTTCGCAAGGGAACGTGTGTGCGCGGCATATTGGAGGTGGGGATGAAATCCCAGTTTGCAAAGGCATCGACGCTTCATCCCGATACGGTTCACGATGCTGTGCGCGCGTACTATGGCCGCACGCTTTCCGATTCCAATGACCTGCATAGCAACGCGGCGCATTGCCAGACGGTGCCGCCTCCCAAGTACGTGCGTGACGTGCTGCCCCTTATCGCCGACGAGGTGGTAAGTCGCTTCTATGGATGCGGCAGCCCCATTCCGCCGGCGCTTGAAGGGTGCACCGTGCTCGACCTTGGCTGTGGCACGGGCCGCGACGTGTACGTTCTCTCCAAGCTGGTGGGTCCCCGCGGCCGCGTCATCGGCGTTGACATGACGCCTGAGCAGCTGGAAATTGCCCAGCGTTATCGGGAGTACCATGCGCAGAAGTTCGGCTATGACCATTCGAATGTGGAGTTTCGCGCTGGCTACATCGAGGACCTTGCCGCTTGCGGAATCGAAGACGCATCCGTTGACCTGGTGGTATCGAACTGCGTCGTCAACCTTTCGCCGTTCAAGGACCTGGTCTTTTCGGAAGTGTCCCGCGTCTTGAAGCCAGGCGGGGAATTATACTTTTCGGATGTGTACGCCTCTCGGCGTTTGCCCGAAGAGCTACGCAACGACCCCATTCTGCGCAGCGAGTGCCTGGGTGGCGCAACGTATGAGCCCGACTTTCGCGCCCTGATGGACGGGGCCGGCCTGGGCCACTACGTTTGGACCGTGGACGATCCGCTGCATATTGGCGATTTGAGCATAGAGACGCGCGTGGGATTCACTGCGTTCCGTTCGCGTACCGTACGCGCCATAAAGTGTCCGCAGGGTGTGCTCGAGGCCACGGAAGAGGATTACGGCCAGCATGCAGTGTATCTGGGTGGCATGTCCGAAACGCCCAGGTACTTCGATTGGGATCGCGAGACGCGCTTCGTGAAGGGCAAACCCTGCGCCATCAGCGGCAACGTTGCGGCCCTGTTGCAGGCGTCGCGGTATGGGCACTACTTCCAGATTTCCCCCAAGCGCGCGCATCGCGGCGCCTTCCATGCCGCCCGCGCGCAGGAGGCCTTGGACGTGCGTTGCGGGAAGAAGGCCGTCGGTTTGAAGATGCTCGAGGATGCCTACGAGCGGGCGGGGTACCCTACGTTCTTCGAACGCTTGGGTGCTCCGGAGCTGCTTCAAACGAGCGCTCATGCGCATACGCTGCAGGTCAACATTACGTACGCATGCAATCTTGCCTGCAGGCATTGCTATCTTGGCTGCGGCCCATCTCGTACGGAGCGGATGCCGCGCGAGACGATGGAAGCGTGCTTGCGGGCGTTTGACGCGGGCGGTTTCCAAACGTTCGACATCACGGGCGGCAGCCCTGAGCTGCATCCGGATTTCGAATGGTTCCTACGCCAGGCTGCATCGCGTGCGGGGTGGGGCAACGTCATCGTGCGCACCAATCTCACGCTGCTCACCCTGCCGGAGTGCGCGCATCTCGTCGACGTGTTTGCCGAGCTTGGCGTGCATGTCGTGGCGTCGCTGCCCTTCTTCGACGATGCGGGCACGGCATCGCAACGCGGAAAGCACGTGTTCGAAAAGGCCATCGCGGCCATACGCGCGCTTAACGCGCGGGGCTATGGCGCTGCGTCGCCTGCGGAAGCGTCGCTCGTGCTGGACCTGGTGTATAACGTGGCGGGGCCGTTCCTTCCGCTGCCCCAGGAAATGATTGAGGCAAGTTACCACAAGGCGCTCGAGCGCGACCAGGGTGTGCGCTTCAATGGCCTGTTCGCGTTTAACAACTGGGCATGCGGGCGCTTTGCTGCCGACCTGCTGGACTATGGCATGTTCGACGACTACCTGGCGCTGCTTGCCGATAACTTCAACACCATGGCGGCCACGAAGCTCATGTGCCTCGATATGGTCAACGTCGATTGGGATGGACGTTTGTACGATTGCGAGCCCAACCATGTGCTGGGTCTGCCCATCCAGCTCGACGACGGCGCAGGGTCAACGCGTGATGCCACCATCGACGACCTTCTTTCGGGGCCCTTGCCTCCGCGGCAGGTGCGAACCAATCCGTTGTGCTACAGCTGCACGGCGGGCTTTGGCAGCTCGTGCGGTGGGGCTCTCGTGTAGGGTTTCGGCCCTATGCCATCTGTATGTTGCCAACTGCACGCTGCTCGCGTGCTTATTCGGCGTAGCGGGACGCACGGCCTCCGTTGCGACGGCCTTCGTCGGCGAAGCCGAAGCATTCGGTGAAGATGATGCGGCACTTCAGGTTGTGCTTGGCCTTGATGGCGTCCATGGCCTCTTCGACGATGTCGCCGAAGGTCTCGGATTCGCAGACCGCACGTGCGTTGACCACGATGGCGATGCCCGAATATGCATGCTGGAGCTTTCGTTCGAATTCCAGGTCGTTGTCGACGTCCACGATGGAGCACTTTACGAAGTCGTCTCCCATGCCCGCCGCGAAGAGCTTCAGGTGGGGTACGTTGCGGCGTGCCTCGATGAGCCCTTCGCGGATGCCTTCCATGAAGTCCTCGATGACCTGGTTGAAGTCGATATCGGCGCCGCTGCGCTCTTCCGCGAAGAAGCGACGGTTGTACCAGCACATCTTGGATTCCGCTGCGTCGAATTCCTCCGTGTCGGTTCCCAAGTCGCGTGGCTGCGCCGTGGCTTCGTGCGAAAGCAGGTAATCGGCCAGTTCGTCTATTCCCTCTCCCGTACGCGCGGATATCGTCATGACGGGCGTGTTGGGGTAGGCCTTCTTGATGAAGGCTAGGTCGGCCTCGCGCTCCGCGTCGTCGATGAGGTCGCATTTGTTGAGGACAATCAGGTCGGCCTCGGCCAGCTGGGCGTTCAGCAAGAAGCGCATTTCCTCGGGAAGGTGAATGTCTTCCTTCTGCGGCAGAATCATGCGCAGGCGAATGGGGTCGACGAGGCAGGTGAGCGGAAGCAGGTCGTATTCAGCGGGGTAATCGTTGTCGAGCGTTACGTATACGTGATTCAGCGCGCCCACGCCGCAGCCGGGGATGTCGGAGAGGACGATGTTTGCCCCCGCGGCAGCGTGCCGGTTGATGCGATAGACCAGATCTTCGGTGACGTAGCAAATGCAATCGCCGGCGATCTCGTCGATGGGTACGTCGGCCGTACGCGTGTAGTCGGCGTCGACGAGGTTTTTGGCGCCCAGGTCGTTGGCGATAATGGCCGCCTTGCTCGGTTCGCCCTGCGCCTGCAGGCGCTTGTTGAATGCGCGTGCCAGCGCAATCATGGCCGTCGTTTTCCCCGAGCCCAAAAAGCCGCTCACTATTACGTATTTCGTACTCATATTGCTTTCTTTCGTTGGCTTGCCGTTGTGCGTGCTGGCTAGGTTTCGCTGCCTGGTTCGCTTTGGGAGAGCTGTTCGGCCACCCAGGCGCCCTGTTCGCCTTGCCACATGTTCGTGAGGTTGGCGAATACGCGTGGCCAGTCGATGCGCATGTCGAATGCCACTTCCAGGTAATTCAGGCTGCCCATGCCGTCCCATCGAGCGTTGCCTTCCTGCGCCTGCATCCATCGTTCGAATGCGTAGGTATACGCGCAGGTGGGGCACACGGTAACGAGCGTATGAGCGCCCGCTTGCTCGCAGAGGCGGAATGACCGGCAGGTGCGGCTGCGAGCCAGGTTGGGGTCGTAGGCGTTCACGGCGCCGCCTGCGCCGCAGCACCAGGCGTCTTCGTCCGCGCACGGGAAGGGCTTGGCGTTGGCGTGCTCGAAGAGGGCGCGTACCGCGGGGCCATGAATGCTCGCGCGGTCGTTGCAGGAGGTCACAACAGACAAGGGAAGCGTGCAATCGGCCAGGCTCTCGTCGCCCATGCGTACCCCCGCATCAAGGAGAAGCTGGGCGAGGGGCACGAATTCCATACCGGGAGCAACCGCCGCAGCTGCAATTTCCAGCTGCCTATCGCAACCTGGGCATACGCCCACGATGCGGCGAACGCCTTGGTCCTTTGCGGCTGCGATGACGCGTTCGCGCCAGGTCTGCGCGCGATCGACCTCGCCCGCGCATTCCAGGGGCCATGCGCAGCACTGCGTGGAGAGGAGGGTGGGCCCAACGTGCTCGTTGAGCCATGCGTATGCTGCGCGCGTGAGCTCGGGCGCATAGGTGCAGAGCGTGCAGCCAGGGAAGAACAGCGTCTCGGCATGCGCTTTGCGTGCGGGCGCTTCCTGAACGGTGGCGCCTTCGGTTTCGTCGATGCTGGGAACTTCCAGGAGCGATAGGTCGCTATAGTCGATGTTCCAAACGTGGCGGTATACGCTGAACGTGTTCCACGTGCAATCGGTCTTGATCATGCCCACGTCGGAATCGGGGATGTATTTCGCCCCTCGCAGCAAGGCGCGCCAGGGCTGCCATAGGTCGCTCATGTTTAGCTGCTGAGGGCAGTGGACGGTGCAGCGATTGCACGATTCGCACGAGCGGAAGAACTGGTAGAGCGAGGGGTGGGCGTCGATTCCCAGGCGTGCGCTTTGCGCGTCGTGGGCACCGCCTATCGCGTCGCTGCTTTCCTCGCAGATGGCGTGAATGTTCCACGTGCGCGATTCTAGTAGGTCGCATCGCGTGGTGCAGGTGCCGCATGCGATGCATTGGTCTTCCAGGTTGGTAATGGCGTCCCTAGTGCGTTCAAGCAGCGTGGTGAAATCAGCCATGCGTTGCCTCCAGCGTGAGAATGAACGCGACGGGTTGGCATGCTGCACGGTCGGCGCAATGCTCGCAATCTTCTTCCAGGTCGCCCGATATTTCGTCGAATGAAATCTCGGTGCCGCCCAGCGCGTGGTAGAACCCCGCCGCATCGCCGCGGGAAACCAGCTTGAGGGCGTGATGCTGTTCCAGTTCCGCCTGCATGAGCGCGCGTCCTACGCCGTGGCCTTGCCAGGCGGGCATAACGGCAACGGGGGCGACATGAGGCCCCTTGCTGGTTTCTTGAATGCGAATGTACCCGATGAGCGTTCCGTTGCTATCCACCGCAACCGTGGCGTTTTGCCAATCAGCGGCCAAGCCCATGCCTCCTAGGTGCATGAGGGCGCGTACGGCTTGCTCGTCTGTGGCAATGGCCTTGCGGAGTGAGTACTCGTTCGTCTGCTGGCGGTCGTGCGTTAAATCGTTCATGACGCCTCCCGGTTTTAGGGCAGGTAGACCTTGGCGCGCGATTGGGGAATGGCCCGCTTCGATAGCTCGCGCAGCCCCTTTACCACCGTGGGCATCATGCTGCGGGGAATGCCCATGAATAGGTGGTCACGGGGAACGTCGGTGGCTGCGCGGTTGCCGTAGCAGCCCAGCGACAGGTTCATGACGCCCTCTTCGCGCGGGATGAGCACGGCTTCGACGCACATGCTGTTGTATCCGGAAACGCGGTAGTTGAAACGCTTGCCCGTATAGTACGAGGCGCTCATGGTGAGCCACATCATCTGCTCGGCGTCGCCGGTGACTACCACCACGTCGGGGGTGGCAGCTGCCTTGGCAAGCGGCGTTGCCACGGTGGCGTCGGTGCTGCGCTGCGGCAGGCGCGGTCGCTCGGCGACCATTTGGGAAGCGGCCTCCATGGTGTCGAGCTTGTGGAACAGGATGTAGAGCTCTCCGCTTGCCAGCTTCGGGGGCACGTCGGTCATGCCCAGGATGGAGGTGCCATCGGGGCACGAATGGCGGTTGGGCGGCAACATGATGGAGCGCCCCAAGCGTGCGTATGCTAGCTGCTGGCAGAAGCGCATGCGCGTGGTGGGTACGGGAACGTCGGGCAAGGGCGCGCCAGCGGGAATGAGCGTGAGCGCAACGGGCTCTGCCTGCAGCTGCAGTACGTCCTTCAGTACGTTCGCCCATTCGGCGTAGAGGTCTTGTTCCTCTTGCGGTAGCGGGGCGGCCTTTTCCCTGTTTTGGAAGGGGTCGTATGCGATCCCGTCGCCTTCGATACGGATGGCGCTTACGGGACATTGCCCCTCGCACGTCTTGCAGCCGACGCATCGTTCGGGCTGCACGGCAACGGGGGTGTCGGTGGCGTCTTCTTGCCCCTCGCGGACGATGGACTGCATCTCGTAGACGTCCATGGGGCAGAAGGCCGCGCAGAGCCCGCAGCCTACGCAGAGGCTGGCATCGTGCTTGATGCGATACGTTACCTTGGGGCCGTCGTCGGCGCCGGTGTCCCAATCCTTCACTGGGAACCACCCTCCTTTCGGCCGAGCGACGGATAGATGCGGTTGCCTTGCGCGTCGTTGAGTTCGCTGCTGCAGAACGGAATGAGCCTGTCGTCGACGGTGGCGTGGAACATCGAGCATTGCTCCAGGCGCTCCAGGTCGATGTTGCTGCGATCCATGTAGTCCATGATGATGAGCGACAGCCCGCCTTCGAACTGGGGAATCGTGCGCGCGGCGATGTCCCAGAGCACCGCGCCCTGAGGCGAGTGCGGGTCGTAGTACGACAGGTAGTCTTCGTGGGAAAGCCCGCGCGTGATGGGCGTGTAGCCATTTGGCGTGCGTGCCAGGTAGGTGCCCGAATCGCAGAGCGGATGCGAGGAACCCAGCGGCACCATGTCGTCCGCGAGGATAAGGCCATCGGTCTGCGCTTCTAGTAGCGCGAAGGTGTCGCCCATGGTAAGGGGCTTGCTGCGTTTCACGTCGAAGCGACCGCTTTCGAAGGCCGGTTGCAATGCCACGCCCACGACCACGTCGTTGTTCTTGATCGCGAACCGAATGACATCGCCCACTTGGTCTTCGTTTACGCCGCCGACGATGGTCATGGCCAGCACGACCTGCACGCCGCATTCGCGGCAGTTCTGAATGGCACGCAGTTTCACATCGAGCAGGTCGGCGCCGCGGGTAGCCAGGTAGGGCTCGGGCGTTGTGCCGTCGAATTGCAGGTAGATGCCCGAAATGCCCGCGTCGCGCAGCTCGAGCAGGTAGTCCTTGCTGCGTGCGATGGCAAGGCCATTGGTGCTGATCTCGATTGCCTGAATGCCCACTTCTCGACCAATGCGCACGATGTCCGGCAGGTCGTCGCGCACGGTGGGTTCGCCGCCCGTAAGGTTCACGCCGCAGTCGCCGCCCGCGGTATCGCGAATCGTCTGGAAGATGGCGCGGAAGTCTTCCGTGGGAAGCTCGTTGTCATCGTCGTGAGCGGCCATGAAGCATACGGGGCACCTGAGGTTGCAACGCTGGGTGAGCTCGATGCCCACTTGGGTGGGGCGCCGCACGTGATGCGTGCAGATGCCGCATGAAAACGGGCAGGGCGCCGTCATGGGTCTGGTCACCGCTGGGGCGGTGGCGGGCAGCGCTCGCGCGCAGTAGCGTTTGTATTGTTTCGCATCGGGCCAGCGATATGCCTGGAAGAAGCCGTGTTCGGGGCAGGTGCGCTCCATCCACACGGTGCCATCGTCGTGCTCTACCACGCGCGCGGGCAGCTGCTTCAGGCATTCGGGGCAGATGCTGCGAGTTGTGCTAATGAGCCGCGACACGGGAGCCCCCTATTCGTCGATTTCTTCGCGGCTATCGAAATTGCGATTCGGCGGGGTGGTGACCTTCAGACCGAATGCGCGGATGAATTCGAGCGTGCGATGGGGCACGAATACATCTTGGAACTGGCTGGCGTATTCCAGCGCATTGACGACGGAAATGACGTGGGCGAAGTCTTCGATGTTGTCCACATCGCCCACGGGCTCGAGCAGTGCCATGGGTATGTCGCCGGCTTCGCGCCCCTTGTCCAGGTATGCTTGCAAGGCGGGGCGTCCGTCGAGGTTGTAATAGACCGTCTGATGGTTCATGCCGCAGTTGTGCGTGTAACCCACCAGCGAGGTTCCGCCTGCCTGGCAGGGTGCGAGAACCATGCCGCCCGTTGGGAAGCGCTCTTGGAATTCGTGCAGGTAGTTGTACGCGTCGATGATGTGATCGCGCGGCATGATGGGGATGTCGCCCCCAACCGAAATGCACGTTTCGTAACCCAGGTCGAAGATCTGCTGGAATGCGTCATCGAAGTGGTCGTCGAATACTTTCCCGTGGTCTTCGATGATGTGAATCTCGCGCGGCCAGCTTTGCCCCTTTTCGAAGATCTCGCGCATCTTCTCGACGTGCTTGTGCGGGGTGGTGCTTACGAAGACGTCGTATACCCGTTCCGGAACGGTGGGGTCCGCTTCGCGTTCGCGCTTGTTTTGCTCTTCCAGGCGATCGAGCGCCTGCATGGTGCATTCGAGCACGTCAAACATCATGCGATGGAACAGCGTGGAAGCCTGCAAGGGCGTGAACGGCCCATCGTGCATGGTGGTAAGCCGCGTTTTTACCAGGCCGGGAACGGGCGGCTTCGAGAACATAAGGAATGCGTTCTTCTGAACGGTCATGGTCTCCCCCTCACTACGCGTTGCTTGATGACGCGCGGTCGAACTCGATGGGACGCGAAGTCTTTTCCACGAGTGCTTCTATGCCATTATAGGTCCAGGTGCCGATGAGCGGCTCACAGCCTTCGATGCCGTTGTCGGTGAGCATGTTGATATTGCTGGTCAGCGAGCCCGAAAAGCCCGGCGCGCCCGGGGGCGCTTCGGGAAGCCACCAGCCATATTCGGCGCTTGCCACCCCCTCGGGCATGTCCTGGAATGCGACGTTGAACACGGCACTGCCATTCTTGTTGCTCAGGCGCGCCCAGTCTCCTTCGACAAGCCCCAGCGCCCGTGCCGTGGTGGGCGCCATGGTTACCCGAGGATACGGCCGGCGTTGCCTAAAGTCCTGGTTGTGGAAGTACGACGACCCCCAGAAGGGCTGGGAGCGGGCGCCTGTGATGAGCACTACCTTCCCCGCGGCAAGGTCTGCCTGCGGGATGCTCTGGGAAATGGGTTGCGGGTATGCCGAACCGCCCAGCTGCTCGATGAGCGAGGAGGCGAGCTCCACCTTGCCCGATGGCGTGGCGAATCCCTGGGGCTCGCCGTGCTCGTTGCGCTGCTCGTGCTTGCGGAAGGTGGGGGCAGGCGCGAACATGCCCTCGTTGGCGAACTGCTCAAACGTGATGCCCACCGGCTCGAAGAGGTAATCGAGCTCCTCTTCGAGCGTGGCATGGGGCCATTCTGCTCCCATGCCAAGTCGTAGGGCAAGCTCGCGCATGATGTCGTAGTCATTGCGTCGCTCGTGTAGGGGCGGAATGACCGCGGCGCCTCCGTAGGCGAAGTCGGCGACGCCACCATGAATCTGGCAGTTGGGGCGTTCCAGCGCGCCTGCGGCGGGGAGCACGTAGTCGGCTAGCTGAGCCGTGGGCGTAAGGCGATAGTCGACTACGATGCAGAGGTCGAGCGATTGGAGCGCCTTCAGCACGAGTTTCGTATTCGCGTAGGTGAGCACGGGGTTTGCCCCCATGACGAAGAGCGCGCGGATGGGGTAAGGCTCTCCCGTGACCATGGCGCGCATGACCATGCCCGGATGCGCGGACGACAGGTAGCGTTCGGGCAGCGAACTGCCGAACTGCTTTGCGTAGTCGTTTACCAGGTTGTATCCGCTGTAGCTCTGAAGCGGCGTGGTGTTCAGCTGCCACGCGCGGTTCTCTTCGGAAAGCAGGTCGGGGCGTTCCATGGCCGCTTCGGCGCGAAAGGAGCTGCGTTGGTGCAGGAAACATGCCCCGGGGCGGTCGACGTTGCCCGTTATGGCGCGCAGTAGGCAGAGCGAGCGTACGGTGGGTTCCGCGTTCGGCCCTAGTTGGTCGATGCCGCGACCCGAGAGCAGCACACCAGGAGTGTGGGTGGCGTAGAGGCGCGCGGCTTTGCGTATGTCGTCGGCGGGGACGCCGCAGAGCGCCTGCGCGCGTTCGGGCGCATAGGCGCGCACGTGTTCGCACAGTCCGCTGAAGCCCACGCACCAGGTGTTCACGAAGGCCCGGTCGAAGAGCTCCTCTTCGACGATGACGTTGAGCAGCGAAAGAGCTAGCACGGGGTCGGTGCCAGGCCAGGGGGCAAGGTGCACGTCGGCCTGGCGTGCGGTTGCAGTGGCGCGGCAATCTACGACCACCAGCGGAACGCCCGCTGCGTGTCGCGCTTTGATCTGGCTCCAGAACAGCGAGTTATCGCTGACGGCTGGATTGGTGGCCCAAAGCATGATGCATTGGGTTTGGTCGTTGAGGTCGGGGTCGGTGGGCCATCCGAAGGTGATGGCATCCATGAAGATGCGCGGGTCCCAGCAGATCTGCCCAATGCCCATGTTGTTGGGGCTTCCGAACTGGTTCATGAAGCGGTGTAGGGGCCAGTAGGTGGTGTGAGGCCCTGCAATGGCGCTTGCCAGCGTTCGCGCGCCGTATTCGTTGCGCAGGCTCTCGAGCCTGCTTGCGATGTCGTCGAGCGCTTCGTCCCAGGTGACGCGCTCGAATTTTCCGCTGCCTCGTTCTCCAACGCGGCGAAGCGGGTAGTTCAGGCGGTCGGGGGCGTCCAGGTCGTCGAGGTTCATGCGCCATCTGCGGCAGCGCGAGGAGATGGATGCGTCGTAGGGATAGCGCGTGGGGTCGGGGGCGATATCGACGATGCGGCCGTTTTCGACGGTTGCATTCAGACCGCACAGATACCCGCAGTAGCTACAATTGCCCTTGCGCATCTCGATCGTCATGGGACCCCCTCGGTTCAGGATTCCATTGTATGCCTAGCTCGTGGCGTATTTTCCTTACGGCTTGTTGCCGTTTTCGTTCTAGATGCGCCGTGCTGGGCGCATGTCGTGCTGCGTTGGGCGCTTGTCGTGTGCGCTAGGGGAGTATCGGGTCGTTTAATCCGGCGGGCATGCCGTTGCGTTCGTCGCTTTGCGCCAGCTCGATGCTTGCGGCCCGGTGGGCTTCCCAGCGTATGGGGGTGTCGAACAGCAGCTCCAGATAATGATGTGCGGAAACGGGCGTGCCCGAGCGAAGCATGGAATTCGTGCAGCTCACGCATGCGGTAACGAGGCAGTCGGCGTTGGTTTCCCGGAATTCGCCCACGCAGCGCGTGCGCCGCGTCTGGCATACGCTCACATCGTAGAAGGAGACCATGCCACCCGAGCCGCAGCAGAGCGCGTCTTCTCCCGCATGTTGCATTTCGCGCCATGACCCCGGGGGAAGCAGTGCTCGGACGGCGTTGCCGAACGCGCGTGTCGCGCGATCGGAGCATGAGTCGTATACGCAGAATGTTTCTGCGTTGGGTGCAATGGAACGCTCGGCAGGAATGCGCGCGCCGGCATCGACGAGCACCTGGGGAAGGGCGCTTATTTCGATATCTTTGGCGATGAGGCCGTTTGCCTGGCTTTGCCGCAGTGCGCGGTAGCAGTTTGGGCATCCGGCGATGATGTACTTCGTGCCCAGCATGGCAAGGCGTTCGCTCAACGCGTTCGCATATGTGTCGCCTCGTTCTTTCAGACCAAGACCCCAGAGGGGGTTTCCGCAGCAAAGGGCCGTCATGCCGTCGGCGAGATGCCTGCTGGCCAGGTAGTCAAACGTGGCCATGGTGAGCTCGGGGCTATATGTGCTGAGCGTGCAGCCCGGGAAGAACAGCGATGCACAAGGCTGGTGCGGGTCGAGCGCCGCATCGTCGTAGGATATGTCGCGCCATGCGCGCAAGCGTGCGAAGGAGTTACCCGCAAGGTCGACCATCATGGGTCGCCAGCGTTCGCGTGCGGATGAGTGCTGGCCGTGAAAGGCGCGTCTGCCCTCACGCACTATGTTGGCGGCGCTGATGTCGACGGGGCATGCCTGTGTGCAGCCATCGCAGAGGGAGCAGGTGAACAGCAGGCGTTCGGTAGCGGAGTCGATGGGACCGCGCGCGGCCTCTTCGGCGAGGTGACGGGCAAATGGCCCCCACATGCCCGGCGTGCAGCCGCAGCCCTCGTCTTGCACCGTTTCGCAGATGCCGCACTCTATGCAACGCGCTGCTGCGTCGTGGATGGCTGTTAGTTCGCATTCGTTCATGTGTGCGCCTTCGGTCGTTTTGCCCAGTTTCCCATAATCGCCATTCGGGGACAATACGCGCTCAATCTGGGTGCATGTGCGTGGGTATCGTTGTAATATGTGCTGTAGCTGCGCATGTTTCCGACATGGAAGGGGCCTTGTCATGGGGCGGGAAGATACGCGGGGGCAAGGCACGTCTAGGCTGTCTTCTCCCGAACAGCTCAATGATTATCTTCGAGTCACGAATCCCAAAATCTGGGTTTTGCTCATTGCGGTTGTCTTGTTGTTCGCCGGCTTCATGTTGTGGAGCAGCGTCACCTCCTTCGAAAGCTACGTTCCCGCGCACGTCACCGCTGAAAAGGGCGAACTAACCGTCGTGCCCGATAGCATTCCCACGGGAAGCATCGAAACGGGCATGAAGCTGGAAATTGGCGATGTTGAAACAGAGATCCTTGCCGTGGGCGTCGACGAGAATGGCAAGGTTACGGCATCGGCGAAGGCCGATGTCCCCGATGGCAGCTATTCGGCGCGCATAGAGTACAAGACCACGCAGCTCATATCCATGCTGATGAACTAGCGGGGCCGCCGTGGAACGAACCAAGCGTCCAATTACCTCGGGCATCGCGAAAGTGCCCATGATCATGCAGATGGAAGCGCTCGAGTGCGGCGCGGCCTCGCTTGCCATGATCATGGCGTACTACGGGAAATGGATGCCGCTCGAGCAGGTTCGCGCCGACTGCGGCGTTTCGCGCGATGGCACGAGCTTGGAAAACCTGGCCAAGGCAGCTCGCAGCTATGGCTTGAACATCGAAGGCTACCAATACGACATCGAGCATCTTAAAGCGGAGGGCACTCTGCCTTGCATCGTGCTCTGGAACGTGAATCGCTACGTTGTTCTGCGGGGCTTCAGGGGTGGCAAGGCCCATCTGAACGACCCCGCTCGGGGATCCATCAAGGTCCCGATGTCCGAATTCGAGCGTTCGTATGGCGGCGTCTGCCTGTTCTTCGAGCCAACCGATTCGTTCGAACGCGGGGGCAAGCGCAAGAGCACGCTGGAATTTGCGCGCAATCGCTTGCGCGGTGCGCATGCGGCCGTTGCCTTCGTGGCCATAACGACGCTCATCGGCTATCTCTTCGAGATGACGACCCCTGCGTTCAGCAGGTTCTTCATGGATCATCTGCTCACGGGCGAAAACAAGGAACTCCTCATGCCCTTCATTGGACTGCTGGCCGCCGTTGGCGTGATGCAGGTGCTGGTAAGCGCCGTGCAGTCCATCTACTCGCTCAAGATCAACGGCAAGATGGCCATCGTGGGCAGCAGTGCGTTCATGTGGAAGGTGCTGCGCATGCCCATGGAGTTCTTCTCGCAGCGCATGGCGGGCGATATCCAGCAGCGCAAGACGACCAATAGCGTTATTGCCAGAACGCTCGTAAACACGTTCACCCCGCTTGTCCTCAACGTGGCCATGATGCTGTTCTACCTGCTGATTATGGTGCGCTATTCGATTGTTCTCACCGCCGTTGGCATACTCGCCATCGTCCTCAATTCGTTTTTGGCCAGCTACATTTCCCGCAAGCGCGTGAACATCACGCGCGTTCAGATGCGCGATACGGGCAGGCTCGACTCGACCACCGTTTCGGGCATTCAGATGATCGAAACGATCAAGTCGTCGGGCGCGGAAAATGGCTTCTTCGCGAAGTGGGCTGGGTATCAGGCATCCGTGAATGCCGCCACTACGCGTTTCGCGAATCTCAATTTGTACCTGGGCATGGTTCCCAACTTCTTGGCGAGTCTGGCGAATTACACGGTGCTCGTGGTGGGCGTCTTCCTGGTTATCCAGGGGAATTTCTCTCTTGGTATGGTCATGGCCTTCCAGGGGTATATCCAGTTGTTCATGAGCCCCGCCATGCTTACCATCCGAGCTGGTCAGACGTTGCAGGAGATGCGCACGCAGATGGAGCGCATTGACGACGTGATGGATTACCCTTCCGACCCTAACTATCGCGACGATCCCATCGATGAGCAGGCTGATTACGACAAGCTTATGGGCAAGGTGGAGCTGCGGAACATCACGTTTGGCTACTCGCGCTTGGGCGATCCGCTCATCGAAGACTTTTCCATGAGCGTGGAACCGGGGCATAGCGTTGCGTTCGTGGGCGCTTCCGGATGCGGCAAGTCCACGCTTTCCAAGATCATCGCCGGTTTGTATAGGCCTTGGGAAGGCGAGGTCCTGTTCGACGGCAAGCCCATGGCGGAAATCGACCGCAGCGTGTTCACTGGTTCGGTGGCCGTTGTCGACCAGGACATCATTCTGTTCGAGGACACCATCGCCAACAACATTCGTATGTGGGACAACTCAATCGAGAACTTCGAGGTCATTATGGCGGCGCGCGATGCGCAGATTCACGATGACATCGTTTCGAGGCCCGGCGGCTACAGCGGCATGATTCTGGAAGGTGGTCGCGACCTTTCTGGCGGCCAGCGCCAGCGACTGGAAATCGCGCGCGTGCTCGCGCAAGATCCGCGCGTCGTCATCATGGACGAAGCCACGAGCGCGCTCGATGCGAAAACCGAGCATGAATTGGTGGAAGCGGTGAAGGAGCGCGGCGTTACCTGCATCGTCATCGCGCATCGCCTTTCCACCATTCGCGATTGCGACGAGATTATCGTGCTCGACCATGGACATGTGGTCGAGCGCGGAACGCATGACGAGCTGTACGCCAAGGGCGGCGCGTACACGGAACTGGTTATCAACGATTAGCGGAGGAGGCGACCATGGGATTATTTGACGAGCAGATACGCCAGCGCAAGCAAGGCGACCAGGCGGTTTTCGAAGACTCCATCCTGCGTATGGCCTCCGCTGTGGTGGGAACCGCTACCGCGGGTTCGTTCGCCACCTCGCGCATCGTAACGAAGGAAGCCGTCGACGATATCCTGAAGTATTACGGCATCAATCCCGTGGAGATTCCTCCCGAGATAACCGACCCCGACGAACAGCTGGAATATGCGCTGCGTCCGCATGGCATCATGCATCGTATGGTGGGCCTGGGCGAAGACTGGTACAAGGATGCCATTGGTCCGATGATTGCGTATCGTGAGTCCGATGGGGCTCCCGTGCCGGTGTTCCCCAAGCCACATACGGGCTATTGGTTCCGCGATGAGCGAGGGCGCAAGACCGATGTCAATGCTCAGACGATTGGCGAGTTTGCCCACGAGGCGCGCTGTTTTTATCGCCCGCTTCCCCTGGGGGAGATTGGCATTACCGACCTGTTCGCGTATATGCGGCAATGCGTGAACGCAGTTGACGTGGGCTTGCTCGTGATTCTTGCGCTGGGCGTGACGCTTACGGGTATGGTGCTGCCCATCATCGCGAAGATGCTTACGGGTTTCGTGGTGGATACGCGAAGCTATCCCATTCTCTGGTCGTCCGCGGCGTTCCTTCTATGTGCCGCTCTTTCCCAGCAGCTCATATCGGCAACGCGCGACGTTGCCATAGCGCGCATACGCACGAAGGTGGCAACGTCCGTTTCGGCGGCGGTCATGATGCGCGTGCTCAGCTTGCCCACGGCGTTTTTCCGCAAGTACAGTGCGGGCGAGTTGGCAAGCAGATGCTCGGCCGCGAATAGCCTGGTAGATCTGCTCATTACGAACGTTGTTTCGCTGGGCGTAGCGGCTTTGTTCTCGTTGCTGTATGTCGTGCAGATTGGGCAGTTTGCTCCTGCGCTCATGCTGCCCGCCGTTCTGATCATCGTGGCTACGGTTGCGGTGAACCTTGCTACGTCACTCGTTCAGATGCGCGTTACGCGCCAGCAGATGAAATACTCTGCCAAGGAAAACGGTAAGAGCTTCGCGCTCATCAATGGCGTGCAGAAGATCAAGCTTGCCGGTGCCGAAAAGCGCGCGTTTGCCCAGTGGGCTCGTGCTTATACGAAGAGCGCCGAACTGGAGTACAATCCGCCGCTGTTCCTGAAGCTGAGCGGGGCCATTACTTCGGCCGTTTCGCTTGCTGGCGCCATCGTGCTGTATTACCTCGCGGTGGTTTCAGGCATGAGCCCGTCCGATTACGTTGCCTTCTTCGCGGCGTATGGCATGGTTATGGCTGCCTTTGCGTCGCTGTCAGAGGTCGTGCGCGCGTCCGCGCAGATTCGCCCATACTTGGAAATGGTCGAGCCCATCTTGCGCGCCGAACCCGAGGTGTCTCAGGGCAAGGAAATTCTCACCAGGCTTTCGGGCCGCATCGAGCTGAATGACGTCTACTTCCGTTACAACGAGCAGTCGCCTTACATGGCGAAGGGGCTTAATCTGCGCATCCGCCCGGGCGAGTACCTGGCAATCGTGGGCAAATCGGGATGCGGCAAGTCCACGCTCGTGCGCTTGCTGCTGGGTTTCGAAACGCCGGAAAAGGGCGCCATCTACTACGATGGCAGGGACATGGCGAATTCGGATTTGCGTTCCCTGCGTCGTCGCATTGGTACGGTTACCCAAGATGGCATGCTGTTTTCGGGCGATATCTACTCGAACATCACCATTTCCGCGCCGCAGCTTTCCGTGGAGGATGCTTGGCGCGCGGCGGAAATCGCCGATATCGCTGACGACATTCGCGCCATGCCCCGGGGCATGAGCACCATGATCTCGGAAGGGTCGGGCGGCATTTCGGGTGGTCAGAAGCAGCGTCTCATGATTGCGCGCGCCGTGGCGCCCCGCCCCCACGTTCTCATTTTCGACGAAGCCACGAGCGCCCTGGACAATCGCACGCAGCAGCAAGTTTCCAATGCGCTCGACGAGCTGAACTGTACGCGCATCGTGATTGCGCATCGCCTTTCCACCATCAAGAATTGCGACCGTATCTTGTACCTGGAAGACGGCTGCATTGTGGAAGACGGTACCTACGAAGAGCTCGTTGCGAAGGGCGGCCTTTTCGCCGAGCTGGTGGAGCGCCAACGCCTCGACATCTAGCGTGAGCAAGGGGCGGAGATTTGATCGCGCCTAGGATTACAATGACGCATATGCGGCGTATGCTCTGTGGTGGCTAGGCGCTTTTCGCTATGCATGGGTGAGAGCGTGTGTCGCGAAAGAGGGAGACGGTACGAAGGGGGTTGTTGTGAGTCCGAAAGTCGAAACCGGTGAGCCGAAGAAGACAATGAGTCTCACCACGTGGATTCTCATTTCACTCGCAGCGGGCATTGTGGTTGGCATTATCTGCTCCGTTGTAGTTCCAGAGGGTTCACCAGTTGATACGTACATGATAGAGGGCGTGTTCTACGTCTGCGGCCAATGGTTCATCCGCCTTATGCAGATGCTGGTCGTGCCGCTCGTGTTCTGCTCCATTGTGTGCGGCGCGGCATCCATGAGCGACCCGAAGCTTCTGGGCAAGGTTGGCCTGGGTACCATCCTTATGTACCTGTGTACTACGGCCCTGGCCGTTGTCATCGCCATTCTGCTTGCGCAGCTAACCAGCCCGGGCGTTGGCCTTGACATGGCTTCCATCGTGCAGGTCGAGCCGAAGGCCACTTCCACTGACCAGACCATGGCCGACATGCTCATCAACATCGTTCCCACGAACATTGTTGCGGCCATGAATAGCGGCGCCATGCTGCAGATTATCTTCTTCGCGCTCATCCTGGGCTTCATCCTGGGTCGCCTGGGCAAGAAGGTCGCCACGGTCAATCGCTTCTTCACGCAGTTCAACGCCGTCATGATGTACATGATCGGCCTCATTTTGAAGGTAGCGCCGCTGGGCATCTTCTGCCTGATTGCGCGCACGTTCGCGAATCTGGGTCTTACGGGCATCCTGCCCATGGTGAAGTTCATCGGTACGGTGTACCTGGGCCTGTTTGTTCAGCTGTTCATCGTGTACATGGTCATCCTGTTCCTGTTCACGCGCCTGAACCCGTTCCATTTCCTGCGCAAGATGCTGCCGGTTATGCTGTTCGCGTTCTCGACCAGCTCTTCCAACGCCTCCATCCCGCTGAACATGGAAACGCTCGAGAAGAAGATTGGCGTCGACGAGAAGGTCGCGTCGTTCACTATTCCGCTGGGTGCCACCATCAACATGGACGGCACGGCTATCATGCAGGGCGCCGCGGTTATCTTCATTTCGCAGGCGTTTGGTATCGACCTTTCGTTCACGGCACTGCTCACGGTTGTCTTAACGGCCGTTACGGCCTCCATTGGCACGGCGGGCGTGCCTGGCGTTGGTACCATTATGTTGGCCATGGTGTTCGAGTCCGTTGGCCTGCCCGCTGAAGGCGTTGCCATGATCATGGGCATCGACCGTCTGCTCGATATGGGCCGTACCGCCATTAACGTTACGGGCGACGCCGTGGTTACCACGTGCATGGCCAAAATGTCGGGAATGCTGGATGCGGGCGTATTCCGCAATAACGATTACGCCGCTGTAAGCGAGGAAGACCTGGTGGAGTCCGAGACCGACGAGCCCGCGGGCATTGCCGATTTCACCGCCGAAGGGGATCCCACCGAAATCGGCGAGCAAGGCGACCCTGACAAGTTCACCGATATCGAGGTGCCCCATAAGCAGAAGTAGGGTGAACGGGGGCAGAGGTTTGTTCGCCTTCTACCAGCCTTGTTCTCAAAACTGTTTAACCGCTTAGGAGCTGCGCTACCGCGCAGCTCCTTTTTGCGCGTAGTGGATTTCCGTGCTTTGGCTCACCCTATCTTAGCCATCTTGCAAGTATCTTATCCACGCGTGGCTCGATTTGGATAAGATACTGCCACTCGTTTCTCTGGCGCATCGCATGGCTCGGGCGTACACTTTGCCATGTGATTGCATATAGCGTCGAGAAGATGCAACATCGTGCATTAATTGAAGAGCGTACGAATTCGGAGGGGGCGGCATGCGTAGGGAGGCGGTTGCGAACATAGCGGCATTCGTTGCGACGGTGGCCGTGTGCATCGTGCTTGCCTTGCTCTTTTCGGTTGCCGTCGACCTGTCGTTTTGGGTGTTCACGCATGTCGAGCATGTGGCCATCTTGCTTCCCGCGGTAGGGTTTGCCACGGTGCTCTATTACGACCTGGCGCACGTGCCGTTCGGCACGGCAACGGGATCCGTTATCGAGTCGCTGCGCCAGGCGACCGCAAAGGCCCGCGCTGCCAATGGGGAAGAAGGCGCCGAATACGAGGTTCCTCCAGCCCTCATTCCCATGATCTTCCTGGGCACCTGCCTTACCATTCTCTGCGGCGGATCGGTGGGGAAGGAGGCGGGCGCTCTGCAGATGAGCATGTCCGCCGCCGCTGCGATTCGTCGGCTGTTTCACGTGAAAACCCGGCATCTCACGTTCCTTGCCTCGTGTGGCATGGCTGCTGCCCTAGCGGTGCTTCTGGGCATGCCTCTGGCCTCGGCCGTGCTTGCGATAGAGCTCATGCGGGGGTTCGACTGTCGTGTTCGTGATCTGGCTGGCGTGCTTCTGGCTGCCCTTGCGGGGTCGGCCTGCGCCCAGGCTCTTGGCGTGCAGGGCCTTGTTCCCGTGAGTCATGTGGTGTTGCCTGCCATCGCGCAGGCTCCGCAGTTCTTGCTGGTCGTTGTGGCGTGTGCGGCGGCGGGCGCGTTGTTCTGCTTTGTGGTGGTCCGGGGCAAGCAGCTTATCGCGAAGTACGTGGCTCCCATCTGGGTGGCCCCCGTCGTAGGCGGCGTGCTCGCTGCGGCGCTCCTGCTGCTGACGCCCGATGCCGCCAGCCTGTCGGGTACGGGCATGAACTACGTGGCCGCAGCGCTTCAAGGCTCGGTCGCAAGCCCTTATTTCCTGGGAAAACTCCTGTTCACGGCTTTCTTGCTCGTTCATGGGTTCAAGGGTGGCGAAATCATGCCCACGATGTGTATCGGCGCCACGTGCGGATGCTGGGTGGCCACGTTGGTGGGGCTCGATCCCTCCTTTGGCGCAGTCGTTGGCATTGTGGCGGGGCTCGCTTCTGCGGCGAATTGCCCCCTTGCGGCAGCCTTGCTGGGAGCCGAGCTGCTGGGCGTGGCGGGCATTCCCTGGATTGTTGGCGGCGCGTTCGTGGCGTTTGCATGCACCATGCGGCTGAGCCTCTACGGAAACACGTATTCGCTTGCGGCGCTCCTTCCGCGTCTGCGGCGCGTTCGTTGAGAAATTATGGAGGCGCTTGCCGCTCATCCGAGCGGTTGCGACGCTCGCCGCCCGTCGTTCCGCCAATGTTAACAGGAGGTTAACCAGACGCCTTTGGGACCAATTTGGTGCCTATACTCATCCCACGGTTCGATTGGGGTTAGGTCGAACCCACCATCTTTGTTCGGTAGAAGAGAAGAGGTATGTATGTTCGATTTTTCTGGCAAAGTAGTAGCGGTTACCGGCGCGTCTTCCGGTCTTGGCAAGCAGATGGCAGAAGGCTATGCGCAGCAGGGTGCCAACTTGGTTCTTCTTGCTCGTCGCGTTGAGCGTCTTGAGGCCAGCGCCAAGGAGTTTTCCGAGAAGTACGGCGTCGAGGTACTGCCTGTTGCCTGTGACGTTACCGACGAAGCTTCCATCGATGCTGCCGTGGCTGCGGCCGACGAGAAGTTTGGCCATATCGAGGTACTGGTGAACTCTGCTGGCGGCGAGAAGGGCACGGGCACGAAGCTCGTCGACTTCGATCGTGGCGACTGGGATTTCACGATGAACCTGGACCTTACCTCCATCTTTACGATGTGCAAGAAGGTTGGCGGCTACATGGTGAAGAACATCGAAGCTGGCAAGCAGGGCTATGGCCGCATCATTAACATCGCTTCCATCTATGGTCTGGTTGGCAATACCGCCATCCCCACCATTGCCTATCACGCTTCCAAGGGCGCCGTGGTGAACTTCACGCGTGGCGCTGCCGCCGAGCTGGCTCCGCAGGGCGTTACCGTGAATGCCATCTGCCCGGGCTACTTCTACACCGAGCTCACCACCGAAACGCTCGACACCGAGTACTTCCAGAACTTCGCGAAGAGCACGGTGCCCATGCAGCGCTACGGTCAGTCGGGCGAGCTGAACGCAGCCGCCATCTTCCTGGGCTCCGAAGAGGCCAGCTACGTCACCGGTCAGATGATCGCCGTTGACGGCGGCTACACTGCCGTGTAAATTCGCAGAGCAACATGTGCTTGCAACGGGCTCGCGCCATATGGCGCGAGCCCGTTTTCATTGCGTGTTGTTCCTTGCGTGGGTCCGGGGGTACTCCGCGTGGTGAACGTCTATACTAGCGGGCTATGTTGAACATCATTCGCATATTCGTACATAACCATGCCATGCTGTGCGTGGCTGTCGCCGCTGCGCTCGTTACGAGCGTGTTTGCCATGCCGTCGTGGGAAGAGCTGGGCGCCTCGATTGACGTGCGCGTCATCGCGCTGCTCTTCTGCCTTATGGCGGCTGTCGCTGGATTAGTGGCGCATGGTGCGCTGTCGCGTATTGCGCGTCGCCTTATCGCTCATGCCTCCAACGCGCGTAAGCTGTACGCGCTGCTCGTGTTCGCGCCGTTCTTCGTGTCGATGCTCGTCACCAACGACGTGGCGTTGCTCGCGTTCGTTCCTCTTACGGTGACCACGCTGCTCATGGCGGATCGTCGCGGCGACATTGCGCATGTGGCGGTTGCCCAGGCGGTGGCCGCGAACCTGGGCAGCATGGTCACGCCGTTTGGCAACCCGCAAAACCTGTTCATTTACCTTACGTACGACGTGAGCGCGTGGGAGTTCGCGTGCGCCATCGCTCCGTATTGCGCCTTGTCCTTCGTGCTCATCGCTCTGCGCTGCGTGGCGTGGCCGAAGACGCCGGTCGTCATCTCGGCGAGCGAGGGCAAACGTGCGCCCGTTACCGCCGAGGCGCCTGACGCAACCCGGCCTGCATCGCGCAGCCGCGTGTTCTCCAGCGAGCGCTCGTGGTGCGCGTTCTACCTGGTGCTCTTTGTGTTTGGCGTGCTTGCGGTCGTGCGGCTTGTTCCCTGGCAGATTGCGTGCGTGGTGGTTGCGCTTTGCGTGGCGCTGCTTGACCGCACAACGCTGAAGCGCGTTGACTGGTCGCTACTTGCGACGTTCGTATGCTTCTTCGTGTTCTCGGGCAATATGGCGTGCATTCCCGCTATCGAAGGTGCCCTTACCTGGGCGGTGGGTCAGGCGCCCTTTGCGACGTCGCTGTTGGCAAGCCAGGTAATCAGCAATGTGCCCAGTGCGGTTTTGCTCTCGCATTTCACGGGGGACTGGCATGCGCTGCTTCTGGGCGTGGACTTGGGTGGGCTGGGTACGCCCGTTGCCTCGCTTGCAAGCCTTATTGCGCTTCGAGCGTTTCGCCTGGTGCCCGGTTCCACCACGCGCGAATTCATGGTGCCGTTCCTAAAGCTGAACGTGGCGTTCCTCGCATGCCTTGTCGTGGCGTATGCCCTGATGGGATAGTCGTACGGCCTATCCCCAGTCGAGCCCAAGCCGAATGTAGTGGCCTTCCTGGATGACCGCGAAGGTGGCCGCAATGCAGGCGGGTATGGCGGGGATGACCGCGCCGAAGAGGGGGATGACGAACGGCACCAGGAACACCAAGACGCCCGCTATCTTGTTTGCCGTAGTGTGCGGCGCGATGAGGCGTCGGTACATGAGCAGGCCGCCGGCCAGGTTGGCAATCTTTTCGACGGCGATTACGGCAATCCAGATGAGCAGCCAGAGCGGAAGCGAGACGGCGGGCAGGATGGTTGCCAGGCAGATAGCAGCAAGAACGATGTCAGCAATGCTGTCGAGCTTTTCTCCGAATTCGGTTTCCGAGCCGGTGGCGCGTGCGATAGCGCCATCGATCATGTCGGTGATGCCCGCTGCTGCGAGCAGTGCGAGAAATGCGGGAGAAAGGGGCGTTTGGGTGAGAAGTGCAACGCTGAGCGCGATGCGGGAAAAGGTGAGCACGTTTGCCACGGTGGCGTACCGCGACGTGGCGAAGATGTTGGTGCGGGCGTAACCCGGAGTGCTATTCCAGGCCATACGCGCCGTCCCTCGCATGTGCACGGATGGGGTTCGTTTGTGCTGCGTTTACCGTGGGCATACGTTTCAAGCTGGAATGATTCCCCATGAATCCCTCCATTCCGCCGCCGCGCTGGGCGGCTTGGCCGCTACCGACGGCCAGTGAAACGAAAAGCTCACAACATGTGCAATATTACCCCCTTTGAGGCAACAATATGTAGGGTACTTCACAAATGAAAGAAATTGTTTCCCAATTGTTGTTAATCTAGGGGTTGTGGTCGAGGGGCCAGCGATGCCCACAGCTGGTGGCGTTGAATGGGCCGCAACGTAAAATCCCCCGGCAGGATGTGACTCTCTGCCAGGGGATTACGTCTGCCTAAGGCGCGCTTGCGGAATGCGGTGCTACTAGGAGGTAGCCTTCAATCCGTACCAGCCAATTCCTTCAGCCTGCCAACCAAGGGCAATGAGCGAATCGTTCTCTTCCTTGCTGGTGGTGTAGTTGTGGGCACCGGAGGTCGCATTGGGATTGTACTGGCGGTACAGGGGCGTTCCCTCTTCGGGGTCGCTATACCAGCCTACGCCCTCGTAGTTCCATCCAAGCTTGACGAGGCCAGTCATTTCCTCTTCGCTCATCGTGTAGTGATGGTCTCCGCCATTGGGGTTGTACAGACGATATACGGGTATGGTGCTTGAAATCGGTGCGGTCCAGCCAACGCCTTCGTACTGCCACCCAAGATCGACGAGGCCGTCGCGCTCAACTTCGCTGGCGGTGTAGAAGTGCTCGCCGCCGTTGGGATTGTACAGACGGTACATCTCGGTTGTGGAATCGACGGGAGCCGCTTCGGCATATGCCTTGATCGAGAAGTTATCGACGGGCGCGCCATCGATTTCGGCGGAAGTCGCTTCCAGGTAATCGCTCCAGTCTTGCCATGCCCCATCGGCATACAGGTAGCTTTCGCCCTTGTTCACGACGGCTTGGCACCAGGCTGGTGCTTTCTGTTCCTGGGCGGTCTGCTTCGACAGGCCCTTGTTGGCCGAAGCGTTGTAGATGCGCTGCCCGCTGTCGTCCAGGCGGGAGGACGTTGCGACGACCGAGAACTTGGTGCCGGCGGGGATGGTGACGGTCTGGTCCAGGTCGATGCGATGGAACCCAGCGTATAGGAAGTTGGTCGAGGTGCGCGCAACCAGCTCGCCATCAGTGGGGTTTTGCGCGTTGTCGTTCAACAGGTATACCGCAAACGTCACGCGCATGTTTTCCTGCGAGGTGCGCGTGGACACGCTCTTAAGGACGGTCGGATCGACTTCCTCGAACACGTTCGCCGAGCTCACCACGCTCGAAGAGTCGGGCGTATCGTAGAAACCCCTGACGGCGGGCATGTAGTCATACTGCATGGTGTAGAAGCCGTCCGAAGAGGCGAGATTGGTCGAGAACTCCATCGTCTCCGCTTGGACGACCGTCTTATCGTAGTACGACAGGTAGAAGTATCCCGTGTATTCGCCTTCGTCATTCAAAAGGCCATATTCGTTGCGGTTGAATCCGTCGGCCGTGGCGTCGGCGGTCGAACCCCAGCTATTCTTGACGATCCAAGCGCCATCGCCGGGCGCGGCGGTCTTGAAATTGTCTTTGGAGTAGGAATCGTCCCAGCCCACGATGCATACGGCATGAGTGGGGTTCAGGATGTCGCTGGTGTACTGGTTGTACATCGAACCATGCACGCCATCGCTCATGGTGTAGGTTCCGCTCTGGTCTGCGTGGTATACGAGGCTGACGCCGCGCCCGTTCAGCAGCTCTTGCTTAATGGCGGTCTGCGCCGATTCGTTGAGCGTTGTCCTCGTTTCGTAATTGGTCCAGTAGTCGGGCATGATATTGCCGTTTTTCAAGAGGAACCCCGAGGTGAGGAGGCGGTTGGACTGTCCCTCGTTATTGGTTTCGGGGATGGTCCAGTCGTCGTACTTAGAATAGGTCCTATCTACCTTGGACTTTTCGAGCATGCTGTTTACGTAAAATTCGAACAGCTCATCTACGGTTTTGCCCGTGGATGCCGACTGGGCTTGCATGAATTCGTCGTACGTCATTTCCCGGGATGCCGCAAGGAGCTCGAGCTGGCTCTTGGTGTCTGCGGCAAGTACATCGGGATGCGCTTCGTAGTACTCATCCGTGGCAATCTTTTCGGCACCCTGGAAGGGGAACGCCGATTCTGGCAGGGGGCCTACGCCCTGGGAGAAGAGCGTGGTGATGTAAATGGGCAAGCCACCCGCATCGTATGCCGCGGTGTCGGCATCGCTGAAGAGGTGCAAGCCTTCGCCCACCTGGGTCGAGTCAACGGCTTCCGTTACCGGATGCAGCGAGAACCAGGTGAGGTGCTTTTCGGAAAGGTCGAGTCCCGAAGACGTGTAGGTTGAGCCGTACGAAGAGAGAACGGAGGTTTCAGCGGCTGCGATGCCGCCGAAGGCCCAGCAGTTTTGCCAGGGATTCTGCAGCTTGACGGAGGTGACGAGATCGTCGCTACGCAGGTCGTACGTGGTTGGCAGCGAAGCTTGGGCGGTGAGTTTACTCGATGCGTCTTGCCCGTCGTCAATTGCCCAAGCTGGTACGTCGTTGGCCTGCGCGTTGCTTGGTGCGGCGAATGCGCTTGCGACGCCTGGCGCGAATGCCAACGAGAATGTCATCGTCACGGATGCGATGACGGAAACGGCCGATCGTTTCCACTTCGGGTTACGTTTCATAAGCCCTCCATTCCGTCGTCGTTGCAGGAAGTACGTTTCGTGCCGGCAACGTGATAAATAGGAATGCCCCCATACGAGCGAAGTATACGCGCCGTAATTGGGCGGCGAGAGGGGGTGATGGGCGTTATCTGGCGTTTGTTTCCAAGTCGTAGCGGGCGACGTGGGCAAATACACGTCGGCGCGCAAGCAGGCAGTGGCCCGTTTGCGCTTATGCCTTTTTCGCGTCTAGTGCCTTGTTGCGCGCGAAGATGATCCAGTTTGCAGCCAGTGCCGCCAGGTTTAGGAAGTAGACGATGAGGACCCAGTTTACGGTGCCGCCGACGAATTTGGCGGTAATGCCGGCAACATAGCCGAGCGTGATGAGCGCCAGGAACATCCACGAAGTGCCTGCGGCGGTGCGCGCCTTCCAGGCTTTCATTGCGTTGATGGGCCAGGAAAGACCGAAGCATACCAACATAATCGCTTCGAGAACTGCAGCCATGAATAAACTCCTAATCATGAAATGGACCTATGACGGTATAGACCCTCGTACATCGCGCGTCCATGCACGGGGCGATTCCTCACAGGAACGATATGCGCAGGCGTAATCGCGCAGGGGCGGCGACGGACGCGGCTTGGGTTGGCGCGCTGGCTGCAATTCATGCGCCAATCGCCGCGAGGAGGCATGCTGCGATTGCCGGTTTCATGGGTATATTGTGCTTGGCTTCCATGTGGGCATACTTTATATAGTGCCTGATGGGACACTTTGTTCTCTCGTGTGCCATATTGGTATCAGAAATGTGCCAATAACCTTTTGGGGCGTAAAATGTGCTTGGGGGGTATGGTGTGCATAGGGGTTGGTTTCCATGGCGAAAATGAGAATCCTTGGAGGGCTTGTTGCGGCTCTCATTTTCGCGTTCGCGATTACTTGTTTCGGCGTCCTTGCTCCTGCCTCTGCATTTGCCGATGACGCCAATGAAGTCCTTGTGGTGGGCGTGCCCACCGATCGCTGTCCCATCATCTACCGGGATGCCGAAGACGGGGACCCCGTGGGAATTGGCGTTGACCTTCTGACGGCTGCGGCCGAAGACGCAGGCTATACGGTCGTATTCAAGGAAATCAAGGAAGCCAATCTGAAAGAGGCCCTGGATGCTACTGACTACGACGTGCTCATGCCATTCGGCAGCGCCATACGCAGCGCTTCGGGGCAGGAAATCGTAGTAACCGACAATCTCATCCAAACACCGTTTACCCTGGTGACCGAGGGGGAGCGCACCATGCCGTCGCTTGGTAACTTGTGCGTGGGCATGCTCGAGTCCCAAAGCGGCGTGGCGGATACTGTTCAGGGCCTATACCCTGGCGTGGAAATCAAGATGTATGCGACTATGGACGACGGCGTGAGAGCTCTCCGCGCGGGCGAAGTGAACGCGCTGCTTCATAACTCGTACTTCTGGAGTTACATGCTGCAGAAGCCCGCGTATGCGGACTTGCAGGTGCAGCCTGCCACGATGTTTGCCATGGACTTTCGCGTGGGGGCTTTGGACACTCCCAGGGGACGAGAGATTATCGATCGTTTGAATGGGGGCATCGGGTCGCTGACCGATACGAAACGTCAGGCGGTGGTTCTCGATTACACATCGCGTCGCCTGTACCGCTACGACCTCTTCGATTACGTGCATCAATACGGCGTGGTTGCGTTGGCCGTTCTTGCGCTGTTTGCCATGCTGGTGATTATCGTTTTGCTTCGGCGTCGAACAATGCGCTTGCAACAGGAAGAGGAAGTTCGCCGCCTTATCGACATCGACCCGCTTACGGGTGCGCTCAGCATGGAAGGCTTCCGCAAGCGGGTGACGGAGCTGCTGAAAGAGCACCCCGATACCCCCTACCTGCTGTCGTACAACAACATAAAGAACTTCAAGTACATCAATGACAGCCTTGGCATGGAGGCAGGCGATGAGCTGCTCAAGTTCTGGGTGAGCACCTCCAAGAAGGTGCTTGGCGATGACGAAGCCATTGGGCGCGTCGAAGGAGATAAGTTCGCCGTGCTTCGCAGCATTGCCAAAGAGGGTCAGGTTCTCCAGGACGATTTGGACGTGTTCGAGCCCCTGCGCAACTACTTCATTAACCAGGGACGGGAAAACCAGGTGCGCATCTGCAGCGGCATCTACGTCTTGACTCCAGCCGATCATGAGAATGTCGACGTCGATCGCATGCTTGACTTCGCGCGCGTTGCGGAAGAGCGCGCGAACAAGACGGGGAAGGGCGGCTACGAGTTCTACAACGCCGATCAATGGCGCAAGGAGAGGCGTGATGCCGACATTAGCAGCCATCTTTCCATTGCCCTTCAGTCGGGGGAAATCCAAGTGTGGTATCAGCCGCAGGTCAATTACGAGACAGGTGAGCTTGTGGGGGCCGAGGCGCTTTGTCGTTGGAAGCATGCGACGTTTGGATGGCTGAGCCCCGCGGAGTTCATTCCCGCCCTTGAGGAATCTGGGCTGATCTATGACTTGGATTGCTACGTGTGGGAACAGGTGTGCCGCGACCTTCAAAGATGGAATGAGCAGGGGAGACGTCTGGCCGTTTCGGTGAACGTTGCGCGCAGCGACGTTCGTGACGACAAGAATCTGCTCGAGCATTTCACGAGCCTTGTGCAACGGTACGGAGTGGACCCAAGCCAGCTTCACATAGAGATTACCGAGACGGTGTATATGAGCGATCCCGAATTGCTGATTCGCACGGTTTCCCGCTTGCGGGAACATGGCTTCCTGGTGGAAATGGACGACTTCGGCAGTGGCTATTCGTCGCTGAACATGCTCAAGGAGATGCCCGTCGACCGCATTAAGCTCGATCTTCGCTTCCTCACCGAAACGGGGGACCAGGTGAAGGGAGGCATCATCGTGAACCATGTGGTCAAGATGGTGCGCGCGTTGGGGATGGACATTCTTGCCGAGGGCGTAGAGACCGTCGATCAGGCTGCTAACCTGCTGGAATGCGGCTGCCTTGAGATGCAGGGCTTCTATTTTTACAAGCCCATGAACGTACGCGAATTCGAGCGGATTGCCTAGATGGGTCGTAGTGGGGCGTAAAAATGCCGTTTGCCGATATTCCGGCCATTCATAGTGTAAATGTGATACCAACGCGCTTTGCCCATGATACCAGCGCGTCATTGCTACCATGTGCGTTTGGCCGTATTCGACTGCGCTCGTATTTGCGAGGCAGCAGTGCGAGTGCCGCCGTTTCGGGAGTCTGTGGGGTAGGGCCGCATTCTAAATGAGACCAAACCAATAGACTTACGATGGTTTTGTTCGTATGATGGACCAGGGGCTTACCCGGGGAAAGGTGTCGCCGTGATTTACACGATTACGTTCAATCCAGCCATAGATTGCGTAATGCGCGTGGACGATCTCGCCTTTGGGCGCATCAATAGGGCCGCTTCTCAGGAATTCTTCTTCGGCGGCAAGGGCGTCAACGTTTCCTACGTTCTGAGCCATTTGGGCCGCACGAGCACGGCCTGGGGTTTCATTGCCGGTTGGACGGGTGCGGCGCTCGAAGCTGCGCTCCAGGAAGACGGCATTCCCACGGGGTTCATTCGTCTTCCCGCAGGCAACACGCGTATCAATGCGAAGTTGAAGGGGACCGTTACCGGTGGCGATTCCAGCGAGGAAACGGCTGTCAACGCTGCGGGTCCCGTAATCGACGAGGCTTCCCTGCAGCGCTTCTTTTCCCAGCTCGACCAGGTTCGTCCTGGTGACTTCGTCATCCTTTCGGGCGGCATTCCCAAAGGCACGCCGAAGGATATCTACGCACGCGTCATGCGGGAACTCGAAGGACGCGATGTCCGCGTGGTGGTGGACGCCACGCAGGACGTTCTTATGCTTTCGCTTCCTTACCGCCCGTTCCTGGTGAAGCCCAATGACGAGGAGCTTGCGGAAATCACGGGATGCGACCCCCTGGACGAGCAGGCGCTCGCCGACGGCGCGCGTATGCTGCAGGAGCGTGGAGCCCAAAACGTGCTGGTTAGTCGTGGCGGACATGGCAGCTTGCTGCTTGATGCCGCGGGTCGTCTGCAGTTCGCCCCTGTTATCGCGGGCACGCTGGTGAACAGCGTGGGTGCCGGCGATAGTACCGTG
Source organism: Denitrobacterium detoxificans (assembly GCF_001643775.1). Classification (NCBI taxonomy): domain Bacteria; kingdom Bacillati; phylum Actinomycetota; class Coriobacteriia; order Eggerthellales; family Eggerthellaceae; genus Denitrobacterium; species Denitrobacterium detoxificans. The sequence continues at coordinate 2,326,268 of NZ_CP011402.1, read as the reverse complement.
GCTGGCTTCGTGGAGGGTTTCTTGCGCGGAACCGAGGCGGGGCTTCCCGAGACTCAGGTGTACGACGAAGCCTACAAGCTTGCGCAGGCATGCGGGAGCGCAACCGCGTTTTCGCCTGGCCTTGCGCCTGCCGAATTGGTGAACGAGCTGCTTGCGCGGCTTGAGTCATAGTGTTGAGCGCCGCCGCAGCGCTTGATGCGGCAGAGATTCTTGTGAGAAAGGAGAATCCTCCATGAGAATCATCGATTTGCTGGCGCCCGAAGCCATTGAGCTTGGCGCGTCGGCCGCATCGAAGTCTGATGCGATTGACAAGTTGATTGGTCTGCATGAGGCCGCCGGCAACCTGAGTGATGTTGCCGCGTATCGCGAGGCTATCCTGGCTCGCGAGGCTACCGGCACGACCGCCATTGGCGAGGGAATGGCTATTCCCCATGCTAAGACCGATGCCGTGGCGAAGCCCGCACTTGCGGCCATCACCGTTCCCGAGGGTGTCGATTACGACGCTCCCGACGGCAAGGATTCCACCCTTCTCTTCATGATTGCGGCTCCCTCCGATGGGGAAGTGCACCTGGAGGTGCTCAGCCGACTCATGACCATGCTCATGGATCTCGACTTCCGCGAAGCCCTTATGGGCGCGGGTAGCGCGCAGGAATTCCTGCAGCTCATCGACGCGAAAGAGCGCGAAAAGTTTGGCGAGCCCGAAGAGGCTACCGCTCCCGTGGTCGTAAAGGAAGCGGCTGACGATCGCATTCGCGTGCTTGCCGTGACGGCGTGCCCCACGGGTATCGCTCACACGTACATGGCCGCCGAGGCGCTCGATCAGCAGGCCAAGAAGATGGGCGTTTCCATCAAGGTCGAGACGAATGGCTCGGGCGGTGCGAAGAACGTTCTCACTGCCGACGAGATTGCCGCATGCGATGGCATCATCGTGGCTGCCGACAAGAACGTGTCCATGGCCCGCTTCGATGGCAAGCCTGTGTACATCACCAAGGTTGCCAACGGCATCAACAAGCCCGAAGAGCTTATCAACAAGGTTCTGAATGGCGAAGCTCCCGTGTACCATCATTCGGGTGCCGCTGAATCCACCGCCGACGCTGCGGAAAGCGAAAGCGCTGGCCGCCGCGTGTACAAGCACCTCATGGAGGGCGTTTCCCATATGCTGCCCTTCGTGGTTGCCGGTGGTATCTTCATTGCCCTCGCGTTCCTCATCGACACGGTCATGGGCGCTCCGCAGGACGGTACCTTTGGCTCGGCTACGCCCGTTGCCGCATGGTTCAAGGGCGTTGGCGGCATCAGCTTCAACTTCATGCTCGCCATCCTGGCTGGCTATATTGGTCGTTCCATCGCCGATCGTCCTGGTCTGCTGGTAGGCTTCGTGGGTGGCGCCATGGCTGCTGCGGGCTGCACGTTCGCCGCTCCCGCTGGCACGGAAGTGTCGGCTGGCTTCCTGGGCGCCCTGCTTGCTGGCTTCGCCGGTGGCTACTTCATGAAGTGGATCGAGCACATTTGCGAGCACATTCCGCAGGCGCTCGATGGCATGAAGCCCGTGCTCATCTTCCCGCTCATTGGCCTTGCCTTCATCGGCCTGGTCATGTGCGCCGTGAACCCCGCCATGATCGCTTTGAACCAGGCAATCAGCGACTTCCTAAACAGCCTGGGCAATGCGAAGATCCTGCTGGGCATTCTGCTGGGCGGCATGATGGCCATCGACATGGGTGGCCCGATCAACAAGGCTGCGTACCTGTTCGGCACCGCCTCCATCGCCAATGGCGACTACGACATTATGGCTGCCGTAATGATCGGCGGCATGGTTCCGCCGCTGGCCATTGCTCTGGCCTGCACGTTCTTCAAGGACCGCTGGACGGAAACCGAGCTGAAGAGCGCTCCCGTGAACTACATCATGGGCCTGTCGTTCATCACCGAAGGCGCCATTCCCTACGCTGCTGCCGACCCCCTGCGCGTTATCCCCGCTTGCGTTGTTGGCTCCGCAGTCGCTGGCGCCATCTCCATGGCATTTGGGTGTACGCTTATGGCCCCGCATGGTGGTATCTTCGTATTTGCCGTAGTTGGCAATTGGCCCATGTACTTGGTTGCTCTCGCAGTTGGCGCGGTTGTTGGCGCCCTTATGCTGCGTATTCTGAAGAAAAAGGTTTCGAAGGAAGGATAGGACATGTTCTCCGAGAAGGTTACGCTCGTCAATCCCCAGGGCTTTCATATGCGCCCCGCCAGCCTGATCGTGGCCGAGGTGGGCAAGCATGACGCTACCGTTACCATCGTGCGTGATGGCAACGAGATTCCCGGCAATAGCCTGATGGCCATGATGGCCGCCGGCATCAAGTGCGGCGAGGAAATCGAAATTCGCGCCGAGGGCCCCGAAGAGGAGGCTGCCGGTCGCGCCATCGTCGACTTCATCGCATCAGGAATGGGCGACTAATGGAGCTGAAGGGCATCGCTGCCAGTGCCGGACTGGGCATTGGCACTGTCGTAATCATCGAGGAGCCTTCCCTGGAGTATTCCAGCCATGCCGTGGAAGACGCGGCGGCGGAAGCCGAGCGCCTGAAGGCCGCCATTGCAAGCTATATCGAGTACACGAACGCGCAGGCCGACGCCGTGCGCGAGTCGGTAGGCGCCAAGGAGGCCGAAATCCTCACGGGCCATGTTGTCATGATCAACGACCCGTATATGCAGGGCGAAATGGTGAAGCTGGTCGATGGTGGCTCGTGCGCCGAGGATGCGCTCGTGCAGATTTGCGACATGTTCGCGAACATGTTCGAGGCTACGGGCGACGAGCTAACCATGCAGCGCGCCACCGACGTGCGCGACGTGAAGACGGGCGTCCTTGCCGAGCTGCTGGGACAGCGTCCCGTGGACATGGGCTCGCTTCCCGCTGGTAGCGTCGTCGTGACGCACGACCTCACGCCTTCCATGACGGCGGGCATCCGTCCGGGCACCGTGGTGGGCTTCGTTACCGAAACAGGTGGCCTTACCAGCCACTCCGCCATTTTGGCGCGCGCCATGGAAATTCCCGCCGTGCTTTCGGTGCCCAACGCATGCGGTCAGCTTGCCGTGGGTATGCAGGTTATCGTCGATGGTGGTACGGGCTCGGTTGCCGTGTTGCCTTCCGCGGAAGAGCTGGAAACGGCCCGTGCCGAGCAGGAGCGCCTCCTGGCGGAGCGCGCCGAGCTCGCACAGTTCGTCGGCGTGTCCACGGTTGCGGCTTCGGGCGAGCGGTTCGAGCTGTTCGCCAACATCGGCAAGCCCGACGATGCCACGCAGGCTATGGAGCGCGATGCCGAGGGAATTGGCCTCTTCCGCACGGAGTTTCTGTTCATGGACGCTATGTCCATGCCCACCGAAGACGAGCAGTTTGAGGCGTACAAGAAGGTCGCGCTCATCTGCAAGGGCAAGCCGGTCATCGTGCGCACGCTCGACGTGGGCGGCGACAAGGAAATTGGCTACATGGGCTTCGAGCGCGAGGACAACCCGTTCATGGGCTATCGTGCCATTCGCTATTGCCTGTCCAACGAGGACATGTACCGCGCCCAGCTGCGCGCTATCCTGCGCGCCAGCGCGTTTGGCGAAGTGCGCATCATGGTGCCCTTCGTGACGTGCGTCGATGAGATTACCGTCGTGAAGGCGCTCGTGAAGCGCTACATGCAGGAGCTCGACGCCGAGGGCGTTGCCTACGATGCCAACATTCAGGTGGGCGTTATGGTGGAAACCCCCGCTGCGGCGCTTGTGGCCGACCTGCTCGCGCAGGAGGCCGACTTCTTCAGCATCGGCACGAACGACCTTACGGGGTACACCATGTGCGCCGATCGCGGCAACGATAAGGTGCGCTACCTGTACTCCACGTACAATCCGGCCGTGCTGCGCAGCATTCGCCGCATCATCGAGTGCGGCAATGCAGCGGGCATTCAAGTGGGCATGTGCGGCGAAGCTGCTGCCGACTCGTTGCTCGTTCCCCTGTGGATTGCCTTTGGTCTGGGCGAGTACTCCGTCTCCGGCACCAGCGTACTTGCCACGCGCAAGAGCATTTCGCTGTGGAGCAAGGAAGACGCATGCGCGCTGGCCGAAAAGGCCATGCAGCTGAAGACCGCCACCGAGGTCTACGACCTGCTGAGGGAATCGGCTCGATAGCTGTTGCACTCCATTGCCTTCAAGGGCCCGCATGGCATTGCGCCAGCGGGCCCTTTGTTTTGCCCGTGCGACGACACCAGTGGGTCGCTCATCGTCATGCGCCAAGGGTCGAAGGCGGCCGACGTGCTCGTTGAGGGAAGTGGCTACCGGGACGTGCATGTGAATGGCGATAAGGTTGCGTTATGCGTCGCCCTCGTTCTGGCCTTCCTCGTTTTCGCCGATGCGCTCCTGGAGGGCCAGTACGTAACCCTCGGGGTTGTCCTTGAATGGAATGCATTTGCGTGCTTCGAAGAGGCGCCGGTAGGGGCACCCGCCTACGCAGGTGGGCAGCCAAACGCATTCCCGGCATTCCTCATCGGGGACGGGGCAGGCGGTATTCAGGAACTTCGTGAGGTTGTCGGCGTTGGAGGCTGAATTGATGGGGTCCGCCGGATCCCAGTCGTGTGCAGTGCCGAAGCTAAGGTCGGGCTTGTCCACGGCTTCCCAGCACTTATGCAGGTTACCCGCATCATCGATGCCAATTGCCCATAGGGTATGCGCGCCGCAGTAGTGACCGCGCCCCTGGCTGAAGCGCTTGGACTCCTGGCGGATGCTCACGTCGCTTTCCTCGTTGGAGCAAAGCAGGCCCACCTGCCTGCCTCGCTCTTCCGCGGTCGAACTGTCCGATACGGGGGCGGGGTAGTAGTGGAGCTTGTTCCCCGATTCGCTTGCAAGCTGGTTGATGAATGCCTCGAGCTTTTCCACCTCGTCGCGGTTATCCTCGTGGACGTTGTGGCGTATGTTCACCCTGAAAGGCAGACTCAGATCGCGCAGGTTCGCGATGATGCGGTCGAACGTGGGGCCCCCTCCGCGCAGGTAGCGCGTGGCGTTGTGGGTGGGGTCGAGCCCGTCCACGGTAATTTGGGCGGATTCCACCTTGTAGTGGTGAAGCATGTCGGCGATATCTTGGGTGAGCAAGTACCCGTTTGTGATAATGGACGCCTGGTAGGAAGCGCCATGCTCCTCGGCAAGGGCGATGAGCCGCTCGGAAAGCGATTCGATGATGTTGGGGACGAGCAGCGGTTCTCCGCCGAACCAGGTTACGTGCAGCTTTTTGGCCGATGACGTGCTGAGCATGCGCTCCGTTAGGGCGATTACATCGTCTTGCACTTCTTTCGTCATATGGCCACGGCCGTGATCTTGGAAGCAGTATGGGCAGTCGAAGTTGCATCCTATGGTGGGGCAGATGGTGAGCCCTACCATAGGGGCCCTTCCGCATGCTCCGCGTCCCATGCATTCGAGCGCGGCGCGTTCGTCGAAGTTGGCGATGATGCCGCGCTTGGCGAAGCGCTCGATGATGGGGTGGTGCTCGTCGAGTTCTTCCAGCACGGAAAGCAGGTAGAGCTCGATGGGGGTGTATTTGGCGCAGTTTCCCTTGAACAGGTTTGCGATGGCCGTGAGATTCGTATCGGGAATGGGCGCGCTGATGTTGTAGCGCGATACGTGCCATCCCGCTTCGCCTGCGGTGCGCGACGGCGCTGCCTGGTCTTTGCTCTCCGTCTTTTCTGCGTCGAGGTTCATGTTGGTCCCTCCCTCGATGTCCACTTCGGCCATTGTACCGCTCCCGTTGCGGGGCTCGCACGCCTGGATACCGTTTTGAAACGCTGCCGCCTCCATGCCCAGAAACGGGAGGGTGACACTTCCAAATACGTGATATTGTTTGTTCTAGCCTGCCATTACTCTGTACAATAAGCTTATGTTCTGAGGGGGGCGGAATGGCTGAAACGGGTAGCTCCATATTCAACAATCGGGCTGTCGAACGCTTGCGCAGTCCCGACGATTTGGAAAAGTACGTCCGCATAACTAGCCCCAGCGTCTGGGTGTTCCTGGGCGCCTGCATTGCGCTTCTTGCCGGGTTGCTCGTATGGGGCATTTTCGGTTCGGTATCCACCAGCGTTTCCTCTACGGGCGTGGTAGTAGATGGCCAGGCCATGTGCTTCCTCGATGCCGGAGATGTGGCAAAGGTCCATGAGGGCGATATCGTCAACATCGGCGGCGAGCTCATGGAAGTCAAGAGCGTCGCTCCTATCCCCGCTTCCCGCGATGAGGCGAACCAGATACTATCCAACGACTATCTGGTGCATGCGTTGCTGCAAGGCGACTGGGCGTACCAGGTCATCTTCGAGGGTGATTCCTCGAATCTTCCTTCCAGCGTCCCCCTTACGGTAAACATTACGGTCGAACGCGTTGCCCCCATTTCCCTTATCCTTGGGAGGCAGTAGCGTATGGCGCGCCGCATTGTCAAAGTTCCGCAGGTCATGCAAATGGAGGCCTTGGAATGTGGGGCCGCCTGCCTAGCTATGATCTTGGCGTATTACGGGAAATGGGTCGCCCTGGAGCAAGTGCGCGCCGATTGCGGTGTTTCTCGAGACGGTTCGCGTGCGTCCAATATCCTCAAGGCGGCTCGGTCGTACGGCCTTTCCGCCAAGGGTATGTCGTATTCCGCTTCCGCCCTTCGTTCTTCGGGATCGTTTCCCTGCATTCTGTTCTGGAACTTCAACCATTTCGTGGTGCTGCGTGGGTTTAGGGGCAAGTTTGCCTACATCAACGACCCGGCACGCGGGCAGGTGAAGATTCCTATCGAGCAGTTCGAGGATTCCTTTACGGGCATTGCGCTCGTGTTTGAGAAGACCGATGCGTTTCAGAAGGGCGGGAAGAAGCCCGATACCACTGCCTATGCGCGCGAGCGCCTGCGGGGGCTTGGCCCCGCGGTGGCGTTCGTGATGATCACCGCCGCCATCGTTTCCATTGCCACGATCGTTGATACGTCCATGGGTCAGGTGTTCCTGGACCGCATCCTTTCCGGCAGCAACCCCGATTGGCTTGTTCCCGTAACGATAGTGATGTTCGTGCTTGCCATGATTATCGGCATCGTTTCCATCATGAACGCTGCATGGCTCATGCGCATCCAGGGCAAAATTGCCGTGGTGAGCTCCTCGCGCTTCATGCGCCATTTGCTGCATTTGCCGGCGGGCTTCTACGCCCAACGCATGGTGGGCGATCTGCAGCAGAGGCAATTGGCCAACGAGACGATTGCCTTTGCTCTCATCGGGCAGCTCGCGCCTGTGCTCATCAACGTGGTCATGCTGGTGCTGTACCTGATCATCATGCTGAACTACAGCATTTTGCTTACGGTCGTGGGCGTGCTCACGGTTGTCTGCAATGCGTTCCTGGCGCGCTATATTTCAAAGAAGCGCATCAACATTTCGCGTTCGGGCGCCATGTCTGCCGGCAAGCTCTACGCGTCAACCGTAAGCGGCATCGAGATGATTGAGACCATCAAGGCCGCTGGCGCGGAAGACGGATTCTTCGGACGTTGGGCAGGCTATCAGGCTGCGGTGAACGAGAGCCATGCCCGTTCGGCCAAGCTGAACGAGTACCTGGGCATGGTCCCCCAGCTCGTTACGCAGATTGCCAACATTGCCGTGCTGGTGCTGGGCATTTGGCTCATCGTCGAGGAGCAGTTCACGCCTGGCATGCTGTTGGCCTTCACGGGCTTCCTCAATGCCTTCATGCAGCCGGTGGGGCAGATAGTCGTGCTGGGGCAGTCCATTCAGGAAATGCAGACGCAGATGGAGCGTATCGAGGACGTCATGCGGTATCCCGTAGATGTTCCCGAAGATGGTGACGAGGCCGTTGACGCGCAGAGCCTGGATCGAGAGAAGCTTCAGGGCTACGTCGATTTGAATGGGATCACGTTTGGCTATTCGCCGCTGGAGCCGCCACTCATCGACGGTTTCGATTTGCATATGAAGCCCGGTCAGTGGGTTGCGCTCGTAGGCGGTTCCGGATGCGGAAAGAGCACGATTGCCAAGTTGGTGAGCGGCTTGTATGCGCCCTGGGGCGGAGAGGTCACGATCGATGGCACGCCCATTTCCGATATTCCTCGCCCAGTGTTGCGTGGGTCGCTTGCCGTAGTGGACCAGGACATCGTTTCCTTCGACGACACCGTTTCGGAAAACGTGAAGCTGTGGGATGCCTCCATCGAGGATTACGAAGTGGTGCTGGCTTGCCGTGATGCGGGTATCCACGATGTCATCCTAGAGCGCGAAGGTGGTTACTCTTCGCCTGTTCAGCCTGGTGGTGGAAACTTTTCGGGCGGGCAGTTGCAGCGCTTGGAAATTGCCCGCGTTCTAGCCCAAGACCCTACCATCATCATTTTGGATGAGGCAACGAGCGCCTTGGATGCCAAGACGGAAGAGGAAATCATCCGATGCATCCGCGAACGCGATATCACCTGCATCGTTGTGGCCCATCGCCTGTCGACTATACGCGATTGCGACGAAATCGTCGTGATGGAGGATGGCAAGATCGTGGAGCGCGGCACGCACGACGAGCTCGTGGCAAAAGACGGCGCATATGCGGAGTTGGTGCGCAATGACTAGGTGGATCGAATCTCAAATAGAAACGCGCGCGAAGCTCGACAGCGAGATGACCGAGCGTGCGTACGCCGAGCTTGCCGCGAGCGTGAGCAACCCCCAGAATGCTCCGCACTTTTCCGTGAACGACGTTGAGCAGGTCGATGGCGCTTCGCGCGCGTGCCTGCGGTTTCTGGGCATTCATGCGGGTCACGTGCCCGACGATATTACCGATGTCGAAGAGCGACTCGATTGGCTTTGCCGCCCCACGGGCACGATGCGTCGTCGCGTGCAGCTCACGGACGGCTGGCAAGACGAGGCGTTTGGCGCAATGCTCGGACGTCTGGATACGGGCGAAGCGGTGGCCTTACTGCCTCGGGGCGTGCATGGATACTGCTATCTCGAGCCGGGTACGGGCATAAAGCGAAAGATTACCGCGAAGAATGCCAAGCACTTTGAAACCGATGCCATCTTGTTCTACAAGGGCTTGCCCAATAGGCCCCTTGCCGTACGCGACTTGATGATGTTCATCATAGGCGCGTTTAGGTTCAACGATTACATGCTTGTGTGCGTGGCCGCTCTCGCCGTTGCGCTCATGGGATTCCTTCCCGCGTGGGCCAATAAGGTCGCCTTTGGCGTAGTTGCGCCGTCGGGACAGTCCGAGCTCATTTTGCCCATTGCGGCGTTTTTGCTGGGCATGACCATTTCCACGGTGCTCATAACCGCCTGTCGTAATTTGATAATGCAGCGCATATCGTTGAAGCTCGACATGCTTGCCGAATCGGCTGCCTTCGCGCGCGTTCTCTCGTTGCCGAATGCCTTCTTCAGGAAATACTCGTCGGGCGATCTGGCGAGCCGCGTTGCGAATGTCACGCTCTTCACGCAGCATTTTACGTCGGTCATGCTGGGCAGCGCGCTTACGACGCTCATTTCGCTTGTCTACGTGCTCCAGATTGGGGCATTTGCCCCGGCGCTCACCTTCCCCGCCCTTATCACGATGGCGCTGCAGGTGCTTGCGGTGGTGTTCATCACGTCACTTACGGCGCGTTTCGAAGTTGCCACCGTCGAAGCGTCGGCTCATTTGTCGGGCGAGGTAACTGCCCTGCTCAATGGCGTGCGGAAGATCAAGCTCGCAGGTGCCGAGGATCGTGCGTTCTCCAAGTGGGCGCATAGCTATTCGGAGTATGCTCGTTCGGCTTACAACCGCCCCGCCGTTACGCGCGCGGTTGTGCCCATCGTTACCTTCATTGGGCTTCTTGGCCTTATCGCCATGTACTATCTGGCGGGCGCCTCTGGCGTGACGGTTGACAACTACATGGCGTTCAATGCCGCGTATGGTCAGATGAGCGCGGCCGTCCTTACGCTGGCTCAGATTAGCGACGAGATGGCCCGCATCAAGCCCATGCTCAATTCCATTTCGCCCATCCTCGACGCGCAGCCCGAGATATCCGAGGGCAAGCCGTCGGTGGAGTCAATCACGGGTAGCGTCGAAGTGGCCGACGTGTCCTTTCGCTATGGCGATACCCAGCCCTACGTGCTCAAGAACCTCTCGTTTAGCGTGAAGCCGGGGGAATACGTGGCTCTGGTGGGGGCAAGCGGCTGCGGGAAGTCCACGGTGATGCGCTTGCTGCTGGGCTTCGAGATGCCCGAACGCGGGCGTATCTCGTATGGCCCATACGACGTGCGCCGCGTCGACTTGAAGTCGCTGCGCCGTCACATTGGCGCCGTTATGCAGGATGGCAGCTTGTTCATGGGCGACATCGCTTCGAACATTTCCATTTCCACTCCGTCCGCTACGCTCGACGATGTGTGGAATGCCGCCGAAATCGCGGGCATTGCCGAAGACATTCGCAAGATGCCCATGGGCATGCAGACGCTCGTGAGCGAGGGTGCGGGTGGCGTTTCGGGCGGCCAGCGACAGCGCATCATGATTGCGCGCGCCGTATGCGGAGGGCATAGGATTCTCCTGTTCGACGAAGCCACGAGTGCGCTCGATAACGTAACGCAGCGCCATGTCGTCGATTCTCTTGCGTCGTTGAAGTGCACGCGCATCGTGATTGCCCACCGGCTTTCCACCGTGCGCTACTGCGACCGCATTATCGTTTTGAACGAGGGGCGCGTTGCCGAGGAGGGCACGTACGAAGAGCTCATTCAGAAGCACGGGCTCTTCGCTGGCCTAGTTGAAAGGCAGCGCCTCGACACCTAGCGTATGCCGGGGCCGCGTGGGAAGGGGCGTGCGGGCCATATGGATAGGCTTATTCTCTTCAACATACTGTATGCCCTGATGGCAAGCGAGGGCCGCGAGGCTGTGCTCTTTGGGCAGTCTGCGCCTGCGATGATTGCGGCGTTTTCGCGCAGCTTGGGCGTTCCCTCGGCATTTCCCGAGGTATGGTTCGAGATTCCCCTGCTGGGCGATCCCTGGTGCGATGTGCATGCGCTTACGTCAATCGAGGACGCGCGGCAGGGGCTTGCCTTGGGCGAAGAGGTTTGTGGCGCGAGCAGGGATGCGTTCACGTGGTTTGCCCAGCAGGGCGATTCCGTGCGTCAGCTTGCGCTGAGCTGGGACACGGGTTCGGGCAATGCCGACGTCCCCGCCATTCAGCTGCTCATGCGAAAGAACGATGTGCCCGTTACATGCGATTTCCTTTCCGCGGTGGGCAGATCCGATGCCGTGGATGCCTATCGTTCGTTTGTGCAGTCCCTGCCCGACGAGTGGTTTGCCTGCTATGCGGGGGTCTTTCCCGAGCGACCGGGTCACAACCTGCGCGTCGAATGCGTTCCCTCCCATGACATGCAGCGCGCCTATGCCGAAGATGCCGCATTGCTGGGACGCCACCTGCGCCAAGTGGGGCCGTCTTGGGTGGATGATTCCCTTGTTGCGCTCTGCCAGGAGCTGGCCGCTTTGCCGTTCCAGCTGGAATTCCAGTTTGATGTTAACGCGCAGGGTCGTGCAGAAGGTGCCTTCAGCGCAAGCGTGCGCTTTGCGTGCCCGCCGGGAGAGCCGGGTTACGAATCGTTTGGCATGGACGGCACGGCTGCCGAACTCATGACGAAGCTGCAGGATAGGGGTCTTGTCGATGGGCGATGGCAGGCATTGGCGGACGTTGCGTTCGCAAAGCGCGTTGCCCGCGGGGATGGCGGCGTCTTGCTGTCGGCGTATCCTGCATTCGTGAAGCTCAGGTGGCGCGATGGCGCGTTGCTTGATGCGAAGGCCTACGTGATAGGAGGCGCGCAATGAGAGCCCTATCGTACGAGGATGCCTATCAGGTTCTTCTGCTTCAGGCTGCCGACGAGGGGCGTGGCCCCATCTTGTTCGGCGATAGTTTCGACCGTGCGCGCATGGTACCTCTCCCGTTTTTGGTGGGCGAATCGTTCCCCGACGTCTATCTGGAGTTCCCCCTTCTGGGAGAGCCGTATCTCGATGTGACGCTGCTTTACAACGACTTGCAAGTTGGAACGCGTGTCGACTCTCCTCTTGCAGGGGACCATGGGGCCATGTTCGATTGGTTTGCCCAGGCCTCGAAAGCCCAGTCGGGGCTTTGCTGTGGCTTTGAGCTTGACACCAGCAACCCTCAAATGCCCGAGGCAGCCGTGCATTTTCAGCCGCGTACGGCCACGTCGCTTGCGCGCCCCTTCTTCGATGCTCTGGGTGAGCCCGAGCGGGGTTTGCTGTACGAGCGGCAGGCGCAGCGCATGCCCGAAGGATGGTCGCTTGCGTTTTGTGGCATGTTCCGAAGGAAGCCGAACGCCCCGTTGCGCGTGTGCGGCTACATGGACCGTGATCAGCAGGATGCATGCGCGTCGAGCAGCGAATGTCTTGAGCAGGCGCTTCGCGCTGTTGGGTTCACGGCGTACACCAGCTCGATGCTCGAGCAGGTTCAGCGTCTCCTTGCCCTGGTGCCAGGGGGCGTTGACTTTCAATTTGACGTGTATCCCGATGGCTCGCTGGGCGATGTGTTCGCCATCGATGCGCAGTTCCAGATCAAGCAGCCGCATGTGGTGAACGAGATGTTCGAAACGGGGGCGCCGGGTCGCGTTATGCGCCAGCTGGAAGAGTGGGGCATTGCAGATGGCAGGTGGCGCCAGGGCGTCCAGGCGACATTCGCCCGTGCATTGCCCATCGAGCTTCCGCAGGGTGGAATGGGGCGCTATGCCCTTACGGTCATGCCCCAGTGGGCGAAGATACGCTGGACGAAGGGCGTATTGCAACCCTCCAAGTTGTACTTGTGCGCCCAGGGCACGGTTTTGGATTAGAGCGCCCTCGTTGTTGGCGCGCGCCTAGCCTTGGAAAACGCAGTGCGCGATGATGACGATGATGGTGGTGAGGATGCCCGATACCGCCAGGGCCACGCCTGACATCGCGCCTTCGAGTTCGCCCATCTCAATGGCCTTGGTGGTTCCCACGGCATGAGAGCAGGCTCCGATTGCCACGCCTTTGGCGATGCTGCTGTTCACGTGGAAGACCTTCGCCATGACGGGCGAGAAGATGGCGCCCAGGATGCCCGTGATGATCACCGCGGCAACGGTGATGGACGTAATGCCGCCCAGCTCCTGCGAGGCTGCGATGGCGATGGGCGTCGTTACCGATTTGGGGATGAAGGACAGAGCCATGTCGTTGCCCAGGCCCAGAAGCTTGCAAAGGCCGTATGCGCTCACCATCGAAACGACTGAGCCCACGAAGCAACCTGCCACGATGGGGATGAAGTGCTCCTTCAGGATCTGGCGCTGCTTGTATACGGAATAGGCGAGTGCCACGGTTGCCGGGCCCAGCAGGAACGAGAAGATGGATACGCTCTGCTCGTACGATTCAAGCGAGATGTGGAAGAACGTTAGCGCGAAGATGAGCCCGATGAGCGTGATGAGCAGTGGGTTCAGCAGCGGGGTCTTCACCTTCTTGTACAGCAGCACGCAGAGCTCGAACATCGCGATGGATGCGAATGAGCCGGCAAGGAGCAGCCCGGCAAAGCTGAAGTCGGGCAGCGTGATGTCAAGTACGCCGTTGGGCGCCAGGAAAAAGGGAATCTGCATGACCTATGCCTCCTGGCCGATGCGGGCGTTGTTCTCGCGCTTTGCGCGATGGCCGTCCATTAGGCGCGATACGAGCGCAACGGTGAGCGAGGTGGCCAGGAATACGATGACCGTCGTGACGATGCAAACGAATGCGAACTTCAACGCTGCATCTTGCAGCAGCGAGAAGCATCCCATGATGCCCACGCCGGCGGGGATGAAGAAGATGGACATGTTGTCCACCATGTAGTCGCAGGCGTCGCCCACGTGCTTCGCCTTCAGGATGCCCGTTGCCAAAAGCGTGAGCAAGAGGGCCATGCCCACAATGTTGCCGGGAATGGCGATGGGCAGGTACTGCGAGATGAGGCAGCCAAGCTCATAGACGGCGATGAGCAGCACGAGCTGCACGGCCAGCGTCGCGAGGCGCTTGATTTTGCTCTTGGGGGTGCTGGGTTGTTGTTCGTCTTCGCAGGCGTCGCACGTAATCTGTTCCGCGGAGTCGCCGCCTTTCGGTGCTTCCTGGCTTGCAGGATACTGGTTGATGGCGGATTCGTGTGTTTTAGGCTGTGTTTTACTGCTCCGGAACATTACTTGTGACGCTCTCGATTCATTTTCGTCCGTTTACCGATTTCTCGACGTTGCGTGACTATACACCCAATAAACGTTTGCGTGGCTTTTTCAACGTTTCACCACGTAGATATGTGAGAGCGTACAAACTACGACCAGATAACGCCCACGTGGCGATATAATGGGCGAAGAAGTTAGCGCAGCCGCCGTACGAAGGGGTGTGTCATGGATCTGAATACGAGCATCGAGGGGACGAGCGCGGTTATTGCCATCGACGGCAAGCTTACCGTTGCCACGGCTCCCGAACTGGAGGCGGCCCTAGCCGAGATTCCCGAAACCGTTACCGACGTTGCGCTGGACATGACGAATCTCGTGTACGTTGCATCGGCTGGCCTACGCGTTTTGGTTGCCGCGGAAAAGCGTATGTTGCGCCAGAATGGCGCGTTGCGTCTGCTGCATCCCAACGACGAGGTCATGGAAGTCTTCGATATGACGGGCCTGGTCGATATCTTCGCTATCGAACGATAGGGCGAAGCCCTGCAAACCAGTCGAACCGCTCTACGAAATGCGGTGAAAACGGGTAGGCACCAATCCCGCTACCTTAGGGTGGCGGGATTTTTTGCCCCAAAACATAATGATGCCGGGCCGATAGGGGGTCGGCCCGGCATTTACTCTGCGCCCGTGGGAGGATGGGCGTTTGGCGAAGCGCTCTTCAGCTGCAGAATTGAATCACGCTACCGCCGCGCCCGAGGGCGTCGAAGAGTTATAGGGTTGCGGCGCTTTCGCCGGCCACGTACCCATGGGTAGAGGCCAGGCCGTTAGAGCCGCCGTGGAGAAGCGATTCGTAGCTGGCGCCGAAGCGGTAGCCAACCGTGTTGCCGCCGGCGTACAGGCCGGGGATGGGATCCCAGTTCTCGTCGAGTACCTGCATCTTGTCGTTGCAGCGTACGCCACCCAGCGTGCAGTAGAACAGGTACTGCATCTTCCAGGCCTGGTACGGACCATCGTCGATGGGGTCCAGGTAGCGCTTGGACTTGCGGAAGTCCAGGTCTTCGCCGGCTTCGCACAGCTCGTTGTAGCGCTTGACCGTTGCGGCCAGGGCGTCGGCGGGAACGTCGATCTTCTTGGCCAGCTCTTCAATGGTGTCGGCCTCGTAGTGCTCGGTCTTCTCGATGTCGAACATCTTCGCGGCGGCTTCCTTGTCGTAGCCGAAGGAAGAGGGCATCTGGAAGTCGTTCGTGGGGATGATCTGCCATACGTAGCCTTCGTGGCCGGGCAGGTCGGCAACGATGTGCGCCGAGGTCAGAAGCGAGGTGCACTCGTTCATGAAGCGCTCGCCCTTGGTGTCTACCAGCAGGTAGGGGAAGGAACGCCATGCGGTGGTCTGCCATGCAGCGTAGCCGCAGATCTCTTCCATTTCCGCGCCAGCCCAGCAGAGCATGCGATGGCCCAGGCCGTCGTCCATCTGCTTGTCGGTAACGGGGTCGCTGCCCATGTAGGCCTCGTAGGAGTTGTACTTCAGCGCCCAGTCGGCGAAGTGCTTGGGGAAGAACTTCTTCATCATGGCTTCGTTCTTGCCGAACGAACCGGTGCACATGACTACGCCCTTGGCGGCCTTGAAGTGGATGTGATCGCCATTTTCGTCGGTGGCGATGACGCCAGTCACGCGACCGCTGTCGTCCTGAACCAGCACTTCGGCCTTGGTCTTGTAGTAGGTCTCAACACCCTTGTCCTCCAGGAACTTATGGATGTTGTGGGTGAAGTCGGTCAGGATGTCCGTTTCGGAGAACGCCACGCCCGTGCTGATGTAGGAGGTGATCTCCTGGTCGGGGTCGGGGAAGATGCCCTCCAAGCTCAGGGGCAGGTAATACTGGTTGTAGGGCTCCAGGAAGTCCTTGCGCAGGTTGTCCATCAGCTCGCCGGAGCGGTTGATCCACAGCGTGTTCAGGCGCATGTCGGAACGATACTGCGTGAGGTTGAACATGTCGTTGGCGGTCTTAACCGGATCGTACATGGGAAGGCCTGCTTCCTTCTGCGTATCCGAGTTGAAGAACGAGATGGTCATGCCGCCAATGTGCGGAGCGGCATTGCGCTCGAGCACGGTAACCTGGGCTCCGTTCTTCATGGCGCCATAAGCGGCCATGGAGCCAGCGAGTGCGGAGCCGACGACGATGACCTCGGTCTCGACGGTCTTCGAGCAGTCGTTCGGCGTCAGGTTGGGGGCTTCGCCCAGCCAGTCCTCGCTGCTTGCGGCAGCGTTCTTGTCGGCTTCCTTCTTGGCGGAAGAGCCACTCGGGGATGCGCAGCCCGCCAGGCCTGCTCCCATGCCCAGTGCGCCGGCTACTGCGCCGACCTTCAGAAAATTACGACGAGAAAGTTCCATCATTCCCTCCTAGATGTTGATTGCTTTTCTCGGCACCAAAAATTCTGAGTACGCAGCGCGGGAATGTGAATCTGCAAGATATTGGCGAATTGAAACAAAATGTGAAAGGCAATTCGTTTACGGGCGAAGCGCGACCCAGTATGATGGGGCGAATGGCATGGGGGTGCCAGTATGAGGGAGGGACATAATGGATATGAAGGTATTCGAGTACTTCGTTGCGCTTGCGCGCACGAAAAGCTACTCGCGCGCCGCACATGAGCTGTACATCACTCCACAGGGGCTATCGAGCGCCATCAAGCGCTTGGAATCGTCCATGGGGGTTTCCCTGGTGAATCCTTCAAACGGCGGTTTCGAGCTTACCGAGTACGGTCGCATTTTTCATCGTTACGCTCAAACGTTCGTGCTCGATCAGACGTCGATGATGAATGAAATCAACGACCTGGCACGCAGGAAGACGGGAAACATTTTCGTTTCCATCACCGTGGGGCTCATGAATAGCTTTCCGCGTAACGCCATTCAGGATTTCAACGAGACCTCTACCACGGGCGCGCACGTTATGGTGTCGCGTACCGTGTTCGACGAGGCATGCGAGCGCAGCTTGCTCGAACGGCGATGCGATTTCGCGCTCATGAACGACCCGGTAGACCACAAGGTGTTTTCGTCGTTGCCGCTGTTCCGCGACACGATGTATGTGTGCGTGCGGCCCGATTCGCCGCTTGCGCAGCGTACCGAGCTGAAGAAGTGCGATTTGGCGGGGCAAACGGTGTCGTGTCTTACGCCCACGGAGTTCAAGAACGTGCGCGAAGAGCTGCGTCCGCTTGAAGAGGGCGAATCGTGTTGCACGCTGCTCTACGGCGACGAGATGATCGAGGTGCTCGAGCTTGCCATGCAGAACGATTGCTGCGCAATCACCCTGCGCCCGCACATCCCCATCTTCGCAAAGGAAGATTTCGTCGCTATTCCCATTACTGATGCGTTCTGGGGCTTTTCCCTGGCGTGGCGCGCCGATCGCGTGCTCAGCCCCGCCGATCAGGAATTCATTTCGGCCATGGAAGCCCATCGCGTGATGTATTGCTAACGATAGCGTCCCGGTTCAACGGCGCTGCTTAGTGCCTGCAAAAAAGGGGAGGCGATATGCTCGCCTCCCCTCTTCCGAGTTTTACGTGTGGTGGTAAAGCCTACAGGGCGTACCAGGCAATGCCTTCGCCCGACCAGCCCAATTTGACCAGACCGGCGTGCTCTTCCCAGCTCGTCGTGAAGTTATGGGCGCCAGATTTGGCGTTGGGGTTGTACTCGCGCCAGACGGGCGTTGCGTCGTGACCAGCGGAATACCAGCCAATGCCCTCATCGCGCCATCCGAGCGAGACCAGAATGTCGCGCTCTTCCAGGCTCGTCGTGTAATGGTGGTCGCCCCCATTGGGGTTGTATACGCGGTAGACGGGCTCGTCGGACTCCACGGGAGCAACCCAGCCTTCGCCTTCGTCGGTCCAGCCAGCGGCGATGACGTCCTGGCGCTCCGAAGCGCTTGCCGTGTAGAAGTGCTCGCCCGAATTCGGGTTGTACAGACGGTACATCGTTGCGCCTTCAACTTCGTCGCCTTGCGCGTACTGGGTCATCTCGGACGCATAGGTTACGGGGTCGACAAGCTTGCCCTGGGCGCCTAGGCCAGCCGAAGCGAACGGCGTGGAGAAATCACCTGCGCTCAGATATGCACGCAGCTCGGTGAGCAGGGCATGCGCATGGTCGTAGACCTCGCCCGCGGCGACGGCGTTTGCCTTGTTCGCAAAATCGGTGCGCGCGTCGTCACCTTGCATGGTCTGCATCAGCGCGTCGACGGAATCCTGCTGCTCGATGATTTCGGCCTGCAGCGCATCGAGGTATGCATGCACGCCATCGGCGGTATCGGCGCGATGGTTGTACGCCAGGGTGTTCAGGTCCATGAACACGAAGGCAAGCGCCTTGGAATCGGCGTCTTCCATGGCCAGCGCCTCGTTGGCGGCCACCTTTGCGGCATCATTGCGCTCGCTTTCGTAGCCTACGTGATCGGTGCCGGCTTCGAGCGCTTCGACGGAGGGGTAGTAATCGGCATCCGTCTCGGTGAGGAGCGCGGAATAGCTGGGCACGAACACGCTGAACTCGCCACGCGAAAGGGCCGTCCACTGCACGGTGGCCAGCTGGTCGTCCAGGCCTTCGCGGCACTGGAAGATGTGGCTCTCGACGGTGCGGTTATTGCCGATGGCGTACAGATTCGCATTCGCGTTCGCGTCAACGTCGGTGCCCTCGCCACGAGCGGCAGTCGCGCGCAGTACGTTAGTGAGCGTGTAGTCGCTGCTGCCTGGCTGGAAGAACAGCTGCGGGTCGGCGATGGATTCCACCTGGCCCTTGTCATTCAACGTGTAGTCGGTGCCGGCGACCAGGTTGTCGCCGAAGTACTTATGCCCCTGCACGTAGCGGGTGTTCTGGCCTACGCCGTCATTTTCGAGGCCGTAGCTCTTGGCTACGTTGATGGCGCCGCCCTCGAAGGTCGCAATCGTGCCAGCTTCGGTGGGGACAGCTACCAGGTTCGCGGAATGCAGGCACGTCGTGGCGTCGTTGATGTCGACCTCGTATTGCAGGCACGACATATTCGGATTGACGGACGCGACATCGGAGTCCATGCGAATGGCAATCCACTGATGGCCAGAGAGCTGCTGGAAGTTCCACACCTCATCCGGATCGCCGATCCAGATCTGGTTGCAATCCTGCGATCCCTGGGCATCGATGATGGAACCAAGGAGCTGTACGCCCTCGCGTGCCGTGGAAGCCTCGGAGAGCACGACGTCGGCGATGTTGTATTCGCCGATGCCGTTATCGAGCAGCGGGTCGACGCCGTCTACTGCATCGTTCACGGCGGTCGTGAGCGTGGAGTCTACGGTGACTCCCTTTTCGTTGATGCCCGCCTCGGAATAGGGTTTAGCCGCGTCGTCCCAATCGGAGGGCAGGTCACGTACGTAGGTGTAGCGGAACGTGGCGCCCGGAGACGTGCGCGTGAAGTTCACGGCAGGATCCTGCTCGGGGCCGTTTTCGCCACTCCAGTACGTCTTGCCCGCGGTTGCCTGCTCAACGCCAAACTGCTTGATGTAGCGGTTCGCGGCGTCTTCCGAGCGACCGTAGATGGTGTCGCCCGAGCTCGTGAGGTCGGAGCCCACGTAGACCTGCGTGCAGGCCAGCGCGGTGGCGGGAGCTATCACCAATGACAGTGACAGCGCGCCTGCGGCGAACGCTCTCGACATTCTGGAGAATTTGAAATGCACACTCATGTTTTCATCCCTTTCGTTGCCCTTGCGATGGGGCGTGCCTTCTCGTCTATGCCATTCGAAGACGCGACAGTCGGATTGCGCGATATCCCAAATGTGCCCCATCGAAGTCGGCCATGACATCTCCCTTGCCATGGCCGGCATTCCCAAACGGGCTGCATTATACCTTCACAACTCGTTCGCAAACCCCACAAACTATGGGAGTGCGGCCAGAATTTTTGCGAATGGAAAGTGGTAATCTACCTGGGACTATGCATGTGAGTGCATATATTCGGCAATGTTTTCATTGCGCTCGGGCATTGCCCCAGTGGGGGCAATAAAGTCATGCGGAAAACTGTTGCACACGGCGGCTAGAAACGTCGAGTCTCGTGAAGGCAGATGTGGCCCAGCGTGCGAGCGGGTGTAAGGAAATGGCGGGACTGAAATTGGCTTCGGGGCTACAGGAGGCCGCCGCATTATGCGTCGCTAGGGGCGGGGCGCGTCTTCCAACAGCGCGAGTGTCATGCGCAGGGCGTCTTCGATGCAGCCAGGGCACGAGCGCAGCACGGGGCCGCCGGTGAGGCCCTTCAGCTCCTCGCAGATTGTCGAGGTGTTCTTCTGCTTGAATCGCTGGGCAAGCTGGCTTGTGAGCCGATACGTTTGCAATTTCGTGTGGGGGTCGCGCGGACCGTGACTTGTGGCGTATCCCAGTACGACGGCGCCGCCCAAAATGGCGCCGCAGGTTTCCGTGGCTCCGCCCAGGCCGCCGCCGAGTCCCTCCGTCGCCTTGAATGCGGTTGCCTCATCGAACCCAACCAGGTCGGCGCATGCGCAAGCAACCGATTGCGCGCAGTTGTATCCGCGTTCGTGCAGTTCGTGAGCGTGCATGACGCGCTTTTCGATGTCGGGTTGATTCATGGGATTCCTTCGAGCTCCAAGACTATCTGGCGCGACGCAGCCCCGTCACGCCAGTGCGAAGGTTTTGAGTTTGCGGGTGGAATTATCGCATGGGCGATTTTGCGCGGTCGTTTTTGAATGCATTTCGTAACGTTTGGGGTGAGTGGCCTGCCCGGGCGAGAAGTCCTGTGAATAAAATTGACAATGTGTCAGTAGGGATGTACCATTTCGATTGTCTTATTGGTGACAAGCTGTCAGTATTAGCGGAAGCGAGGAACCATGATTCTTGAAGAGACGTATACCCTCAACAACGGCGTTGCCATTCCCAAGCTGGCGTTGGGCACGTGGCTCATCGACGACGCCCAGGTGGGCGAGGCCGTGCGCGCGGCCGTGGAAATTGGCTACCGTCACATCGATACGGCGCAGGCATACGCCAACGAGCGGGGTGTGGGCGAGGCCGTGCGTTCGTGCGGCGTTGCACGTGAGGACCTGTTCGTGGTGTCGAAGGTTGCAGCCGAGCATAAGACCTACCAGGAAGCCGCGGCGGGCATCGACCGCACGCTGGCCACCATGGGGCTCGACTACCTGGACATGATGATCATTTATTCGCCGCAGCCTTGGGTCGAGGTCAATCAGTCGAGCGACCGTCATTTCCAGGGCAACGTGGAAGCGTATCGTGCGCTCGAGGACGCGCTTTCCGCAGGCAAGCTGCGCGCGATTGGCGTGTCGAACTTCCTGGTGGACGACCTGCAGAACATTCTTGATTCGTGTTCGGTGGTGCCGGCCGTGAACCAGGTGCTGGCGCACGTGGGCAACGTGCCCGTGGAAGTTGCGCAGTTCTGCGCCAATCACGGCATTGCGGTGGAAGCGTATTCGCCTATCGCCCACGGCGAAGCGGGCCGCATCGAGGGCGTTGCCGAGATGGCCGCGAAGTACGGCGTGTCGGTTGCGCAGCTGTGCATCCGCTACGTGCTGCAGTTGGGCATGATCGCCCTGCCGAAGACGGCGAACCCGGTGCGCATGAAGGAAAATGCGTCGGTCGATTTCCAAATCTCTGACGAAGACATGGCCGTGCTCAATGGCATTGCGGGCCTGCCCGATTACGGCGCGAGCTCGTTTTTCCCCGTGTTCGGTGGAAAGCTGTAGGCGCGTATGAGCTTTGGGTTTTTGTGGATGGTGACGCCTCGTGCCTAGGATTACGCAGGAAGAATCGGAAGCGCGCCGCGAGGAGATCGTGGACTCGTGCGAGCGGCTGTATGCGTCGCTTAGCTATCGCGACATTACGATGACGCAGATAGCGGCTGGCGTGTCGTTTGGCCGCGCGAACATGTACAACTATTTCCGTTGCGCCGATGAGGTGCTGCTTGCCCTGCTGCAGCGCGAGCATGCGCGCTGGGCGGCGGCTCTGGAAGAGCTTGCCGATAGGTGCGCGGGTATGGGCGACGCGGAGTTGGCGCAGGCGCTGGCGCATACGGTCGAGCAGCGAACGACGATGCTGAAGATGCTGGCCATGAACCTCTACGACATGGAGCAGAACAGCCGCTTGGAACGCCTGGTGGAATTCAAGCGTACGTATGCCCAGACGCTAGCGGCGCTACGTAGTGTCATCCGCACGGCAAAGCCCGCATGGGGCGAGGAGCGCGTGAGCGCATTCGTGTTCGCGTTCATGCCGTTTCTACATGGGGCGTATCCGTATGCGCATCACACCGGGAAGCAAGAGGAGGTCATGCGCGAGGCTGGGGTCGACGCCTATTCGCAGGGTCTATTCGAAATCGTTCGTTCCTGCGTGTTTTCCCTGCTGCAGGGCGAATAAGGGTAACTAGCTCGCGTGCGCATGTGCGTGCGCGGAATGATTGGAGTGCATATGAGCAAGGCATTGGTGGCGTATTTCAGCGCGTCGGGCACGACGGCGGCCGTGGCCCAGAAGTTGGCGCAGGCAGTTGGTGCGGATGTCGCGGAAATCGCGCCGGAGCAGCCGTATAGTGCGGCCGATTTGAATTGGCGCGATTCCAAGAGTCGTAGCAGCGTCGAGATGAATGACGAGTCTAGTCGTCCGGCCGTTGTGGATGACGGCTTGAGCGTTTCCGCGTATGACGTGGTGTACGTGGGCTTTCCCGTCTGGTGGTACGTGGAGCCGCGCATCATCGACACGTTTTTGGAGGCGCATGACTTTGCGGGAAAGAAGATCGTGCCCTTTGCCACGAGCGGCGGAAGTGGGCTGGGCAAGGCGCCGCAGCGCATGCAGGCGATTGCGGTCGGTGCTACGGTCGTAAGCGGCGGGTTGCTGAATGGCAATCCCGGTATCGAGGAATTGCGCGATTGGGCTAACGCTCAGTAGATTGGCGTAGCTAGAACGTTCCCAGGTGCGGGTCGCTTGCCGAGAGGGCGGGCGACCTGCATTTTTTTTGCGACTGCGCGTTTGCTTGCCCGCAAGAAAATAATTCTAACTTCCCTCTTGCCAAAGGTAACATTTGTCTCTAATATAGAGACAAATGTTACTGATGTAACAGGAAAGGAAGAACAATGCATAGCACCAAGGGCCCTTCGCCCGAACCTCCCATCTCGTTGCAGCAGCAAGGTGTTTCGTCATACCCGGCGGGGGCCGTCGCGCCGATGCCGCAGCCGCAAACTCATGCGGCATCTGCACCCGTTCCCCCGCAGGCCGCAGCGCCAGCGTATGGTGCCCCCGCTCAGGCGCACGTTGCGTCGGCTCCCGTTCCTCCTGCGCCGATGCCGTTTGCTCCGAGCGCGGGGCAGTACGCCCCTGCAGCTGCAGCTCCCGCACCTGCTTCGTTTGCCCCGGCGCCCACGATGGCCCCGCCGGCTCCTTCCGCCGGCGCGGAAGAGGTGCTTGGTCGCAACGTTACGGCCATTTTGGCCTCTGTCTTGGTGTTCGCTGGCCTGCTCCTGCTTGGCGTGACCATGATCCCGCTCTTCGACGATGTGATGAAGGTCGCGTTCATGTTCACGTTGTCGGGCGTCCTGGCGGTTGCGGGCAGCCTGCTTGCCATCTTCAAGCGCAATCCCTTCTCGTCGGCCCTCATGGGGTGCGGCATGGGGTCGCTGTTCATCTCGATCTTCGCAACGCACGTGTATTTCGGCATGCTCAGCGAGCTGCCAGCGTATGCGCTTCTGCTGCTCTGGATGGCCGTGTGCATGGTGCTCATCTGGAAGACCGACTCTCTTCTTTTGGCAATTACGCTGCAGGTGGGTCTGGCGTTGTCGGTGTGCGCGGCCTGCGGCTCCAATTTCTCCGGCGAGAAGGTTGCCCTGCTGGTTGGCTATCAGGCCATCGCGAGCGTCATTGTCGTTGGCGGCAACATGCTGTTCTATCGCAAGATGTTCCGCACGAGCTTGTTCATCGCCGTATGCCTGAGCCTGATGGTGAGCTCGGCCCTCTGGTTGGAATATGGGTCTGGTATCGATGGCTGGGCAATCGATGGCGTGCAGGGTTGGGTTGCCGTTTCGTTCATCGTGCAGTTCCTCACCACGCTGGCCCTGTGCGCGTTGCTCGTGGCTTCCATCTGGAAGCAGGCCAAGGGGCTTGACGCCCACGCGCGTCGAAGCGAGCTTACGACCTGGCGCCTTCAGATTGTCGCTGGCGCTCTGCTGCTGGCATATGCCGTACGCATTGACATCTACGATGCCCTGCGCGATGGGTCCCACGTGGCTGCCTTTGGCTCTGCTGGCTACGTTGACGCTGCCTTCCTGCGCGTCGACGCAATGGCGATGTGCGCGACCGTGCTAACGCTGTTCCTAATCGTGGTGGCTCTTGTGGTGTTCGGCCGCTGCGCTTCTGGCGCCCATGCCGCATCCGATGCGCAGGCTTCCCTCGCGGGCGAGTGCGCAGGCATGCCGCTTTTCGAGTGCGCATGGCGCATCGTCAATCCTGCCCTGTATGTCCTGTTCGTTATCCTTGCCCTGTTCGTGGCTTCCTTCGCGAATGATTTGCTTTGGGCTACCGGCGTGCCGCCGCTGGGCTTCCTCTGGGTTGCGGCTTTGTGCGCCATGGGTCTGCGCTGGGCGGCTGGCCTGCGAGGGTTCGATGTCGTGGCGCTGTCGCTGTTGGCCATGGATGCGCTGTACATGGCGTTTATCGGATTCCCGCGTTTCCTTCCTGCGTTCCCTTGTCCACCTCCATTGCGCTGGGCGTGGTCTACACCGTTGGCCTGTGTCTTGCGGCTGGCCTGCTCGTGCGCTCCATGGGTGCAGGTTCGGCGGGTATCGTGTCCTACGCGGTTGCGTGCACGTTCCTGGTTATGTCGTGCCTGTGCTTCTGCACGCCGTGGATTGGCTGGGGCTATCAGGCGAGCGTCTGCTGCATGGTATGCGCGCTTGTGTGTATCATCGTAGGGTTCGCCCTGCGCGTGGGTGGCCTGCGTCTGTACGGTCTCATTCTGGTGCTCACATGCACGCTGAAGCTGGTGACCATCGACATGTTCGACTTCGACCCCATCGCCCGCGTGGGTGCTCTTATCGCGGGTGGCGTCATTTGCTTCGTGATCAGCGCGCTCTATAGCTTCACGGTGAAGAGGCTGAAGGAGGAGGGCAAGTAGCTGGTTATGGGTGGGTGGCTTCTGGAGGCCCTCTCTATTGCAAGGCCCGTTCGATCTGGGTTGTCGCCTAGGTCGAACGGGCCTTCTTGTTGAAGCCGATGATGCGGGGTGATTGTTGGCGCTGACGCGCTGTTGGGTGTGGCTCGGGCGCTT
This sequence comes from Denitrobacterium detoxificans, assembly GCF_001643775.1. NCBI lineage: Bacteria > Bacillati > Actinomycetota > Coriobacteriia > Eggerthellales > Eggerthellaceae > Denitrobacterium > Denitrobacterium detoxificans. Next base: position 2,300,893 of record NZ_CP011402.1, on the reverse strand, counting down.
GCCGCTTTTACCCCTTGGCCAAAATCCCGCCAGCATACGCGGCGGCTACGCATAGCACGCAGGTGAGCACTGCGTAACCCAGGGCGGCCAGCCAGGCGTCGCGCGTTGCCAGATTTACCACTTCCAAGCTGAACGTCGACATGGTGGTGAAGCCGCCGCACAGGCCCACGCGCAACATGAGCGAAACGCTCTCGTTGTCAATCGTTCCGCGAAATACCAGGCCAGCGATGAGGGCCAGAGCAAAGGACCCCACTACGTTTATCGCGAGCGTGCCCCAGGGGAAGAAATCGTTGGGAATGGCGTTGCCTACCAGGTAGCGCAGAATCGACCCGATGAATCCTCCCGCGCCTACGGCGAGACAGTTGATAAACATGTTGCTCCTTCGTTTGCTTGCGCGCTCTACAATAAGCTCCAGCAGACGATTGACCTCCTGGGAGGCCCCATGAACAACTTAAGTCCATTTTGCACGTGTACCGATTTGGAATGCCCTATGCATCCCACCAACCAGGAACGAGGATGCGGCCCGTGCATTGCAAAGAACCTGAAACTGCGCGAGATTCCCTCGTGCTTCTTCAATTCGCTTGATTTGCCGGAAAAGCCGAAATCGTACTTCTACGAGGACTTCGCGCGTGCCGTGCTCAGCCAGGAGGAGTAAAGGGCAAAACGTGTTGGTGGCTTTGCCTGGACGCGCTTGTCAGCGTGGAGCCATGCGAAGCGAACGTCGCATCGGGGCGGTAGTTTGGCGGTAAACCATGTTTGGGCCTACCTCCCGTGCGTTTCAAGCCAGCTTTGATGCGAATTGGGCGGATTCGGCTGGCGAAATGTAAAAAATTCGCCGTTCTGAACATTGTCCAGTGCTTGAATCCGAGCATGGAAGAACCCGACCTGGGAGAATGCTGAACCGAAAGCGCCAAATGGCCCCATTTGCCTCTCCAAGGAGGACAAATTGCAAGGAATCGTGTTCAGAACGGCGATTTTTTTACAAAACGCCTCGCGATTTTGCCCAAGTTGCGTTTGGCGCCTGTCTGGGGTTCACAAACTGCCGGATGGAATGAAAGCGCGCATGCCCTATGCGGGATTAGCGATGGAGAAAACCCGCCTGGCATGCTGTTAAGCAGAGGCCAGGCGGGTTTGCTTGTGGCTGTCATATAGCTCTTGCGCGATTGGCAATGGCCTGGATGGCGCTTGTTGAAAGGTGGGATGAAAGGGTCGGCTTCCGGCTACCCCGTAAATGCGGCTGAGCGGTGCGGGTCGGCTACGTGCAACAGTGTAGCGGTACGCTGCGTGATTTCCTGGCAGGAAAGCTGCGGATGGTCCATGAGCCAATGGCGCACGATGCCGAACAGGCCCGACACTACGAAGTGGAAGAGGAACTCCACGTCGGCGGACGAAAGCTTCGGATTCGCCGCCTCCCATGCCGCGTGATAGCGAGCAAAGAGGTCTTCCAGTACGCGATCCACGAAATTGCCCTCGCCACGGTTCGCGAACGCTGCCTTCACGAGCACGCGGTTATGGTCCACAAATGCCACGAGCTCGGGCGTGAGCGTAGTGATGTCCGCCGGCTTGCCGTCCAGCAGGTCCTTGTAGTCTTCGAATAGATCGTTCTGCATGGCCAAGAGCAGGGCGAACTGGTCGGAATAGTACTTGTAGAACGTTTTGCGGGAAACACCTGCTCGCTCGCATACCTCGATGACGGTGATGTCATTCACGGGCTTTTCCGCTAGAAACTGCAGGAACGAATCATATAGGCAGTCCTTCGTATAGCGAAGCCGCGAGTCTCGAGGATGGCGTTCGATAGCGGGCATGGGCTCTCCTTCTACAGATGTAACCTAATACCCATTATAGTGCGTTACTTGCGTTTGCGCTGCAAAACGCCATAAAACTTGAGAGCGGCATAGACAATTCCGAGAGTGGCATAGAGGCATCCGGTTATGACGTATGTGGCAAAGTCTTCCGAGGTGGGGCCCACGTAGAGGGCGTGTGCGACGGCAAGGAGCATGCCCTGTGCAACCAGCAGGGCCATGAAAGGATATGCCAGGCGTTGCACCTTTTTCCAGGTTGTGCCCTTCATGCGGCGACGAACGCGCTTGAACGAGGTGATCCACGGCACCAGGAAGCAAATGAGCAGCGGCACGCCCACGAACGAGGTTGCGGCCAGCATGTACGGGGCGGCGTCTCCCCAGATGTTGCTCCATACGGGCATGAACGAAACGGGCACCATGAATATCACGCGTGCGGAATGCGCCAGGATGATGAAGCCCGCCAAGATGGAAAGCTCGCTGCGAATGGAGAGCAGTTTGCGCGTGACCTCCCATTTTCGGGGAAGGGCGCCCGCGAACATCACGAGCAGGTAGAACGCTACGCCCGTGTAGGCGCTCGCCATGATGCGCACCACTGTGGCGTCCTTTACGGCGGGAACGAACGTAAGCGCCGAAGCTGCGATGAACGCTGCGTAAAACGGCAGCGGCTGCTTGTGCAGCGGCTTGGCGCAGAGCAGCGCGAAGGCCGTGGCGACCACAAGTGCCTGTACGATATTCGGCACGATGGTGGGCATGAAGGGGAAGAGTGGGTTGAGCGACATGGGTGTGTCCTGTTCTGGTGGTATGTGTAGGCAGTTTCTTTTGCGTTCGCGCGCATGGTACCGCTGCCTGGGCGGGCTGTCCGTTGGCGTTACAACGAAAGCGGCAATTTGCCAGGCGCTTTGCTTTCCGCGCGGTGCTCTGCGCCGTAATTCGGCCCACTACATAGTTTCTAGTTGAAAATAGACTCCATCAAGAATAGACTTCATCGGCAGAGTTTCAAGGATGCACGTAGTAGACGGGAGAGCGAGCATGGGTAAGTGCGAAGATGGGCACAGAATACCGGGTTGGAAGGAAATGCAGCAGCTGCCTGCACAGTGGGAGTTGTATAAGCGCCTGGTGGAGGGCGTGCCCGAGGGGATTGCAGTGAAGGATGTGCTGGTGGGCAACCATTGGGCATACGTTGAAGCGGAGAGCGGATGCGGTATGGCCATGGTTGTGCATGGCGGGCGCGGGCTATACGGGCTGTACCCCAAAGCTCGCTGCATGGAGCTGCGCGACCTTGCGGCGCAGTGCGTCAGCTGGAACTTTCTGGAGGCGAGCGTGGGCGTTGCCGCGCTGAACGCCTGGTATTCCACGCCTGAAAACGCAGCCGCTGCGGGCATGAAGATCGAGGAGAAGGGCAGCAACGACGGGTTCGACCTGTATCGTTCCCTCTGTGCAGGTAAGCGCGTGACCGTAGTGGGCCACTTCCCGCTTATTGAGCGCCTGGCGGATGAATGTGAGCTTACGGTGCTCGAGCGCAATCCTCATGGCGACGACGTCCCCGACCCTGGTTGCGAATACATCATTCCCCATCAGGACGTTACGTTCATGACGGGCATTACCCTCACCAACAAGACGATGCCGCGCCTGTTGCAGCTGTCTCGCGAATCGGGTGGCAGCGCCATTCTTGTGGGGCCCAGCGTGGTTCCGGCTCCCGTGCTCTACGAGTACGGCGTCGACTGCATGGCCGGTTCGATCATCGTCGATCCCGAGCGTGCAAAGGCGGCCGTAATGCAGGCGGCTACCTCGGGAATCTTCAAGCATGGTGTGCAGAAGATGCGCGTTGAGAGGCCCGGCTGGCTGGAATCGCTGAAGTAGCGCCGTCTTTTCGGCAAGGGCTGCTATCATCGGGTAATAACCTGCGTGATTCCGACCGATAAGGCTGTTCTTCATGAAGTACAAGTTGCTCCTCGTTATGGTGACCGTTGTATGGGGCAGCTCGTTCGTGATCATGAAGGACCTGGTGGACGATGTGAACCCCGCCTGGTTGCTGGCGGTGCGCTTCGCCTTGGCCGCGGTGGCCCTTGCCCTGCTTTCCCTGAAGCACCGCAAGCTGTTCTTCCAGCGCGAGTACGTGAAGTACGGCATCATCATCGGCCTGCCGCTGTTCGTGGGCTACTTGCTGCAAACCATCGGGCTCACCGACACCACGCCCGGCAAGAACGCATTCCTCACGGCGTCGTATTGCGTCATGATTCCGTTTCTGAATTGGGCGGCCCTGTACAGGAAGCCCAATCGATTCCACGTGGTCGCGGCCTTCATGTGCTTGTTTGGCATTGGCCTCATCAGCCTGAACGAGGGCTTTAGCGTGAGCTTTGGCGATGCCTTCTCTCTATCCTGTGCTTTCTTCTACGCCCTGCAGCTGATTTTCATGGTGAAGTTTGGGCACGATCGCAATCCGGCCGTGCTCACGATATGGCAACTGGTCGTTATCTCGGTGGGAAGCGCGTTGGTGGCCTTGGTAACGGGCGCTCCTCTCGACTTCTCCATGCTCGGCGGCGAAGCCTGGCTGGCGCTTGTCTACTTGGCCGTGGTCGTTACCGCCTTGGCGATCCTCTTCCAAAACGTGGGCATTGCCAACGTGGAACCCGCGACGGCGGGCCTGCTCCTTTCGCTGGAATCGGTGTTTGGCGTGGCGTTCAGCATCGCTCTGGGCTACGAGGCCCTTACGCCGCGCGTTCTGGTGGGCTTCCTCGTGGTATTCGCTGCGATCGTCGTGTCGGAATACGTTCCCCAGGCGTTGGCCCGCAAGCGCACCTTGCGTTAGGGCGCATCCGTCGCGTTCTGCGCGCTGACCGCGTTTGCCGCCGGTTTGGCTGGTGCGTGCGCATGGCTTTCCCTTATCCCGAACTCGGGTACAATCGCGGGGGAGGGATGCGTATGAAATTCAAGATAGGGACGGTGGCGAAGCTCACGGGCTTTTCGCCGAGCGGTGTGCGCTACCTGGAAAGTCGCGGCGTGGCGGTGCCTTCGGGCGGCCGCGAGGGCACGTACCGCATGTATACCATGGACGACGTGGCGCGCCTGCTCGAATGCCGTAATTATCGCGAGTGCGGGTTCGACATCGAAGATACGGCCGAGCTGTTTCACGCCGATGATGTCGCCGATGTTTCGGAAAGCCTTAAGTCGCGCGCGGAAGGCATGCGCGACCAGATTCGGCACTTGGAAAATCTCGAGGCATTCCTGGAAAGTCGCGCGAAGGACCTTGATGCCATCGGGGCTGGCAAGCCGCCTGTGGTAACGACTTCGCCTTCGCTGTACTGGGCCCCCTTGTGGATGCCCGACGAGAAGGGCGCGGCGGCACCCATTCCCAGCGGCAACGACGGCTTCGACATTCCCTTCGCCGACTCCAGCTTCATTCTGGAAGGCGGGGTAGAGGGGCTCTCGAACGTGCGCGTGGGGTACGCCATCATGCGTCGCTTTACCACGCGTGTGCCTGACAATCCCGATGCGCGTTTTGTGCCCGCTTCGAAGGCGGTGAAGTCAATCGTGCGCATTGGCAAGGACTTTCAGCCCAATGCCGACGACCTTGCGCGCGTGGCGTCGTTCATCCGGGAAAACGGCCTGCTGCCCAAGGGCGATGCGCACACGCAGCGGCTCTGCTCCATCCACGTTCCGCATGAGGTGCGTTACGACGTGCTATGGCAGCCCGTAAGCGAGTAGCAAAACTCTACAGCTGCTGAAGAGTTTGCGCGCGTTTTCCCTGCGCGCGCATCGGCGCATTCCCAGATAATCCCCGCTTGACTTTGCAGTGGCTGCAGCATCGATGATGCTCCCGGCGGACCGAAAGGGAGGTCCGAATCAATGGGAGGATTCAATATGACTACTATCGATGTAAGCAGGCGTTCGTTTATCAAGGGAGGCCTGGCCGGCGCAATGGGCATCGTGGCTGCCGGTTCTCTGGCCGCGTGTGCGGGCTCTGGTTCCAAGAAGGAGTCCAGCGCCGATTCCACCAAGGAGCAGATTACGGTCGAGGAAACCCGCGAAGCCGATGTCGTGGTTGTCGGCCTGGGCGCTTCGGGCCTGATGGCGGCTCTGGCTGCGGCCGATAAGGGCGCTAACGTCATCGCCATCGATTCGGCTCAGAACTTCGAGGGCACCACGAACACCCACACCACCGGCGCGTGGATGATCGGCAGCAAGGAGCAGCTGAAGCATGCCGATTATCTGACCGAGCAGGAAGCGTTCGAGTGGATCGAGCCCGGCACGCATTACCAGAGCAACGGCAAGGTGCTGCGCAACATCATTCGTTCCAGCGCTCAGGCCGCGAACTACCTCATCGACGGCGGCGTTCAGCTCATGTACGCCTTCGAGGGCTCCACGAAGGATACGCCCATGCTTTCCCGCGGTGGCCACATCTACCTGGAAGAGGGCGAGGGCCGCGCGAACAACTTCCGCGATATGTGCGCTCAGCGCTCCAACCTGGAGACCATCTTCAACTGCAAGGCTCAGCAGCTGGTCACGGACGATTCCGGTAACGTAACGGGCATTATCTGCAAGAATGGCAAGACGGAAACGCAGATCAACGCCAAGGCCGTCATCATGTGCTCGGGTGGCTTCCTGGCCAACCCCGATATGATTAAGGAACTGTTCGCGGGCGCCGTGCTCGTGAACCAGGGCATGGGGCAGAACGACGGCTCGGGCATCAAGATGTGCCAGGAAGCGGGCGCGCAGATTGGCAAGAACTTCTCGGTTTCCATCAACGAGATGGGCGCCGCAAACCTGAAGGCCTCGCCTGCCTATTCCTGGGCGCCTGGTCGCGGCACGAATCCGTGCTTCTACCTGCCGCTGTTTGGCAATATTCTGGTGGACAAGCGTGGCGAGCGCTTCATGAACGAACAGCAGATGTGCGAGCTCACGATGTTCTCGGGCGAGCCTCTGCTGCGCGACCCGTATTACTACACCATTGTCGACCAGGCATATGTCGACCGCGTAAAGTCGAGCCCCGTGTTCGACTTCCTCACGGCGGGCACGAAGCAGAATATGGGCCCAGCACTGCTCATGGGCTTCCAGGACGTAACGCTGTCCGATTTCGACAAGAGCATCGACGAGGCCATCAGCCAGGGTTGGGCTGCGAAGGCCGACAGCATCGAGGAGCTTGCGAAGAAGTTCGACCTTACCGACCTGCCCGAAACCATCAAGGCATATAACGATGCGTGCTCCAAGGGCTATGACGACGAGTTCTTCCTGCCTGCTGACTACATGCATGCCATCAATCAGGGGCCGTACTACGTGTTCGAGTACAACCCCGGCGCATGGGTTACGCTGGGCGGCATCAAGACCGATGGCTTCTGCCGTGCGGTGAATGCCGACAACGACGTCATTAAGGGTCTGTATGTGGCTGGCGTTGACGGCGACTTCTGGAGCGTCCCGTATTTCCAGGGCGGTTCCTGCAATGGCTTCTCCCTGGCCAGCGGCGTACTCGCCGGCAACACGGCCAGCGCCGACATCTAGCATACGAGCGGCCACGCGCCATTCCCCTCCCGGCGCGATAGGCATTTTGGACCCCGCATGTCTGCAGCATGCGGGGTCTTTTCTGTGGCCAGTTTTTCCGGAAAAACTGGCCCTTACGCAGTGGCGTGCTTACATAACCCCACTTCGCGCTATGCTTGCGGGCGAATGCTCGCCTCGCGCTTCTTCTCGAAGCCCATTTCTCCGGAAAAACGTGCTCGCCCTGCGCCTGCTTGCCCGTTGTCGCGCATGCAATATGTGCGCTTTGTCGTCCCGAAAAAAGCAAGTTGCCCGCAGAAACCTCTTGCGCTACGATTTGAAAATGAAATTCAATTTCAATTTAGATCGAATGGAAGGCCATGGCCGAGGCGCAACGCAAATACAAGACCAAGCAAGGCGAGGCGGTGTCCGCGTATTTGGCGGAACGTCCCGATAGCTACCTGAGCGTTGACGAAGTGTGGTCGGCGCTTGTTGCGGCGGGTGGTCGCGTGGGCCGATCCACGGTGTACCGCAAGCTGGAATCCATGGCATCCGAGGGCTTGGCCCTGAAGGCAACCGCGCCTGGTGGGGAAGCGCGCTACCGCATAGCCAGTAGTTCCGCTACGGGCCAGCTCGTATGCCTTGCGTGCGGTCGTGCCTTCGCGCTCGATTGCCACATGGTCGAGGAGTTTTCCGACCATGTGCTCTCGCATCATGGTTTTCGCATCGATCCCGCGCGTACCGTGCTGTATGGCCTGTGCGAATCGTGTCGGGGCGTCTAATGCAGCAGGTCGCATTGTTGTTCATGGGTGGCGCGCGTGGTCGTCGTCCTCGCGTTGCCGCGCTGTTGGCGCTGCTAGCGCTTTTTGCCGCTGCGGTAGGCGAGTTGCTTGAGGGGCACGAATGTACGGGTGATGGGTGCGTACTGTGCCTGATCGCCGCATGCGCCCATGTGCTGCTGGCGGTGTGCGCGGGCTTCGCCTTGGCGCAAACCGTTCTTGGGTTCGTGTTCAATCCGCCGCGTCTGGGGCTTTCCGTCCCCGTCATCACGCGTGCGCTTTCCTCCTTCGTCCATCGCACGCCCCTTGCGCGCACTGCGGAAACTCCCGTGAGCAGCGGCGTTTGCCTGCGCATCTAGGAATCATCCCCGAGCGCGCAATGCGCTCGCTTGCGAAAAGGGAAGACTGCAAGGCGGCTTGGGCCGCGAAGGGATGAATGACATCATGAAGAATATGCTACGTGCCGTCTTGGTGGCGGCAGTGCTGTGCGTCGGGCTGCTTGCCGGATGCGCGAATGCCAACCAGGCCGCATCGGCCGATGCCCAGGAGCACAAGATTAAGGTCGTGTGCGCGACGTTTCCTGCGTACGATTGGGTAACGCAAGTGGCGGGCGACCGTATCGACGATTTCGAGATTACCTACCTGATGGATAGTGGCGTTGACCTGCATAGCTATCAGCCGAGCGTGCAGGATATCGCGAAGATTTCCGACGCCGACCTGTTCGTGTACGTGGGTGGCGAATCCGACGGCTGGGCCGAGGACGCCGTGAAGGCTGCCTCGAACAGCAGCTTGCGTACCGTGAACATGATGGAGGTGCTGGGCGATAGCGCCGTGGAAGAGGAAGTCGTCGAGGGCATGCAGGCTGAAGAGGAAGAAGCCGAAGCCTCTGTGGAGGGCGAGGAAGAGCCCGAGTACGACGAGCATGTGTGGTTGTCCCTGAAGAATGCGCAGGAGCTGGTAGACGCCATTGCGGTCCAGCTTGCCGATGCCGACTCCAGTCACGCCAGCGAGTATTCCGCGAACGCCGCTGCGTATAAGGCCAAGCTTGCCGAACTAGATGGGAAGTACGAGAGCGCGGTGCATGCTGCGGCGGAGAAGACGGTTGTGTTCGCTGATCGCTTCCCGTTCCGTTATCTCGTTGACGACTACAACCTGGGGTACTACGCCGCATTCGTGGGTTGCTCTGCGGAAACGGAGGCCAGCTTCGAGACCATTGCCTTCCTGGCTCAGAAAGTAGATGAGCTGGGGCTTTCCAACGTACTTGTCATTGAGAACTCGGATGAAGCCATCGCGAAAACGGTTATCGCCAATACGCAGGCCAAGAACCAGGGCATCTTGGTGATGGATTCGCTGCAGTCGGTAACGGCGGGCGATATTGCCTCGGGCAAGACCTACCTGGGCGCCATGGAGGGGAACCTGGCTTCCCTGACGGCCGCGTTGTCCTAAGGAGCGCAGATGAGCTACCTCGCATGCAAGGGCCTTTCGGTGGGATACGCCGGCAACCTCGTGGTATCGGGCATCGACTTTGCCGTGAACGCAGGCGACGCGCTGTTCGTCGTGGGCGAAAACGGTGCAGGCAAAACCACGTTGTTGAAGACCGTCCTTGGCCTGCTGCCGCCGCTTGCGGGCGACATGTCGCTGTGCGGGGGAGCGCCCGCATGCGAGGTGGGCTATCTGCCGCAAAAGGGTGAGTCCCAGGAGGATTTTCCGGCGTCCGCATGGGAGATCGTTCTCTCGGGGCGCGCTTCTCGTCTGGGCTTTCGTCCGTTTTACGGACGCGAAGACCGTGCGGTTGCGCAAGCGGCGCTTCAACGTGTGGGCGCCCTGGAGCTAAAGGGCGAACCCTTTGGGTCCCTTTCGGGTGGCCAGCAGCAGCGCGTGCTGTTGGCGCGTGCTCTGGCTTCTGAAGCCAGCTTGTTGGTGCTTGACGAGCCCACGACGGGGCTTGACCCCGCAGCGGCGGAATCGCTCTATGCGACGATCGATGACCTGCGCAATAACGGCACGGGTATCTTGTGCGTTACGCACGACCTGGGTGCGGCGCTGCCCCATGCGACGCATGTGCTCGAAGTGCGCGACGGCTCGGCACGCTACATGGCCGCCGACGCATGGAAGCGAGGCGAGCGCGCGTAGTGGGTCCCCTGGAAGTTCTCTCAACGTACCTATCCTATCCGTTCGTGGTGAACGCGCTGGTCGTAGGCGCACTTGTGGCGCTTTGCTCGTCGCTCCTGGGAACGACGCTCGTGATGAAGCGCCTTTCCTACATTGGGGATGGTCTCTCGCATGTTGCGTTCGGTGCCTATGCCGTGGCTTCGGTTGCGGGCATAACGCGCAACATGCTCGTCATCGCCCCCGTTACCGTGCTGGCGGCGGTTGTCCTTCTGCGGCGTGGCCGTACGGCCAAGGTGAAGGGCGACGCTGCCATCTCGATGATGGCAGTTGCGGCCCTGGCCTTCGGCTATCTTGTCATGAACGTGTTCGGCGCACGCTCGAACATCGCGGGTGACGTGTGCTCCACGCTGTTCGGGTCCACTTCGATTCTCACGCTTACCAGCCTCGACGTTAGGTTGTGCGCCGTTATGTCCATTGCCGTGGTGGGCGGGTTCGCGTTGCTGTACAACCGCATTTTCGCGGTGACGTTCGACGAGACGTTTGCCCGCGCGTGCGGCATGCCCGTGGGGCGCTACAACATGGTGATCGCCATCATGATCGCGCTCGTGATCGTGGTGGGCATGAACCTGGTGGGCGCTCTCATGCTTTCCGCCCTCGTGGTGTTTCCGGCGCTTTCCGCCATGCGCATAGCGGGCACATTCCGCAACGTCACGATCATCTCGGCCTGCATTGGCTCGCTTTGCGCCGTGGTGGGCATGGTGGCGTCCATTTTGGCTGGCACGCCCGTGGGGCCTACCATCGTCCTGCTCGACGTGGTCGCCTTCGCTCTATGCAGTGTGATTCGCCTGTTCAAATAGCTATCTGCCTTGCGTGGCGCAGGACGCGTCCTCGCAGGAGCCCTGCCCTGCATGCTGCGCGGCAGGGCAGTGCGGGGTTGCGTACGCGCCATCTTTTGCCATTCGCCGCCGAATTATTTCGATTGTCGCGTCTTCTGAATGTGGGTGGTGCTATGATGCCCATGTTACATATCTAGAATCCGTAACATGGGAGGAAAGAGTATGAGAAAGCATTTGAAGGTGGCGGTGGCCCTCGCTTTCGCGGCCTGCCTGGCCGTCTTTGCGTTGGCGGGGTGCTCCACGTCGAACGGGACGTCTGGCTCGTCGAGCAATTCTTCCGCAACGACGGATAGTGCCACGAAGACGGTCGTCGATGCGTATGGCCGCAGCGTGGAAGTGCCTGCGAATGCCCAGACCGCTGCGACGGTTGGCAGCGGCGCGCGCTTCGTGGTGTACGCCGGCGCCCAGGACAAGCTGATCGCGGTCACGGAAATGGAAACCGACCCCGCTATGAACCGTCCGTACGCCATCGTGTACAAGGATCTGTTCGCCAATTTGCCCGCTACCAGCAATGGCAATCACCTTATGGAAACGAACGTGAACGAGGAGCAGCTCATGGAGCTGAACCCCGACGTCATCATCTCCAGCCGCAGCGCCGAGGAATGCGATGCCCTGCAGGAAGCCACGGGCATTCCTGTCATTGGCATTAGCTATCAGAACCAGCTGTTCACCGAGAACGTGTATAAGTCCATTACCTGCGTAGCCCAGGCTCTGGGCACGGAAGACCATGCTGCCGAGGTGGTGGCGAAGCTGAAGGAATGGGACGCCGACCTTACGAGCCGCACGGCTAACATCCCCAACGACCAGAAGCCCACCGTATACGTGGGCGCGGTGAACTACAAGGGCGCGAAGAGCTTCACGGGCACCTATGCCAACTATGCTCCGCTGGTAGAGCTGAATGCCATCAACGTGGCTGACTCTACGGGGCAGGATGGCGCCGTGGATGTGGACCTGGAGCAGATTGCCAACTGGGATCCCGACTACATGTTCCTGAATGCCGGCAACATGGATCTCATGAAGGAAGACTACGCCAACAACCAGGCGTTGTTCGATAGCCTGAAGGCGTTCCAGAACGGCAATCTCTACACGCAGCCATTCTTCAACTTCAACGGCACGAATATTGACACGGGCATCTGCGATACCTACTTCATCGGTGCTACTATTTATCCCGACGCTTTTGCCGACGTGGACTTGGAGGCCAAGTACTCCGAGATCTACACGACGCTGCTGGGCGCCGACTTCTATCAGACGATGAAAGAGAACAAGATGGGATTCAAGAGCCTGTCGTTCTCGTAGCGAAGGTTGCTAGCACGTAGGTTATGGAAGAGGAGAAGCTTACCAATACGGGGCTTGCCGCTCGAACCGAAGCAACGCGAGGCGTTTACGCGGGGTACATCCGGCGTAAGCGCCTCGTCATGGTTCTGCTTGCGGTTGTGGTGCTGGCCATTGCCACCCTTTCCATGGGCATGGGCTCGCTGGGCCTATCTCCTTCGGAAGTGGTGATGGCGGTATTCGGGCAGGGCTCCACGCGTGCCGTCGCCGCAGTTCAGAACCTACGTCTGCCGCGCGTGCTCACGGCTATCGTGGCGGGCATCGCCCTGTCGCTTGCGGGGTGCGCCTACCAAAGCGTGCTGCGCAATCCGCTGGCTTCGGCAAGCACGCTGGGCATTTCCCAGGGCGCGGCATTCGGCGCGTCCGTGGCCATCATTTTGCTTGCGGGTGGCGCTTCGTCTTCCGCCGCTTACGAGGGCGTTTCCACGGCCGAGCCGATTAGCACCGCCCTTTGCGCCTTTGCGGGTGCCATGCTTTCCACGGTGGTCATCCTGCTGCTTTCGCGCGTGCGAGAGATGACGCCCGAAAGCATCGTGCTCCTTGGCGTGGCCCTTTCGGCGGCATTCACCGCGGGTACCACGCTGATCCAGTACTTTGCGGAAGATTCCCAGGTGGCGGCAGTGGTTTTCTGGACCTTCGGCGACCTGAGCCGAGTGAGCAAGAGCCAGCTTGCCATCATGGCGGGCGTCACGGCCGTGAGTGCCGTGTTCTTCTTCCTGGAGCGCTGGAAGCTCAACGCCATGGAATCGGGCGAGGTACTAGCCCATGGCCTGGGCGTTTCGGTGAATCGCGTGCGCTTGGCGAATATGCTCTTCGCCAGCGCGGCGGCATCCACGGTTATCGCGTTCTGCGGCATCATCAACTTTGTTGGCTTGGTGGCCCCGCATATCATGCGTCGTCTGCTGGGTTCCGACTATCGATTCTTGTTGCCGGCTTCCGCCCTTGCGGGTGCGGGCTTGCTGCTCGTTTCCGACATTCTGTGTCACGTGGTGGTGGCGCCGCTCATTTTGCCCATTTCGGCGATCACGTCGTTCGTGGGTGCGCCCATCTTTATCTACCTGCTGTTCAAGGGGGTCAATCGCTAATGCTCGAGGCGCGTGACCTCCATTTTTCGTATCGCCCCGACAGGCCTTTGCTGCAGGGCATTTCCATCGACATTGTACCTGGTTCGTTCCTGGCGATTTTGGGCGTGAATGGATGCGGCAAGTCCACGTTGCTTTCCTGTCTTTCCGCCATGCGCAAGCCCGATAGCGGGGATGTGCTGCTTGATGGTGCGCCCATCGCCACGGTGAAGCGAATCGAGCGTGCACGCAAGATTGCGCTGGTCGCGCAGCATAGCCATGCGAATAGGCTCACGGTGTACGATGCGGTGCTTTTGGGGCGCCATCCACGTATGTCGGGCGCGCCTTCCATCGAAGACTACGACGTGGTCGACGACGTGCTTGCACGTTTGGAACTTTCCGATTATGCGCTGCGCTACACCGACGAGCTTTCGGGTGGCGAGTACCAGAAGATGGCGCTGGCCCGCGCGTTCGTGCAGCAGGCGGAAACGCTGCTGCTCGACGAGCCCACGAATAACCTGGACCCCGCGAATCAGCAGGAGGTCATGCAGGCCACGCGTGACGAGGTGGATGGTCGCGGCATTGCGGCTGCCGCCGTTATGCATGATATCAATCTGTCGTTGCGCTATTGCGATCGGTTCCTCTTTTTGAAGGACGGCAAGGTGGATGCGCTAGGCGGGCGCGAGGTCGTTACGCCCGAGCGCATGAAGAGCGTGTATGGCATGGATTGCGACGTTATCGATTACGGCGGAAGGCCCGTGGTCATTCCGCGTTAAGGAGCTTGGGCATGGATATCGTAGACAATATTGCGACCTACTTCGACGATCGAGCCGAATCGTGGGACAAGATGGAGCACACCACGAGGAGTCGTGTGCAGGGTGCCGTCCTGTCGCTCGTTGGCATCGGGCAGGGCAGTCGCGTGCTCGACGTCGCCTGCGGCACGGGCGTGATGACGCCGCATTACGTGCAGGCGGGCGTATCTTCGGTGCTGGGCGTGGACCTTTCCGAGAAGATGATTGCCGTTGCGCGCAGGAAATTTGCCGACGAGCCCACGGTGTCGTTTCTTGCGGGCGATGTGAACGAGCTTCCCGAGGGCGACCCGTTCGACGCGGTGGTCATCTACAATGCCTACCCGCATTTCATGGACAAGGATGCCCTGGTGGAGAAGACGTACAAGCTGCTCAAGCCAGGTGGGCGCTTCGTCGTGGCGCATGGGAGCGGCAAGGACGTCATTAATGCGCATCACGATGCAGTTGCCGCGGGCGTGAGCATGGGCTTGCGGTCCGCTGCCGAGGAAAGCGCCATTTGGGCGAAGCGATTCACGCTGGAATCGCAGGTCGATACGCCAGGCTTCTACGCGTTTTCGGGCGTGAAGGAAGCATAGTCCACGGGGTGAAAAAGATGGGGTCCCTCGGGACCCCATCTTGTGATTCTGCGGCGAATCTTATCCGTTGAACGCCTGCTCGAGGATTTGCTTCGATTCGCTGTACGTGACCCAGCCGGAAGGCAGGTCCACGTTTTCGTGTTCGTGGCAACCCGTGCAAACTACGGTGGATGCGCGATGCCCCTTGTGACAATCGGTGCATTCCAGCGAGAGGTTCTCGTGGTATTGCTGGTGCGGGTTGAACGAGCGGCTCTGCGTGGAGGCTTCCAGCTTGTCGTACGACACTTCGCCGTTGTCTCCCAGCAGGTAGACGTGGCAGTTCTGGTTTGCGCAGAAGCTTTCCTGCGTCTTGCCGTCCCACTTTTGCAGGGCCTGGGCCGAACGCTCGTCGCGGGGGATGGTGTAGTTGCCGGACACGAAGCTTACGCCGTCGTGTGCAAGTTCCGCCACGTTGGGCTTGTGGCAATCGACGCATACGATCTGCGACTTGGCAGTTGCCTGCGTATGGTTGTGCAGAACGGCCATCATGGCGTTGGTGTCTGATACGGTATTGCCGTACTTGTCGGTGCCCTGAACTCCCTGCTCCTGGGAGAAGTTCTGCACGTAGGTGTTCTCGATGTGGCACAGGGTCGAGCAGAAGCTGGGTTGCTCGTGCCACACCATCATCCCCACGCCCACGGCTACGAGCACGACCACGATGACGCCCAGGATGATGAGCTTCTTGCTGCGCTTCTTTGCCGGCTGCGTTTCGTTTGTCATGTTCTCTTCGTTCATGATGCGCTCCCTTCTAGCAAGATGAAGCGCTTACGCGACCGAGGACATGCCGAGCAGGGCGTCACCCTCGTCGAGGATCTGATTGCCCAGGTCGAGCGTGTGGCGGTAGTACGTGGGGTTGTGGGCGCCCTCGCTGTTTTCCGCCGCGGCCAGGTTCCAGTAGTAGCAGGACTCGCGCTGAATCTGCTGCAGGCGTGCCAGCGTATCGGCGTCGATGCCGTTGGATGCTGCGAATGCCTCGTCGAGCTTCAGTACCTTCTGGCCTGGGTTTGCTTCGTCATCCTGTTCGGTGGCTACCTTGCTTTCGAAGTTCTTGATGAACTTCTCGCAGCGCTCGCCGAGCGTGGTGGTTGCCGGGTCGATTTCGTTCTGCCAGGCGCGCACTTCGGCCTTGATATCGGCATGGCACGTGCTGCAGTCACGGTCGATGAGCTCCTGGTTATCCAGTGGGCTGGTCCACTCGTGGTCGGCGTACACCGTGCCATCCTCGGCCTTGGTGGTGGCCATGTGGCAGTCGTTACAGTCGTAGCCGAGCTGGGCCATGTGCGAACCCTGCGGCAGGATCTCGTTGTCGCCGCCGTAGATGAACTCGTATTCCGCGTGGCGGATGGCGAGCATCTTGGCTCCGGTGGACGCGTACGTCCAATCGACGTAGTTGTGGTCGTTGTACCACTTGATGGCCTTTTCGGGCACCATGTCGGAACGGCCGTTGTCGTACGGGCTCGTGGGAATGCTGGTACCGGGCGCCATGGAGTAGTCGCAGTGGCACTGGCCGCAGACCTGGCCTTCCAGGGAGGCAACCTGGTAATCGGCGCCCATGGAACGCACCCATTCAGCGCGGTCGACTTCCAGATAGACCTTGCCGTCCTTCATGGGCGTGTTGCCGTGGCAACTTGCGCAGCTGATGTTCTCGTCCAGCTGGCCAATAATGTCATTGAAGGGCTGGGAGTGCACCTGTTCGCCCTCTTGGTCTACCAGGTTGGAGTACTGCGGGCTCTTGCAGGTGATGCAAGCCGCCTTGGTCTTCGCGCCATTTCCCACGCGGCCGTTGTGGGCAACGGTCCAGAGCGAGAATACGTGGCTGGCGGGTTCGGTGTAGTACTTGGCGTAGCCGTAGCCCTTGCCGAGCGTCTTGATCTCGGGGTTAGTTTCCAGGTAGTCCTGCTTGTTGGCGTCGGTGTATTCGTAGCCATCGGGCAGGGCCGAAGTGGTGTCTTCGCTAGAGGTGTAGCCTTCGGCGCAGTAGCTGCCTTCCAGGTAGTCTTCCGCGGGAGGCGTGTTCGTGGCGTTGGCCAGGTACGAATCGTATTCGTACGGGTAGGCATTTGCCCACTGGTCCGCCTTCACGACGCCGAACTGGTCGGGCGTTGGCGTTTCCGAAGATTGTTGCACGTTGGGTGTCGGATTTCCGACTGGGTTCGTCGTTGCCCTGGGCGCGCATGCTGCAGTGCCGGCGACAACGGCGACAACTGCAAGCGTGCCCATGGTAACGGCAAGCTTCTTGCTTAACATAGCCCCTCCTATATCCCTTTTTGCGTGAACGGCGCAATCGCACATAGGCCGTCACCTTCTCAAATCTAAGCGTACGAGCAACCTTTCAAAAGGTGAATGCACACTTCAGCACTGGTTTTTGGGGACACTTCGTGAGTTGGTGTACAGTTATTTCCAACTAGGCGGCGCGTGGGGCACATGCGCAAGGTAGGGGACGGAGGGGTGGATGCAGCTTGTAGATAAGTGCAGTACGGAACCGTTTTACCAGCAGATATACCGTAAAATCGCCAGCGATATCGAAGGTGGGACCCTTGCGGAGGGCACTCGTCTTCCTTCCATTCGCGCATGCGCGAAGGATTTGGATGTTTCCGTTACAACAATCGAAATTGCCTATCGCGAGTTGGTTGCTGAGGGCTACGTGGAAGCGCGGCAGGGAAGCGGCCATGTGGTGTGCCGCGTGCGCGATTCTTCGGACGCGAGGCTGCAACGGAGCGAGGGCTATCGCCAGGCCTTGGAGCGGCTGCATGCCCATACGCACGAGCCCAAGCGCACGTGGCGTTTCGATTTCGCGTACGACGCCATCGACCCGAGTGTCTTTCCCCTGGCTGCGTGGGCCCGTACCTCGCGCGACGTGTTCTTCGGCGAAAGTTCCGGCCGTTCTTTCTTCTATGATGATTCGCAAGGGCTGCGCCAGCTGCGCACGGAAATTGCCGCGCATGTGAACGAGGAACTGGGGCTCGATTGGAACCCCGACCAGGTGCTCATCATGCCCACCACGCGAGATCTGCTCAACGAGATTCTCATGCTGTTCGATGCGTCGAGCACGGTGGTGGGGTTGGAAAACCCTGGCTACGACGAGGCGTATGCAGCCTTCGCGCGCGTAGGGTTTCGTACGCGCGCCATTCCCGTGTACCCAACGCCCACGCCTCAGGAATACCTGCAGTCGGTCGACGGCCTGGATATCGTGTTCGCCACACCGTCGTGCCAGTTCCCCACGAACATCGTGATGCCGCCTGACGTGCGCAAGGCGCTGGTGAAATGGGCTAACGATACGGGCGCGTACATCGTAGCCGATGAGTATGGCTGGGAGCTAAGCCCCGGCGTGGGGCGCGTTGTGCCCATGGCGGCAATCGACGATGCGGGTAGCGTGATCATGACGGGAACGTTTTCGAATTGCTTTTCGCCCGCGGTGTGCCTGAGCTATGCGTTGCTGCCGCCGGAGCTCATGCTGAAGTGGCGTGGGCGTTCGGCGCACTTGCATCCGCGTGTGCCCTGGCAAACGCAGGCGGCGATGGCGGCGTTCATGCGCGAGGGGCAGTGGAATTCGCACGTGCGAAAGATGCGTCAGGCGGTGCTCAAGAAGCGCGAGATCCTTCAGGAGTCGCTTCATGCGTGCATGGGCGATGCGGTCGAGGTCGTTATGGGCCGCCAGTTCGCGCTCGTTCGCACGAAGGATGCGCGTGGGGAAACCGAGCTTATCGAGGCGGCGGAACGGGAGGGCGTGCGCGTGTATCCCACCTCGCGCTACTGGGTGGGCTATCCCAATCCTGCCTGGGATTACGTGCTCGTGGGGTATGCGGGGCTCTCTGCCGATGAAATCGCTCCCGGCGTGGAAGCCCTGGCACGTGCCTGGGGTTTTGCCTCGTAGGCATCCCGAGCGTCTGTGCGAGTGCGGCTATTGCCGTTTTCCGTGCGTGAAATAATTTATGGCGGGTATGTTGTGCTTACAACATACCCGCTTTTCTTTTCTCGGTACGGTGGCTCTAGTTCGATTCGTACAACGCTCAGATGAGAGACGAGGAGCAAGGCATGGATAACCAGATGTTCTGTTTTCAATGCGAGCAGACGGCGGGATGCGAAGCGTGCACGGGGCATGCGGGCGTATGCGGTAAGCCGGTGGAGGTGGCGGTTGCCCAGGACGAGCTGACGGGCGCGCTCATTGGTCTTGCCGGCACCTGCAAGGCGGCGGGAGCGGCGAGCGAGAATGCGCTGCAGCTGATCGTGGATGGCCTGTTCGCGTGCGTGACCAACGTGAACTTCGACGAGGAATCGCTGAAGAGGCAGACCGCGCACGTGCGCGCTGAGAAGGCGGCGGTTGCCCAGAGTGCTGGCGTAGCCGAGCGTCCCGATTACGCAATGGGCCAAATCTGGAACGCCGACGAGGACATTCGCTCGCTGAAATCACTCGTGCTGTTCGGCGTGCGTGGCGCTGCGGCGTACGCGTACCATGCACGTGCGCTTGGCAAGCGCGACGGCGCAATCGATTCGTTCTTCGTGGATGCCCTGGCCCAGCTGGCCGAGCCCGGTTCCGTAGACGTGCTGTTTCCGCTGGCGCTGAAGGTGGGCGAAGTGAACCTGAGCTGCATGGCGCTGCTCGACGAGGCGAACACCAGCACGTTCGGCGTTCCCGCGCCTGCGAGCGTCACGATGGACGTGGAGTCTGGTCCGTTTATCGTGGTGACCGGCCATGATTTGCTCGACCTGAAGCTACTGCTCGAGCAGACGGAGGGCCGTGGCGTGAACGTGTACACGCATGGCGAGATGCTGCCCGCGCATGCCTATCCCGAGCTGAACAAGTACGAGCACTTGAAGGGCAACTTCGGCACGGCGTGGCAGAACCAGAAGAGGGAATTCGATGGCATCCCGGGCGCATTGCTGTATACCACGAACTGCCTGATGCCGCCGAAGGGCAGCTATTCCGACCGCGTATTCACCACGGGTACCGTGGCTTACCCCGACTGTCCCGTAATCGGCGAGGACAAGGATTTCACGCCCGTTATCGAGCGCGCTATTGAGCTGGGTGGATATGCCGAGCCTCAGCATTTTACGGGCGTCAATGGCGGATCCGTGCTCACCACGGGCTTCGCGCAGGGCACCGTGCTTTCGGTGGCCGATACGGTGATCGACACTGTGAAGCAGGGCGCTATCAAGCATTTCTTCCTGGTCGCGGGCTGCGATGGCGCGCGTTCGGGCCGTAGCTACTACACCGATTTCGTGAAGGCTACGCCCAGCGACACGGTGGTGCTTACGCTCGCCTGCGGTAAGTATCGCTTCAATGACCTGGACCTGGGTGCGATTGGCGGCCTGCCGCGCCTGATGGACATGGGCCAGTGCAACGATGCGTACAGCGCCATTCAGGTTGCCGTGGCGTTGGCCGAGGCCTTTGAGTGCGGCGTGAACGATCTGCCGCTTTCCATGGTGCTTTCCTGGTACGAGCAGAAGGCCGTGTGCATTCTGCTTACGCTGCTGTACCTGGGCATCAAGAACATCAAACTGGGGCCCACACTGCCCGCGTTTATCAGCCCGAACGTTTTGAACCTGCTGGTCGAAAACTACGGCATCGCCCCCATCACCACGCCCGAGGCCGACTTGGCCGAGCTGCTGGGGGACTAGGCGACAAGGGTGACAGAGGGACGGTTCTTCTGTCACCCAAGGTGGCGGTAGGTGACAGTAGGTGACAGAGGGACGGTTCTGCTGTCACCTCCCCGTTTTTAGTCCAGCAGTGGCAAAGCGTCGCCAAGCCGACGGAGTGACAGAAGAACCGTCCCCCTGTCACCCGGCCCGGATGCGAGAGCTTCCGGGCCTTCGTTTTCCCAAGGGAAATGCCCCTTCTTCTTCCAGTGGGTCCCGTTGAACGCGGCTCTCACGCACGCGGAAAAGTTAGGCTATACTAACTGCTTGTGAACAATACATATGCGAAACGATATCGATTCGTAAAGAGATGCGCACGTGGGATTCGAATCCGTGTGAAAGCGCAGGTAGCGAAGGGAAAACGTATGACGAAATCGATGCGCGACGGCGCAAGCTGGCTTTTGGTCTTCTGCATGGCATGCGTGATGTTGTGCGAAGGGTTCGACATTATCGTATACAGCAGTCTTATCCCCACGCTCATCGCCGATGGCGACATGGGCATTGACAGCGCTGCTGCTGGCCTGGTGGGAAGCATGACGTTTTTGGGCATGTTCGCCGGTGGGCTGTTTGCGGGCGTCGTGCAGCGGAGACTGGGCTATGTGCGCGCGATTGCCATTGGCGTCATGTGGTTCAGCGTGGCGATAGCGCTGTCTTCGTTTGCGGCGAATGCGTACATGTTGGGCGCCTTCCGCGCGCTTGCGGGTCTGGGCCTGGGGTGTGTGCTGCCCATCGCCATGTCCCTTGCGCGCGATCATTCGAGCAAGCGCATGGCTCCGCTCGTCATCAGCTTGGTCATGACGGGCATTCCCTTTGGCGGGCTTATGGCGGCCTTCGCCTGCTCGGCGCTACTTTCCCTGGTGGGGTGGCGCGCGCTCATGTTTTTGGCGGGGCTTATTGGCGTGCTGCCCATCTCGATCGTCGTCCCTGTTGCGTCGCGCGTGGTCGCGAAGCTGGAAGGGGTGCGGCCTAGCGCCGCGGTTTGTTCTTCGCAGCAAACGCTGCGTCAGCTGAGCGCGAAATCGAAGGCCCTTTTGGGCATGCTTTGCGCCATGACGTTTTTGTTCCTCATGGCGTATTACGGCATGAGCACCTGGCTTGCGCAGCTCATGCGCGTATTCAACTTACCGTTGGAGAATTCGCTGCAGATGATGGTGGTGCTGAACTTCGGCTGCGTTATGGGGTCACTGATCACGGCTTGGCTTGCTACGCGCATGAGCGTGAAGGTGGTTGCCATGGGCAGCGGGTTGCTTGCCTCGTTGTGCCTTATCGGCATAGCCATGCGCCCGAATAGCGGAGCGTTGCTGATGGCGTTTGTCTTCTTTGCGGGCGTGGGCGCCATTAGCGCGCAGAACCTCACGAACGCGCTGGTGTCGAATGCGTTTCCCGAAGAGCTGCGCCCCACTGCCTTGGGCATGTCGCTGGGTATTGGGCGCCTGGGTGCGGTGGTGTCGCCCGCGGTGGGCGGCCTGATCTTGCAGTTGGGGCTCGATGCTGGCTGGGTGCTGGTGATGCTTGCCGTGGCGGAAGTGGCTGGTGTGGGGCTGTTGTTGCCGTATGCGCCGTATCGCCGTGCCGAAACTGCGGAGGCAAGAGGGTGAGAGGGTGACAAGGGGACGGTTCTTCTGTCACCCCATTTGGCAGCTTAGTGACGTTTTGCCGCTGGCGGCCGGGAGCGGGGTGACAGCAGAACCGTCCCTCCGTCACCCCGGAACCGTCCCTCCGTCACCCCGCTCTGGGGAAATAAAAAAGCCGCCCGAAGGCGGCTTTGCATTCAATGGAGCGGACAACGGGGTTCGAACCCGCGACCCCCACCTTGGCAAGGTGGTGCTCTACCAACTGAGCCATGTCCGCGTAGGAATTAGTATTCTATCCAGAATCCCCGCGAGTGCAAGAGAAAATGGCAAATGAGGACGTGAATCCACATTTCCTCTTGAAGTGCACGTGTGGGGCGTGTTTGCTAGCCTCGCGCCTCGTCGTGCGTGCCGATGAATTTCTCCATCCAGATCATGTTGTACCAACGATCGAATTTCCGGCCGCACTTATGGAACGTGCCAACCTTCTGAAATCCCAGATGCGCGTGGAAGTGCTCGCTATTGCGCGTGAGGTATTCGTCTTCTTCGATGGGGTCGCCGATGCAGGCGTAGAGGTTCAGGATGCCCATCGCTTCCAGGCGTTGTTCGAGCGCTTCGTACAGCGCGCGGCCGTAGCCTCTCTTGCGCGCGTCGTGATGCAAGTAGATGGAAAGCTCGCAAGAATGGCGATAGGCTTCGCGCCCCACGAAGGGCCCCGCATAGGCGTAGCCCTGAATCGAACCCTCGTCTTCGACCACTAGATAGGGGTATCCGCTGGTCAACGTAGCTTGAATGCGCCTGCCGAAATCGCCCACGGAGGGCGTCTCGCATTCGAAGGTGATGGCGGTGTTCTCGACGTAGTACGCGTAAATCTCTAGAAGTCGCTCTACGTCGTCGACGGTCGCGGTTCGGATAGTCATGGGCGTCCTCCTCGCTCGCTCTTTGTTAGTGGGATTATAGGCGAGTTGTGCGTGGCCTGGGCGGATATGGCGCATGTTCAACGGTTGTTAACATGCGAAAAGCGCCGCCCGGGGTGCAAAGGGCGGCGCTTTTCGAGGAGAAGGAGAGTCCTATTTGGCAAGAGAAGTCCGAAGAATGCGCTTGGGATCCTTCGCTACCAGGTAGATGGCCCATGCCGCTAGGCCCACGGCCACGACTACAAGGCCCAAAATGGCATCGTCGATCATTGCGGCGGTGTCGACGATTTCGATGAATCCTTCGCCTTCGATGAGTCCGTTGATGCCATCGACGCACCACATGAGTGCGGCGCCCCAGTACATAAGCGCGAGCGTGCCGAAGCGCATGTTCGAGTTGGGTGCGCTGGCGTACCAGATGGCTGTGCTGATGGCTGCCGCCAGGAAGGTAATAACGAGCGTCATACTACGCCCCCTTTATGGCGGTGGACAGGCTGTGCTTCACGGCTGCGTCGGCTGCGAACGTAACAACCAGCCAGGTTACGGTGACCAGCACTGCCATGCCGACGCCAACGGTGCCCATTTCGCTAAGCATTACGGGGATTTCGGTGGGGTCTTCCATGGCCGTAAGGAACGGAGGGAAGGGGACGACCTCGCCATGCCATATGTGCTCGATGCAGAGCAGGATGACGCCGCCCCAGAGCATGTTCATGAGCCAGCTGAGCTTGCGCGTCCAGCAGATGCCGTTCGTCGCGGGATCGGTGAGCTGGTTGCCCTGCTCGTCGACGATCCCCCTTTCAACCTCGCTCTTTTTTACGGCTGTGCGGACTGCCGTTACGACAATCGCTTCGCCACCTCCCACAAGAAAACAAGCCATGGTAATCCTTTCATGTAGTAACACCTTTTCTGAAACAGTAACACCGTTTTACACGTATAAGGTGAGAATTTCAGAATTCGTAACACTTTTTGGGGCCTTCGGTCATTGGAGCGTCGACATGCTTGTTGCAGCATCCTGCATTGGCAACGATGCGGAAGCATCTTCGCAGGTGCTGAGCGGCTTTTACTGTTTGCGACCAGCGTGATTCGCGATGCGCGCTGCGAGGTCGGCCAATCGCGCGTAGTATCCAGTGGGGGCAGCTTCGGCGACCGCAGTTGCAAATGCGTCTACCCAGGCCAGCGGATGATCTTGAAGGAATTCAGACAGCATCTGTTCGTCTGCGCTTCCTGCGGCAATGTACTCGCAGAGCGTGGAGGCGTATAGCAACTCTATGCCGATGTGGTCGGCATATTGGTTGCTTGCGCCCGAGGCATTGAGTCCGCTTTCCGCAAGGAGATGGCGCATTTGAATGGTGGCTTCGCCGAATCCCACCGAGCTCGTGCTGCGCCATGCGGTTTCCCATGGGGCGACCGCAGGTTTGGGCGGGCCAACAAACAGCTTGGCATATTCCACGGAGATAGCCTGCCGTACGTTTTCGCCCTGTTCCTGACGTTTCGACGCCGCCTGAGCGTATGCTGTGCATGCGCTTACGGCTTCGGCGACGGCGTCGTCGTTGAACGTGGGGAAGATGCTCCAAAAGGAGGGGTCGAGCCCCAGGTCACTCGTCTGGCTTATTGGGGCAAGCAGGGAATTCCCCAGGAAGGCAAAGGCATCGGCCAGGTCGGGAAAGTTGGCGTTGGTAGGCATAGTGGTGGCCTTTCTGCGGAGGGAGGGAGCGGCTGGCCGTGGCGACCAGCCGCCCAAAGGTAAGAAGAGAAGGCGATTTACTCAGCCGTAGTGCTTTGCGCGTCGGCTGCGGGTTCGGTGGAATTGCGCTTCAGCATCTTGTTGGAGAGGATGATGAATGCGAGCGCGCCGAGCGAGATAACGCCCACGATTACGAGAATCTCAATGACGGTCGGGGCGTACGAGCCCGTTTGCGCCCACATGTTTGCTGCGTCTGCCTGAGCGGCGAACGTGCCGAGTGAAATGCCATTTGCGCCCTCAACGTTCGGCGTGATGAAGCTCGTGAGCAGGAGCCATACGCGCTTGGCGAATACGCCCAGCACCACCAACGCGCTTGCGCCGATGACCAGCCCGCGCTTCTCGCGATTCTTTGAGAACACCAGAATCAGGAACGGAATGAGCAGGCCGCAGATGGCCTCGAACCAGAAGAACGGCGCAGTTGCTCCCTGGAGCATGTGTCCCAGCGCCACGGCTTCGCCAGCACCGGGGTATGCCATGGTCAGCAGTTCGCAGCCAATGAAGAAGGCGTCCACGGCGATGAACACTGCGAGCAAGCCCGAAAGGTCCTTGAAGAGCTTGGCGCCTGTGGTGAAGATGCCCGCGCGCTCAAGCGCGGCTAGGGCGATGATCAGCAGCGCAAGGCCGGAGTCCATGGCCGACGCCACGAAGATGGGTGCCATGATGGCCGAGTACCAGGCGCGTGCGATCTGCAGGCCGAAGATCCATGCGGTAACGGAATGGACGAGGATGGCAACAGGTAGGGCTATGCGCGAAAGAACTTCGACCTTGTGCTCATTCCCGCGGATGATCAAAACCAGGTCGAGGATGTTGATTACCAGGTAGATCGTGATAATCGTCATGTCCCATACCAACACCGACGAGGGGTTGGGGCCGGTCAGGATGCGCCACACACGCTGAATGCCGCCCAGGTCGAGCAGGATGAACAGGCCGGCGCAGCAGATGCACACCGTAGAGGTAATGACGGCGGGCAGTGCAACCTTCTTGAACTGCTTGATATTGAATACGTGAGCCGAGCTGGCTACGATCAGGCCGCCCGCGGAAAGGCCCACGAACAGCATGAACATGATGATGTAGGCGCCCCACGAATTGATGTTGGACATGCCCGTCACGGCAAGGCCGTTTGCCAGCTGGTAGACCCAGGCTGAAATGCCTGCAATGACGAGGATGGTCAGCGCCACCACGGCGCTTTTTGCCTTTGAAGAAGTAAACATCAGCGCGCTCCTATTCGAAGTAGTGAACTTTGGGACGCGTGCCCTTGTCTTCGAGGAGCACGTAAGCGTTGTTCTCGCGAATGGCGCGCGAGATGTCCGAATCGGGGTCGTCCAGGTCGCCGTAGATGCGCGCGTCGGTGGGGCAATTCTGCACGCACATGGGCTCGTCACCGCGGTCGGTGCGCTCCTTGCACAGCGTGCACTTCTCCATCACGCCGCGCGGACGTTCGGGAACGGAGGCCTCGCCGTAGTTAAAGCCTGTATCGCGTTTGGGCTCGGCCCAGTTGAACGTGCGTGCATTGTACGGGCATGCGGCCATGCACATGCGGCAGCCGATGCACTTGTCGTAGTCGATTTCCACGCGGCCTTTCTCGTCGGTGTACGTTGCGCCCGTGGGGCAAACGCGCTGGCAGGCGGGGTTGTCGCAGTGCTGGCAGGCCAGGGGCAGGTAGCGGCGGGAAAGGTTGGGGAAGGAGCCCTGGGCTCCGTCGTACGTGTCAACGCCCTCGTTGAGCACGCGGTTCCACAGCATGCCGTCGGGTACGTTATTGCTCATCTTGCACGAAAGCGCGCAGGTGGAGCACCCGATGCAGCGATGGCGGTTAATCGCAATGGCGAGTCTCGTCATGGTCTATGCACCTACTTTCTTGATTTCGATGAGCGTGTCGTTGTACGGGATCATGGGGCCGAAGAGCAGGTCGTAGCCGCGTTCGGTCAGCTGGTCGTTGCTCACCGACTGCATGAGGGTGCCGTTCATGTACTGCGCGTACGTCGATTCCGCCATATATGCCATGTCGGGCTGAATAGCGTCGCTGATCAGTACCTTCGTGCGGAAGCTACCGCGGTCGTTGAGCACTTCAACTTCGTCGCCGTTGGACAGGCCGCGCGCGGCAGCGTCTACGGGGTTTAGCTCGATATGGGGCTCGTAGAACTGCTGGATCCACTTCGCACCCGAATAGCAGCTGTGCACGCGGAAGCGCGTACGGCTTTGCGTGAACATGAGCGGGTACTTTTCGCGGAGCGGATTGTCCACGTAGGCCTCCACGGGGCTTTCCCATGCGGGAAATGCCTGCCCCCAGCTCAGCATGTTCTCGTAGTAGGGCTCCTGCTTGCCGGAGGGGGTGTGGTAGTCCATGCCCACTTCGGGCCCCAGCGGGTCTTCGGTGTCCAGCAGCTTCAGCGCGCCGTTGGCCGCGGACAGCGCCTCGAGGGTGAAGCCCTCCACCATGGGGTCATCGCTCGTCAGCGTGGCGGCAGCGTATTCCTCGGCGGTGGCGGGGTAGAGCTCGCCGTAGCCCATGGTCTCGGCGATGCCCTTCTCGATGTAGAAGTCCTGCTTGGACTCGAAGAGCGGGTCGATGATCTTCTGGTTTTGCAGGATGTAGCCGTTGGCGCACTTCACGCCACCTACGGAATCGGCGCTCTCGAATTTCGAGCAACTGGGGAGAATCATGTCAACGTAGTCGCAGACCGAGCTGTGGTAGATGTCGGCAACGCAGATAAAGTCGAGCGAATTAATCCATTCCAGCGTCTTGTTCCAGTTCGCGGCCTTCTGCGTGGGAATGTCACCGAAGAACATGGCCGCATGCACCTTGTCGGTGCGCACCATGTCGTAGAAGCCAAGCGGACTGGGGCTGGGCGCCGCATCTTCGGGAAGCTTCCAACCTCCCAATTCAGCTTCGTAGGGTGTTACGTGGTAGCAGTAGATGCCGCATCCCGTGCCGCGCTTACCGTAGTTGCCCGTGAGCGAGGCGATGAGCGCGTAGCAGTGACCTGCAATGTCGCTGGAGCCGTACTTGTCGATGCCGCCCACGCCGTTGCAGATGATCGAGGGACCCTCGGCGTACTGCTCGGCAACGCTGGCGATCTGGCTAGCGGGAACGTTCGTGATCTTCTCGGCCCATTCCAGCGTGTATTCGGCCATTTCCTCGCGCAGGCGCGTGAATAGCGTACAGGCTTTGCGGCCGTTTACGGTAAACGTGCCCTCGAGTGCAGGGGTGGTGGCTTCCGAGAAGCGAACGGCGGCATTTTGCGCGCCATCCCAGACCATGAATTTCTTGGCGGGCTTTACGATATCCTCCGGCAATTCCGTTCCAGCCGCCTTGGCCTCTGCCGCAGCCTGCTCGTAGGCTGCCATGGCTTCTGCGGTGCCTGCCGGATCGGCGTCGAGCAGCTCACCCGTTTCAGCGTCGATGAGGAAGGGCAGGTGGGTGTTCGCCATGATGTGGTCAGTGTCGTACAGGCCTGCCTCCAGGATGTGATGCGTCATGCCCAGGAACAGCGCCGGGTCGGTGCCGGGGCGCAGTGCCACCCACTCGTCGGCTTTGGAAGCTGTGGTGGAGAAGCGCGGGTCGCATACGATCATCTTGGTGCCGGCTTCCTGTGCTTGGAAGAAGCCGCGTGACCACATCATGCCCGTTTCCAGCACGTTGCAGTTCACCATGAGCACGGTTTTGGCCTGCGGCCATTCCCACATGGTGTTTAGCGCGAACATGCCCGAGAAGGCGAACGCCTGATTCAGGCCATTTCCTTGGCCCATGTCGTAGCCGTTCATGCCGCCTGCCTGTGCATGCAGAATGGATGCGATGAGCGGTTTCAGACGCTGCTGGGCTTCAGTGGAGTACTGAATCCAGAGGGCGTCTTCCCCGTACGTGTCCTGGCATTTCTTGAATTCCCGCGCGATAGTTTCGAACGCCTCTTCCCAGGTGATGACCTCGAATTCGCCGCTCCCTCGTTCGCCTACGCGGCGCATGGGCGACTGAATGCGCGCGTCGCCGTAGATGTGCTGAATCTCGGAAATGCCCTTCAGGCATACGTTGTGGAAACGATTGTCCTCGTTGGGCCTGGGTTCAATCATGCTCAGGCGTCCGTCGCGCACCGTGCACTTGAGCATGCAGTTACACAGGCAATGCTCATTGTGGTAGGTGTACGCAACGCGCTCATCTGCGCTTTGGGCTACGGCCTTCGCTGGCGAAAGCCAGGTTTCGGCCGTGGCCATACCTCCGGCGCTGGCGGCGATGGCGCCCGTAGCGAGCGCTGTCTTCAAGAAGCCACGACGCGTGACTCCCTGACTACGATTCTGTAGTCCGTCCATTGCTTCCCTTCCTCTTCCAATTGCTAAGAGCTTGGGGGCTCCGTCTCGATACCGGTTGCCCCAGGCAAACGGTATCGAGGGCGCAAACGTGCAACAATTGCCAGAATTGGGTTATGGTGCTTATGCCACGCTTTCGAAGAAGTGGTAATGGAATGCCGTGACGGATTTGATGCACAATGCCAGATATCGCGGTTGAGCAAGAGGGAGGGCACATGACCGCACGCCTAGATCCCAGATCGCTTAGAACGCGTGCGGCAATTCGCCGTGCGTTCGAAGACTTGATGGTCGAAAAGAATGCCGACCGCATCAAGGTAAAGGAGCTCACCGATAGGGCGGGCATCAACCGGAAGACCTTCTATCTGCATTACGAGACCATCGAGTCACTCTTTGACGAAGTGGTGACCGAGCTTATGGATGAGTTCTTCGAGCATTACGAAACGACTCCCGATAAGCCCAAGGATATCGACGGACATGCTCGTCGATTCTTCCTGTTTCTTGTCTCTCAGGGCGATCGCGCAGAGCGGCTGGTATGCCATGCAGGCAGCTACGATTTTGGCGGGCGCGTGTATGCCGAGCAGATGAATCGGTATCGACGGTTGGGCAAGGATCCGTTCGGCTGGCTTCCCGAGCCCGAGGAAGAGCTCGTGCTGAATTTCATCCGCACGACCGCACTCGACTTTTATCGGCAATGGGTGCGCGGCGGGCGCCTCGTGCCTCAAGAGCGCGCCGCTCAGTTGCTTGCTCATCTTACGTGTCAGGGCGTCGATGATCTTATGGAATAGCTTTCCTTGGTAACGATGCGGAAGCATCTTCGCAGGTACGTGGCTAATTCCGAGTGAACGGAGTATCGTTTCACGCAATGACGTGTTTAGCCGTTTCAGGCGTACGGGTGGCCGAATGGCCCATGCTGAAGAAGCAGGAAACGCCTTCCGGCCGTTCGAAGGGGTGCACATGAACGAAAACCTGCAGCGCGATGCCGCGCGCGAAGACCAGCTCATCCTCGTCGATGCGCTCGATCGGCAGGTCGACATCGCAACGAAGGAGCGTGCGCACCGCGAAGGGCTTCTTCATCGCGCCTTTTCCGTTGTGCTGGTGCGTCAGCCTGGCAATGATTCCGTGGATTGGGATCGTCCCGCCGAAGTTGAGTTTCTGCTCACCAAGCGCGCTGCTTGCAAGTACCATTCGGGCGGGCTGTGGACGAATTCCTGCTGCTCTCATCCGCGTGCAGGCGAAACGCTCGAAGAAGCCGTGCCGCGTCGCGTGCGTGAAGAGCTGGGTGCGGGTATTGCACGCGTCCAGGAAATTGATTCCTTCATGTACCGCGCGCCCTTTCCCGACGGCCTGTGCGAGTACGAATACGACCACGTGTTCCTGGCTGAATGCGTAGGCAGTCTTACGCCCGACCCTGCCGAGGTGGACGAAATGCGCTGGGTTGCAGCGGGCGATTTGGCCGCCGAACTTACCGACCATCCCGAGCGCTTCACGGCTTGGGCGTATACCGTATTGGCCAAAGCCCTTGCGCATGTGGAGCGTGCCCTTCAGCGTATGCCCTAGTCAAAAGGGCTAGTGATTCTTCTTCTCGCTGCGTGTGCGAAGCTTGTTGCGCAATGCCTCGAGTTGCGACGTAGCGGCGTCGGCGCCCTTCACGCGAAAGCCCTTCACGCGCGTAACGCTGGTGCGTGCAAGTACGCCAACCTGCTCGGCGATTTCCCGGCGTGTAAGGCTGGTAAGGCGTTCGCGCTGTTCGGAGATGTTTTGGCCGGTCGCCACGGCCGATTCCACCCACTGGGTCATGCGCTCGTCGACGGTCGTCTCGATGCGCTTTGCCGCCTGCGCGAATTGCGTGAGTGCGGAAATGGTAAGCGTTGCGTCTACGGAAAGAAGCGCCACGAATACCAGGGCCATGATGTCCATGGCCATGCTCGGGATGTGGGCGTTCACGCTCTGCGCGAATGGGAACAGCACGAAGTAGACGAGCAGGCCGCCCGCGCCAAACAGCAGCGATGCGGGCAGGCAGATGCGCCCATTCAGATTGAGCGGCATGTTCGAGTAATCCCACCAATAGGCATCGAAGATGGCCTCGAGCGCCCAGTGCGTGCCGTATTCCAGGGGCATGCTTCCCAGGCACGTGATGAGGAAGACGTGCCACCATTCGAGCTGAATGCCTGCTTGGTTCAGCAGCGAGCAGGTGAGGATGGCGGCCATGGCGCCCGCGCCATAGATGGGGCAGATGGGGCCGTACAGGAAGCCGCGGTTTTGCCAACTCTGCTCTTTGATGGTGCAGTAGATGGTTTCGTAAACCCAGCCCAGCAGGCTAAATGCCATGAACCAGACGACGCAGGCGCTTACCGACACAGGCTCTTCGCCTCCTTGCGCAAAAGCAGCGTTTCCAGAAGCGCGCAATACTTGTCGGCAATACAGAGCACCAGGGCCTCGCGGGTACGCGGCGGGCGCGTGATGCCAATGGGCCACATGTGCGATTCGATGGCGCTTGCCGTGCGCTCGCTTATGCCGAAGCGCGCCTGGGCGTTGCGGCTTGCGCAGAGTGGGTGCCGATAGGAATGGCGCCAACCGCTGCCGTGCCAGTCGTACAGGTAGAAGTCGTGAAGCAGCGCCGCGGTGACAAGCGTGGGTTCGTCGGCATGAAACCCCAGATGGCGGTTGATCCAGAAGCTCGCGTCGGTGACGTTGCGGCAATGCGCGTACGTCGATACGGCTCCGTGTTGCACGAAGTCGTTCATGCTCTGCACCTGCTCGTCGGCGTAGAGCGGTTCGAGCAAGGCGTCTAGCTCGCGTATTTCATCTGCGGAAAGTTTCATGGCGGCTAAGTATAGCGTTGCTTTGTGTAGGCCCTGCGGCGAAAAGGACGTGCGGAGTGAGGCAGAATGGCTCGCTGGAGGACGGCTATCGTGTGCGGCGCGATGAAGCGGACGTCGCGGGGTGCTTCGCAATCCGACCCCCCTGGTAGTTTGCGCCTAGTCGTCCTTGCTGCTGAAGGCCTTCGGGTTGAACGTTTCCACCAAGTCCACGAGCTGCTGCTTCTTATGCACGCCCAGCTTGCGGTACATGCGCTTCACGTGCGTGTTCACCGTGTTCTCGGAAACGAGCAGCTCTTCGGCTACGCGCTTGGCGGAATGGCCATGTACGAACATGTTGAGGATCTCGGCTTCGCGCTTCGAAAGCTCGTAATGCTCAGCCGCAAGGGCCACCTGCTTCGAAAGGCGGTCCTGCACTTCGGCCTGCTTGCCCTCGCGATTGCCGGCGGAAGCGCGCTTGCGGGTTTCAGGCGTGGCCGACGAGGAGACGAATTCCACGTGGT
Source organism: Denitrobacterium detoxificans (assembly GCF_001643775.1). Lineage (NCBI taxonomy): Bacteria > Bacillati > Actinomycetota > Coriobacteriia > Eggerthellales > Eggerthellaceae > Denitrobacterium > Denitrobacterium detoxificans. The sequence continues at coordinate 2,268,526 of NZ_CP011402.1, read as the reverse complement.
CTGCTCGGGGCTCGCCCGATGCGGTGGGGGCGGATGCGTTGTGTGCCAGGTACATGGCGAAGGCCAGCACGTACGCCATGACGAAGGCGCTGGCGATGGGCACGTCGGCGCCGGCGAACACCAGCTCCGAGGCGAATTGCCCGGTGATGAAACCGAAGTCGTGCATGGCGTAGATGATGGCGCCCGTAAATCCGTATACGAAGGCCACGGTAACGCCGCGCACGCGCGCCGCCTTCTCGCATTGCATCATCATGATGATGATCGCGCAGCCGTAGATGGCGTAGGTAATGGCCGCGAAATACTGCAGGTACGCTTCGCCGAACAGGGGCATGAGCGCAATGAGCGCCATGAGGGCGGGGAAGATGATACGGAAGAGCGTGACCGTGTTGATCTTCATGGGCCTGTTCGACCAGAGCGCAAACAGGAGCAGGGACGATATAAGAACGCCCACCATGGAGGCCATGTTCACCAGCTCGCCATTGGCGGGCGTGGACACGGCAATGGAGCGCATGACGCCGCTGGCGAAGCCCACCGAGCCAATGCACACGGCGGCCTTCCAGTAGTCGCGAATGACCTGGCGATAGCTATTCTGCCTGGCGGCTTCGTTCTCGAAGTGCTCGAAGTGCTCGATTTCCTTTTCGTGGCCCTTGCGCGCTTGCTTCATCGCCAGCGTGAACAGCGGCATGAACACCAGGGGCACCAGGTATACCGTCATGGCGATGGGGATGAGATACAGCGCGAAGTACACCAGCGGCGCGTACGCCATGCCGCGCAGCAGTTCCACTGAGCTCTTGCGTTCCTTGTCTGCGGCGAAGATGACGTTCCATCGCACGAAGAAGCCTGCCGTGTTGAAGCCAATGAGCACGCCGCCCAGCAGCGTGAGCTCCAAGACATGGTCGTTGACGTATGTTGCGGCGATAAGCGCAATCCAGCCGAGCGCGTAGCCAATGGAGTTGTGCTCGAGGAAACGATGCACGGGCCGGATGGTGTTGAAGCGCGCGCAGAGGGTGCAGAGCACGAAGTAGAACATGAAGGCAATCGACTGCGTGAGGAAGAACGAGACGGTGATTTCGCGCGCCTGGAAGCTCATGGGTAGGAAGGGGAAGACGCCGCCCCAAATGACCGTTGCGTTAACGGCGACGAAGAGCGCGTAGCCCAGACTGACGTAGGTGGGCTTGATGCTTTTGAGGGTGGTTGTGATGGCTGCTTTCGTCATGCTCTCCCTTTTGATTCTTCCGTTGTGCCCATTCTTATCCGAAACGGCGTGCAATACAACGCCATACGCTTAAGTCACGTATTTTTGGTGACACATTGAACTGCGCAAATGCCTATAGTGGGCAACGAAATCGTCTGTTGCGCAACAGAGAGACGAGAAGCAACTCAAGCTGAAAGCAGACAGTTAGAGGAGGAAATTGATGAACGACGTCACTATGAATCGCCGGTCGTTCGTGAAGACTGCGGGTGCGCTTGGCGCGCTTGCGGCAGCCGGCGGGGCAATTAGTGCGGAGGGCTCCCTTTTCGGTGAGTCGTCTATCGCTCATGCAGATACCGAAGAGCAGACGGTATGGCAGCACTGCGGCGTTAACTGCGGTGGCGCGTGCGCACTGCAGTGCCATGTGAAAGATGGCTCCATCGAGTACGTGGAATCCGACAACACCGGTTCCAGCGACATGAATTCCGTTCAGGTGCGTGCATGCCTGCGCGGTCGTTCCATTCGCCGTTGGCTCCAGTCGCCCGACCGCCTGAACTACCCCATGAAGCGCGTGGCGGGCACCAAGCGTGGCGAGGGCAAGTACGAGCGCATCTCCTGGGATGAGGCTCTGGACACCATCGCCAGCGAGATGAAGCGCATCCGCAGCACGTATGGCGACACCGCCATGTACATTCACTACGCATCGGGCGTGTCCTCGGGCATCATCGCCGGCACCCCGGTTAACCGCCTCTTCAACCTTACGGGCGGTTATCTGAAGACCTACGGCTCCTACAGCTCCGCGCAGATTTCCGCTGCGGGCACCTACACCTACGGTGGCGGTACTTACGGCAGCTCGTTCCTGACGCTGCAGGACAATGAGCTCGTGGTCATGTTCGGCAACAGCCCCGCCGATACCCGCATGGGTGGCGGCGGCCACACGTGGGACTTCGCTCGCATGCGCGAGGCGAAGAACCTCCGCGTCATCTGCATCGACCCCCGCATGAGCGACACGGTGTGCGGCCAGGGCGGCGAGTGGATCCCCATCGTTCCCGGTACCGACGGTGCGCTGTGCGCCGCCCTTGCGTACCAGTGGATTACCAACGACCAGGTGGACACCGAGTTCCTGCATAAGTATTGCGTGGGCTACGACGAGGAGACCCTGCCCGAGGACGCAAAGGGCAAGAACGCGTCCTACAAGGATTACATCCTGGGCAACGGCGCCGACAAGACGGCGAAGACCCCTGCCTGGGCTTCCGCCATCACGAAGATCCCCGAGCAGCGCATCATCGAGCTGGCCGATGAAATGGCCAAGGCCGATCCCGTGTACATCTGCCAGGGCTATGGCGTCGAGCGTCACTCCAACGGCGAGAACGCCGCCCGTTGCATCATGGTGCTGCCCCAGCTGCTGGGCCAGATTGGCAAGCCCGGCACGAATGACGGTCGTCGCGAAGGCTGCAACAGCATTCAGGCCATCGCAACGTTCCCCGCGGGCAAGAACCCCGTTCCCGATACCATCTCGCTCTACACGTGGCCCGATGCCATCGATCACGGTGAGCAGATGACCGCCACGAACGCGGGCGTTCAGGGCGTCGAGAAGCTGTCGAACTCCATCAAGTTCCTGTTCAACTACGGCGGCAATGCACTCACCAACCAGCATTCCGACATCAACGCCACGCACGAACTGCTGCAGGACGAAAGCAAGTGCGAGTTCATCGTCACGTCGGAAGTGTTCATGACCGACTCCGCGAAGTACTCCGACATCATCCTTCCCGACCTGGCCGTTCAGGAGCAGCTGGACATCTCGAAGGGCGGCTATGCCGACAACGACGAGGTCCTGTTCTTCTGCGACCCCGTGTACGAACCCGTGGGCGAGCGCCGTGGCATTTACGAGGTGTGCACCGACCTGGCCGAGCGCCTGGGCGTGAAGGATCAGTTCACCGAGGGCAAGACGCGCGAGGAATGGCTGCGCTCCCTGTACGAGCAGGCTCGCGAAAAGGACAGCACGCTCCCCACGTGGGAAGAGGGCTTCAAGATGGGCGTGTACAAGCGCGACACGAAGCCGAAGCTGTCGCTCGAGAAGTTCGTTGCCGACCCCGAGGCGAACCCCCTTCCCACCGAGTCCGGCAAGATTCAGATCTACTCTGAGAAGCTGGCCAAGTTCGCCCAGACCTGGGAGCTGAACGACGGCGACAAGATCACGGCTCTGCCCGAGTTCGACCCCGCGTTCGATAGCTACCTGGACGTAAGCGAAGAGTATCCGCTGCTGCTGATGGGCTTCCACTACAAGGCACACGTGCACTCTTCTTACAGCAACAACAGCGTTCTGCAGACCGCTGCCCTTCACCAGCTGTGGATCAACCCCGAAGACGCCCAGACGCGTGGCATCTCCACGGGCGACATGGTGAGCGTGAAGACCGAGCGTGGCGAAGTTCGCATCATGGCGAAGGTCACCAACCGCGTTATCCCCGGCACGGTCGTTATGCCCCAGGGCATGTGGCACGACGCCGACATGGATGGCGACCGCATCGACAAGGGCGGCTGCATCAATACGCTTACCCGCTACCGTCCCACGGCCCTTGCGAAGGCTAACCCCCAGCATTCCAACGTGGCGCAGGTCGAGAAAGTGAGTGAGTAACGATGACCCAGTACGGCTTTCATTTCAATGCCAAGCGCTGCACGGGTTGCAAGACCTGCCAGCTCGCTTGCAAGGACTACAAGAACCTGGCGGACGACGTATCCTTCCGCAAGGTGTACGAATACGGCGGAGGCGCTTGCACGACCAACGCTGATGGCACGGTAAGCCCCACCACGTTCACCTACTACGTGTCGGTTTCCTGCCAGCACTGCGACAACCCCGCTTGCACGAAGGTGTGCCCCACGGGCGCTATGCACAAGGATGCCGAGACCGGCCTGGTCTCCGTTGACGAGAGCAAGTGCATTGGTTGCGGTTACTGCCATATGGCCTGCCCCTACAACGCTCCCAAGGTGGATCGTTCCGTGGATCATTCGGTGAAGTGCGACGGCTGCAAGGACCGCGTGGCAGAGGGCAAGAACCCCATCTGCGTCGAGGCCTGCCCGCTGCGTGCCTTGGAGTTCGGCCCCGTCAGCGAGATTTCCTCCGACGGCGATCGCGCCGACATCGCGCCGCTGCCCCGCAAGTCCCTCACGGACCCCAACCTGTATATCGTCGAACCGAATCATGCGCAGCCTTCGGATGCCAACAACGGCCTGCGCAGTGCCGACGGCATGGTTCAGAACTACCTGGAGGTGCTCTAAATGCAAACGGCTATCTCTGAACTGCCTCTGGCGCTGTTCACCACGTTCGTGCTGATTGGCGCGGGTGCCTTCGCGTTCCAGTCCCTGGTTGCGCTGGTTGCCGCTCCCGAGCAGGGCAAGGACGCCAAGGGCCTCTCGGCTGCTACGCTTGCTCCGCTGGCTCTGGTTGTCGTTGGCTTCATCTGCGCTTTCGCGCATCTTGCCAACCCGCTGCATGCTCCGTTCGCCCTGATGGGCGTTGGCTCTTCGCCCATGTCCAACGAGATCGCCATGGGCAGTCTGTTCACCGTGGTGGCCATAGTCTTCGTGATCCTGGACGCCATGGGCAAGCTGCAGGGCGTCGCTCGTAAGGTGTTCAACGTGGCCCTGCTCGTGCTGGGCGTGCTGTTCGCCCTGTTCACGGGTCTTGCCTACTACGTGGAAACCATCATTTCCTGGGGCATGGCCTACACGGTGCTCGAAACGGTTGGCCTGTCGCTGTTCGCTGGCGGCGTGCTGGGCGCGTTCCTCATGAAGCACCAGAGCGACGAAGCTCTTTCTGCTGGCTCTGCTCGCGCCATTGCGTTCGTGTTCGTGATCGGCGGTGCCGTCGTTGCCCTCGCCGCGCTCTTGCTCCATGCATCTGCCGTGTCTGGCTTCGAGACCGTCCTCTTCTCGGGCGCTGCAATCGTGTCTGCTGCCACGCCGGCGTTTGCATGTGCTGTGGTGTGTGGCGTCGTTGCAGTGGTGTGCGCTTGCGTGGGAATTGCGAAGGATGCAAAATGGGCTCTCCCGGCAGCGTGCGTCTTCGCGCTCGTGGCCGTGTTCTTCGCCCGCCTCGCGTTCTACGCGATTCAGCTCTCCGTGGCGCTGTAAGGGCGTATCGTATGTAACAACGCCGTAAGGGGGTGGATGCCGTGAATGACTTCGTATCGCTTGGCGCGCAATTCGCGTGGAACGAGGTATCGCTTGCGCTGTTCACGGCTCTGTCCCCCTCGGGCGTTTTCGCCGCCATCATCGTCGTTTGCTGGGCGATGAGCGGCGTGCTTTCGGAAAAGCAAAAGCGGAATATCGAGCGCAAGCTCTATATTCCGCTTGCTGTTTCCATGGTGGGGCTCATTGCCTCGGCTTCTCATTTGGGTACGCCCAGCAACGCACTCTATGCGCTGACGGGCGTAGGCCGTAGCCCCCTTTCCAACGAGGTCGTTTCCGGCGTGGTCTTCCTGGGCCTGCTTGGTCCGTTCTGGTACTTCACGTTCAACGATGCTCCATGCGAGCGTCTGAAGCGCATATGGCGCATTCTTATCGTGATCACGGGCTTCGTCTTCGTTCTCTTCATCTCCCTGGCCTATTCGGTCGATTCTATTCCTTCCTGGAATGTTCCCCTCGTGCCCGTTGCCATTTGGCTGAATGCCCTGGTAGGCGGTCCGTTGCTCGCATTGCTCACCATTGGCGTTGCGGGCGGCGTCCGTCCCGAGTTGAAGCGTCGTGCGGCGCTGCTGATCCTGGTTTCCGCCGTTGCCGCCGCGTGCAACGTGGGCGTGTACGCGCTGTATGGCACGCAGCTGCAAGGCGTTGGTAACTTCACCATCATGGCATCCGACCTAGTGCCGTTCTTCTGGCAAGCGGTGTGTCTGTTCGCCCTGTTTGTAGCCATGGGCGTGTTTCTTGCCTGGGCGTATCTGACGCGCTTGCAGGACAAGGCGTCGTCGCATGCCGTCTTTTTGGCGGCTGCGGGTTGCGTGCTTGCGCTATCCGGCATCTTTCTCATGCGTTTCGTTTTCTACATGCTGCACCTTACGTACGGTCTTGGGCTGTAGTACCGCCGCTTGGCAAAAACGCGCCACATTTTGTAAAAAATTCTTCGCTGTACAGGTCGCAAAGGCGCGCGTGCGCGCGTGAAGCCGCGTTATGCCTGCATAGGATTACGTTCGCTTGAGCCATAAGGGCGCGCATGCGTGTTTCGCGTCTCGTTGGTGCTCATTTACCTGTACGGCGACGAATTTTTTTCGTTTTGAGGCACGATTCTTGCCAGCGAGCCCCGTATTCTCGTTCGCGTATACTACAGAGCGAGAAAACGAAGGGAGCTTCCATGAGGAATGCCCGCATTGCCATTGTGCTAGCCCTGCTTGCCGCGGTGTTCTATGCCGTGAGTGCTCCGCTATCGAAAATCCTGCTCGAGCACGTGCCCTCGACGTTTATGGCCTCGTTCCTGTATATGGGCGCTGGCGTTGGGGTGGGCGTTATGTACGCGTTCCATTGGCGGCGCGAAGTTCCCGAAGAGCGCCTGACCCGTGGCGATTTTCCCTACGTCGTGGCCATGGTCGTTCTTGATATTCTGGCCCCCATCTTGCTCATGGCGGGCATTGCGTTTGGTACGGCTTCGAATGCCTCGTTGCTGGGCAATTTCGAAATCGTAGCCACGACGTTCATTGCGTTCCTAGCGTTTCGCGAGCCCGTGTCGAAGCGACTCTGGGTGGCCATCGCGTTTATCGTGGTGGCGAGCATCGTGCTTTCCTGGGGTGGGAATGACGCGCTGGAGTTTTCGCCCGGGTCGTTGCTCGTGCTCCTTGCTACGGTGTGCTGGGGCTTGGAAAACAACTGCACGCGCAAAATTGCGGATCGTAGCACGTATCAGATCGTGGTGCTCAAGGGGGTCTTTTCCGGTGGGGGCGCCTTTCTGGTCGCCTTGGTGCTGGGCGAGGCGCTTCCCTCGCTTGCGTACGTGCTGCCGGCAATGGCGCTGGGCTTTGTGTCATATGGCCTGAGCATTTTCGTGTACATTCGCGCGCAACGCACTCTGGGGGCTGCGAAGACGAGCGCGTATTACGCCATCGCCCCCTTTGTGGGCGCGTTGCTTTCGCTTGCTCTGCTGGGCGAGCCCCTTACGCCAACGTTTCTCGTCGCGCTTGCCATCATGGCCGCGGGCGCTGCCCTTGTGGTGGTGGATACGCTGGCGCATTCTCACGCGCATGAGCATAGCCACGTAGTGGTGCACATGCACGATGGCACGATGCATACCCACGTGATCACCCACGCGCATGGACATGTTCACTATGGCCTTGCGCGTGTGCATGGCCATCATCACAGCAGGGAAGAGCTGCTTGGCGAAGGGCATGTGCATGGCTAGCTTGCGGCTTATCGCTCATCGCGGTATCCAGTCATCGTGAAATAAAGAAAACGCTGTTGACGCATCTCCTCGCTATGTTAGTATTTCTAAAACCTAGCAAGTTACTAGGAATTAGAAAGTGTAGAAGGAGAAGCGTATGTTGGAGGGTACGGCCAGCGTTACAGCGAAGCTATGCTCATTCGTGCGTGCCTATCATTGTGGGCACGACAGGCAGCGCGTGTTCGATGATTTTCTCGCGCGCGACCTGATGGGCGATGCTGATTATCGCGAAATGCAAAGTCTCGTTCAGGGCGAGTTTTCAATCGATTGTCCCGAAGAGCCCTGTAGCGCGTACGATACCTGTCCGGCTGCTCGCTATTACCTTTCGCCCATTCTGCTGGGGCGTGCCGCGTTTGCGGAAGACCTGCTTCAGCAATTTGCCAAGTCGAACGGCGCGTGCCAGTACGTTATCTGCGGTGCGGGGCTTGATACGTTCTTCCTGCGCAACGCCGATAGCAATATCCGCGTGTTCGAAATCGACCATCCTGATACGGGTAATTACAAGATGGATCGTTTGGAAACGCTGGGATGGGGCATCCAGGCGAATGCAACGTTCGTCTCGGTTGACTTCAATAGGGAAAGCTTGAGGGGTCGCCTGCTCGAAAGCGGATTCGACCCTTCGGTTCCGTCGTTCTTTGCGTTGCTGGGCGTAACGTACTACCTGGACATTTCCGTGTTCGAGCGTACGTGTCGCGACATTGCGGGGCTGCAGTGCCCCGGCAGTGTACTCTGCTTCGACTTCCCCGATCAGAGTAGCCTCACGAGCGGGTATTCCGACCGCATCGAGCGACTGGCGCATTTCGCCGAAAAGCTGGGCGAGCCCATGGCGGGCGGCTACCAGCTGGCCGATGTGGCAGCGCTGCTGAAGCGATGCGGCATGAGCATCGATACCTATTTGGCCCCCGCTGCCATTCAGAGCAAGTATTTCGAGGGCGGATCCTCGAATCTGAAGGCATACGAGAGCATCCACTTCATTTCTACGGTTAAAGATGGCGTTCGCGCCTACGGTATGCAATAGCAAGGAGAAGCACATGAGCGCATACGAACATTTTGATTCAGCGTTGATCCACGGTGGTGCCGGCTTCGACGACCCCACGCATTCGGTGAACGTGCCCATTTACCAGACGTCCACGTTCGGCCAGCACCTGCCGGGCGATTTCTACGGATACGAGTACTCGCGTACCGGCAATCCCACGCGCGCGGCGCTCGAGTCGCTGATTGCCGAGCTCGAGGGCGGCGAACGTGGCTTTGCTTTTGCCTCTGGCATGGCGGCCCTTACGGCCGTGCTGTCGCTGTTCAAGACGGGCGACAAGGTGATTACCTCGAGCAACGTGTATGGTGGCACGTTCCGCGTGCTCGATAAGGTGTTCAACAACTTCGGTATCGACTACGTTATGGTCGATACGTCGGACGTTGCGGCGGTGGAGGAGGCAATTGACGAGCGCACGGTGGCGCTGCTGGTAGAAACGCCCGCAAACCCTCTGCTCACCATTACCGATCTGCGTGCGATTGCCCAGGTGGCGAAGAAGCACGGTCTGCTGGCAATAGCGGACAACACCTTCATGACGCCGTACCTGCAGCGTCCGCTCGAGTTCGGGTTCGACATCGTCGTGCATTCCGCCACTAAGTACCTGGGCGGCCATAGCGACGTCGTGGCTGGTCTGGCGGTCGTCGCGAATGCCGAGCTGGGCGAGCGCATTGCGTTCCTGCAGAATTCCACGGGCGGCGTGCTGGGGCCCTTCGATTCCTTCCTGCTGCAGCGCGGCATCAAGACGCTGGGCGTGCGCATGGATAGGCATGTGCAGAATGCCCAGGCTGTGGCCACGTTCCTGCAGAGTCATCCGGGCGTTCGCGCGGTGTATTACCCGGGCTTGGAAGGTCATCCCGGTCATGACGTCAATGCGGCGCAAGCCAAGAACGGCGGCGTCATGATGTCGTTCGAGCTTGCGGAAGGCGCCGACATCAACGCGTTCTTCCTGGGCCTGGATCTGGTCGTGTTGGCGGAAAGCCTGGGCGGCGTCGAGTCACTCGTGTGCCATCCGGCTACGATGACCCATGCGGCAATCCCCGTCGAGATTCGCAAGAAGGTGGGCATTTCCGACGAGCTCATTCGCCTGTCGGTGGGCATCGAGGACGAGCGCGACATCATTGCCGACCTGGGTCGCGCCATTGCGGCGGCAACGGGGAAGGAGGCCTAAGGTGGCTCGCTTCGAATCGACGCGCCAGCTTATTGGCAATACCCCTATCGTTCGACTGAACAACGTCGACGTCCCCGAAGGCGTCCAGCTCTATGCGAAGCTCGAGCTGTGGAACCCGAGCGGTTCCACGAAGGACCGCATTGGCTTGGCCATGCTGGACAATGCCGAGCGCGAGGGGCGCATTGCCCCTGGTGCGGCCATTGTGGAGGCCACGGCGGGCAACACCGGTCTGGGCATTGCGTATGCGGCGCTCAACCGCGGCTACAAGGTTATTCTGGTCATTCCCACGAAGTTCTCCCTGGAAAAGCAGGTGCTTTGCCGTGCGCTCGGTGCTGAAATCGTATCTACGCCGCGCGAAGAGGGCATGCTCGGCGCGGAAAAGCGCGCCCGCGAGCTGCGTGACAGCATCCCTGGGGCCATCTCGCTGGAGCAATTCCGCAACATGAGCAACCCCCGTGCGCACTACGAGACGACGGGCCCCGAGATCTGGCGCGACATGGAAGGCCAGATTGACTACGTCGTGGCTGGTGCGGGCAGCGGCGGCACGTATTCGGGCGTGCTGCGCTACCTGAAGGAGCAGAACCCGAACATTAAGGGCGTGCTGGCCGACCCCATTGGCTCCACGATTGGCGGCGGCGAGCATGGCGACTACGACATCGAGGGCATTGGCAACGACTTCGTGGCCGACACCATGGACATGAGCCTGGTCGACGAGGTGGTAAAGGTGTCGGACGACGATGCCTTCAGGGCTACGAGGATTCTGGCGGCTCGCGAGGGCATCTTCGCAGGGTCGTCCTCGGGCGCGGCGCTGGCTGCCTCTCTGGCATTCGCGAAGCGCGGCGTGTCGGGCAACATCGTTACGATCTTCCCCGACCGCGGCGATCGGTACTTCACCTCGAACTTGTACGCACCGTTCGAATAGGACGTGCGGCAAGCGCGTTTGAAGACCCCGGAGCAGGCATTGCTCCGGGGTCTTTTGCGCTGTTCGTGGCAGGCGTTTTGCAGTCTCTGTCTCCGATTGGCCATGTGGTTTTTGCCGCTCTCCATGCGGTTCTGACCTACGTCGAGGCTTGGGGCCGACGCTGGTCTCTGGGCCAGTTTGCGAGAGCGCTTTGCGTTGGCTATGCGCGGGCACAAGAAGGGCCGCCCGCGGGAAGGAGACGAGAAGACAGAGCGGGCGGCCGTATCGAGAAGGCGATATATGGAGTAAAGCGCAAGGTGCTGGGGTGTCTGAGCGTCCCAGCACGCGTGAAACCTAGAAGTTGAAGAGTGCGGTGGAAAGGTAGCGTTCGCCCGTGTCAGGCAGAATGGCCACGATGAGCTTTCCGGCGTTTTCGGGGCGCTCCGCGAGTTTGCGAGCGGCCGCCACGGCTGCGCCGGAAGAAATGCCTACGAGCAGGCCGTCTTTGGCGGCCAGTTCGCGGCCCGCCTCGAAGGCCTCTTCGTCTTCGATGGCGATAACCTCATCGTAGATGGCAGTATCAAGCGTTTCGGGAACGAAGCCCGCGCCAATGCCCTGGATCTTATGAGCGCCTGCATGGCCCTCGGAAAGGACGGGGGAACCCGCGGGTTCTACGGCGACGACCTTTACGTTGGGGTTCTGCTCCTTCAGGTATGCGCCCGTACCGGAAACGGTACCGCCCGTGCCCACGCCGGCGACGAGGATGTCGACCTTGCCCTCGGTGGCTCCCCAGATTTCGGGGCCCGTCGTGGCCTTGTGGATGGCGGGGTTAGCGGGGTTGGTGAACTGGCTGGGGATGAGGGAGTTCTCGATTTCCTCGGCGAGCTCCTTCGCCTTGGCGATAGCGCCCTTCATGCCATCAGCACCCTTGGTGAGCACCAGCTCGGCGCCGTAGGTCTTCATGAGATTGCGGCGCTCCACCGACATGGTCTCGGGCATGGTGATGATGATGCGATTGCCGCGTGCGGCAGCCAGGGCGGACAGGCCGATGCCGGTGTTGCCGCTGGTAGGCTCAATGATAACCGTGTCGCTATTCAGCTTGCCGGCCTCTTCGGCGGCGTCGAGCATGGCCTTGGCGATGCGGTCCTTAACGGAGCCCGCGGGGTTGAAGGCCTCTACTTTGCCCACGATACGTGCGTTGAGATCGTGGTTTGCCTCGTAGTGAGTAAGCTCTACGAGAGGGGTCTGGCCGATGAGTTCGGAAACGCTTGCGTGAATGGTCATTTCAGCTTCTCTCTTTGTTCGATGGAGCAGGTGGGTGCCGTGCTCCGTAACCTGTTTGCACAAATCCTAGCGGAGTACTAGGAATAACGCAATACGTAAATTATCGATAACGGGCCATGGGTTTTCACGATGCCGCGTTTTAGGGGTCCGTTGAAGGTCTTACGCGGCTGCGTCATGGCTATAAGTCCTGGTAGATTGCTAGGAATAAGCATGTTTGGAAAAACCGATAGCTAACTGCCTAAAACGAGTGGAATCAAATCTCTTGATAGTCGTATTCCTCGCAGCGTAATATGCCGCATCAACACAAAACGCCGCGCTGTTCATGACGGCGTACGGGAGGATGGTCCGCGGGGTTAACTCTACGGGCAAGCGAAAAACGAAGGAGATATACCATGGCACAGGAAAAGAAATTTAAACGTCTGGGGGCTGCTATTGCGGTGCTCTCCTTTGCGGCGGTAGCGGCATTTGGCCTTGCGAGCTGCGCTGGTTCCAGCCAGGCGAGCACGACGGACGCACAGAGCGAAGCGGGCGATTGCTGCGGATCGGGCTCTGAAGCGGGATCGACCACCATTACGGTTGCTGCAAGCCCCACGCCTCACGCCGAGATTCTCAATGACGTGGTTGCGCCCCTGCTGGCCAAGGAAGGCATCGAGCTGAAGGTTATCGAGTTTAACGATTACGTACAGCCCAACACGGCTACCGAAAACAAGGAAGTCGATGCGAACTTCTTCCAGCATCAGCCGTACCTCGATTCTTTCAACGAGGAAAATGGCACGCATCTCGCGAGCGTGGTTGCCGTTCACTACGAGCCCTTCGGCCTGTATGCTGGTAAAACCGCATCGCTTGCCGACCTGCCTGATGGCGCAACGGTTGCCATTCCCAACGACACTACCAACGAGGCCCGCGCCTTGCTGCTCCTCGAGCAGGAGGGCTTGATCGAAGTCAGCGATTCCGCTGGCATCACCGCAACGCCGAACGACATCGTATCTAACCCCAAGAACCTCCAGTTCGTTGAGCTCGAAGCGGCTCAAATCCCGCGATCCCTCCAGGATGTCAACATTGCGGCTATCAATGCAAACTACGCAGTTGAAGCGGGCCTTACTCCCTCCAAGGATGCTCTTGCTCTGGAAGATGCGAGCGGCGACGCTGCCAAGACCTACGCCAACGTTCTGGTGACCAAGGAATGCTGCACGAATAGCGAATCCATCCAGAAGCTGGCTGCGGCCCTCACTTCCCAGGAAGTAAAGGATTACATCGAAACGCACTATCAGGGCGCGGTCGAGGCAATCTTCTAAGCAAGTCGGCAAGCCTAGTCGAGCGGGGTGCCTTCGGGTGTCCCGCTCTTGCTTTGAAAGGCGGAAACGATGATCGAATTGCGTGGCGTGTCGAAGACGTACGAGGCGCGCGGAGAATCGCATACGGCGCTGAGCGGTATCAACCTAACGATAGAAGAGGGCGATATCTTCGGCATTATCGGCGAGTCCGGGGCGGGGAAGTCGACGCTCGTGCGCTGCATAAACTTGCTGGAGCGCCCCACGAGCGGAAGCGTCGTGGTGAATGGCAAGGACGTGACCTCGTTTCGGGGGTCCGACTTGCAGGCGCTTCGTTCGCAGGTGGGGATGATCTTTCAGAATTTCGGTTTGTTCCAGCAGCGTACGGCTCTGCATAACATCACGTTTCCCCTGGAATTACGCGGGGTCTCGAAGAGTGACGCCCTTGCGCGCGCGAATGAGCTGCTGAGCGTGGTGGGCCTTTCCGATAAGGGGCATCGTTATCCGAGCGAGCTTTCCGGTGGACAGCAGCAGCGCGTGGCCATCGCGCGTGCGTTGGCAAACGAGCCGCGCGTGATTTTGTGCGACGAGGCCACGAGCGCTCTCGACTCGCGAACCACCGTGCAGATTTTGGACCTGCTGCGCGATATCAATGGCCGACTGGGAGTGACCATCGTGCTCATTACGCATTCGCTGCAGGTGGCCCAGCATATTTGCAACAAGGTAGCTGTTCTCGATAGCGGTCGCGTCGTGGAGCAGGGCGAAACGGCGCAGGTATTCGAGCATCCCCAGAGTGAGGTAACGCGCGAGTTGCTGTCCCATGGAACGAGTATGCGGCGTGCTCAGGCGGCAGACGGCCAGAGTGGGGAGGTGGCCTAATGGATTGGCTGACCAGCTTCTTTTCGCAATATGGCGCGCTACTTGCGCAGGGCACGTGGGACACGATTGTCATGACGGTCGCGTCATGCGCGTTTGCCTACCTCATCGGCCTGCCCATGGGCGTGGCGTTCTGCGTAACCGCGCAGAATGGCCTGCGTCCCCATCGCAGCGTGAATGCGGTCCTTGGTTGCATCATCAATATCGGCCGTTCGATTCCTTTCATTATCTTGCTGGTGGCCATCATTCCCTTCACGCGCTTCGTGGTGGGTACGTCCCTGGGTGTCCCGGGCGCAATCGTCCCGCTTACGCTTTCGGCGGCCCCCTTCGTGGCTCGCATCGTGGAGCAAAGCCTGGCCGAAGTCGACGCGAGCCTTATCGAGGCTGCTCAGGCGTTCGGGGCGAGTACGTTCCAGATTATCGTGAAGGTATTGCTGCGGGAATCGCTGCCTTCGTTGGTGCGCGGCGTGTCCATTACGCTGGTGAACCTGTTTGGCTATTCTGCAATTGCCGGCACGGTTGGTGCTGGTGGTTTGGGCGATATCGCCATTCGCTATGGCTATCAGCGATGGCAGGCGGACGTTATGGTCGTCGCAGTCGTGCTGTGCGTCGTGCTCGTGCAGATTGCGCAGTCGGCGGGCGATCATCTGGCCAAGCGCATCGATCACCGGAAGCGTGCCTAGGCGGTTTGGATGGAAAGGCATGTGGTTCCTGCGTGTGATGGGTATCGAACAGGTTTCAAGTCGTCGCGCATGCATGTCGACCATCTATGCTGCTCTGGGCACAATAAGCAGCGAATCGCCTGGATCGAGAAGTGGAATGTGCTATGAATGGCTATGGCACATGCGTTGACGGGCTATCGTTGACGTCTATAATGGGCGAAATACTAATTCCTAGTGCGAGGGTGGAATTTAATCCGCGTTTGAGGTGGAACCGTTGGAGAGCAAGATAGATTTTCATAAGGTGAATCGCGACAAGCTCGTCGCATTCTTCAAGTCGGGCGAGAAGTTCAGCCAGAGCATGGGCTTCGAGCTCGAGCATATAGTCGTGCGTCGCGACGGTTCGCCCGTGGCGTATTCCGAGCCAGGCGGCATTCGCGACGTTTTGCTGCGACTGGCCCCAAGCTACGAGAACGCCTCGTATGAGGGCGAAAACATCGTTGGCATGCAACGCAAGGGAATCGCTATCAGCACCGAACCGGCGGGGCAGATCGAAATCTCGGCTGGCCCGTTTTCGAGCGTCTGCGAAATCGATAGGGCCTATTTGAACTTCCGGAAGGAACTCGATCCCATTCTGGACGAATTTGGCCTGGTGACCCCCATGCTGGGGTACCATCCCACGGCGCGGGCGCGCGATTTGGAACTTATTCCGAAGTTCCGCTACGACTGCATGACCGATTTCCTGGGCAAGCAGGCTCCCGAAGGCATTTGCATGATGCGTGGCTCGGCGTCGCTGCAGATTTCCATCGACTTCGAAACCGAGACCGATGCGATGCGCAAGCTGCGCATCGCGCAGATCCTTGGGCCTATTCTGGCGTTCATCTGCGACAACTCTCCCGTGTTCGAAGGCGAGGAAGCCAAGGAGAACATGGTGCGCACCCATATATGGGACAGCATGAAGCACGACCGGGTTGGCGTAATTCCCGGTTCGCTGAAGCGCGGGTATTCCTACGCCGACTATGCCGACTATATCCTCTCGCGCGAGGCGATTCTTGTCCCGGGCGAAAACGAGGGTGAGCCCTGGCGCTATGTGGGCAACGCCACGTTCGACGAGCTGTATGCGCATCGCGAAATGACCCAGGCCGAGCTGGAGCATGCGCTGTCGATGGTGTGGCCCGATGTGCGCCTGAAGAACTTCCTGGAAATTCGACCCGCCGACGCCATGCCCATCGAGTATTCGCTGGCTTACGCGGTGCTCGTACGTGCGCTGTTCTACAGCAGGCGTACGCTTGACGTGCTGGAAACCCTGCTCGATTGGGTGGACGAAGGTCACGTGGAAGCGGCAAAGAAGAGCCTCATGAAGCATGGCTATGGCGCCGAGGTGTACGGTCGCCCGGTGGAGTTTTGGGCCGACTTGCTGTTGGTGCTGGCATCGGGTTCCCTGCGTCCTGGTGAGGCGGAGTACCTGGAGCCCATTGCCTCGATGGTGAAGCATCGTTTCACGTTGGCCGAAGTGTGGCCGCGCCTGATGGAAAAGCGCAATGGCATGCCTGCGGGGTCCCCGAATGCTCCCGTCATCGGCATCGTGCCGCGTTACGATTTCGAGTGGACGGGCCTGGCGGTATCCGATGGCTATCTGGGAGGCCTTCTGGAAGTGGGCGCCATTCCCATCGTGCTTCCCGCGACGTCCGATCCTGCTCATATCGAGCGGTTGGTTGCCTCGTGCGATGGATTCCTTATTCCGGGAGGCCAGGATATCGATCCTGCGCGGTACGGTTCGTTGCGCGAAGTGCATACACATCGTTCGGCTACGGCGCGTGATGCCATGGAGGACGTGCTCGTTCGCGCGGTCGTCGAGGCAGATAAGCCGTTGCTGGGCATTTGCCGCGGCATGCAGTCTCTCAATGTTGCACTTGGCGGCACGTTGCAGCAGGACATTCGTGATGCCTGCGATCAATCGGAATCGGTGCATATGCAGAATCGCCCGTACACGCTTCCGGCTCATATGGTCGAAATCGTGAAGGATTCCCGCCTGGCCGAATACGTGGGGGCTACGCGCCTGGGCGTGAACACCATTCACCACCAGAGCGTTGCCAAGCCGGGCAAGGGGCTGGTCGTAAACGCCATTTCCCCCGAGGACGGCATCGTCGAGGGCATCGAAATGCCGGGCAAGCGCTTCGTCGTGGGTGTGCAGTGGCATCCCGAGCACATGTGGCGTGAGCGCCCGCACTCCAAGCGTCTCTTCAAGGCCTTCGTAGACGCAGCCGCCGAAGTCCGTGCAGAACGCGGTTAAGGGGTCTTCACTCATCGAAAATGAAGAAATCTTGCGCGGAGCGGCGTGAAATAGCCGGCTAGCGTGATTATCGATAACGCTCTGACCTGGGGTTTCCCGAGCTTGGGTCAGAGCTTTTTCTATGCCCTAGAGCGCATTGCATGCGTGCCATCTGGGCAAATGCCGACTTTGACAGCTTATATCGCTTTCGGCGATAACGCGCCATCGCTGCAATGCGTCGCAAAATACCTGTTCGGAGCCTTCCGATGATGCTGTAATAGCGCCCAGCAACAGACACATCTCAAGGGAGGCTACTATGGCACAGGAAGTAACGGCGTATAGCCGACGCTCGTTTCTCAAGGGTTCGCTTATTGGCGCAGGCGCGCTCGCCGCATTTGGCGTGGTGGGGTGCTCCTCTGGCTCGCAGGAATCTACGTCGGGTAAGGAAATCAAGTACGACATCACGGTTGGCCACCTCAATTCGACGGCCCATCTGCTGGCATTCGTCGCCAAGGAGGAGGGCTTCTTCGCAGAAGAAGGCATCAACGCCACGCTTACGCAGTTCTCCAGCCAGAGCGAGCTGGTCAGCGGCCTGGAATCGAACAAGCTGCAATTCGTTTTCCTGGGTAGCGTTCCCACGCTGGTGAATCAGTCTTCGGGTCATGACATCTCGATCTTCGGTGGCGCAATGTCCAATGGCCACGGCTACGTGATCAAGAGCAAGTACACGGAAGGCCTTTCTAGCTGGGACGTGACCATCCTGAAGGGGAAGAACGTCGCCGTTCCCCGCACCACCGTGCAGGAGCTCGAGTTGTATCAGCTGCTTGCGTCCAAGGGCCTTACGTATGGCGAGGGCGATGGCTACGATGTGCACATCGTGCTCTTCGATAGCCAGAAGGATGCCTACAACGCATTCTCCAACGATACGATCGACGCGGTTTCGTGCTATTCGCCCTACACGTCGGTTGCCGTGGCGGCGGGTCATTCCATCGTGTTCAAGTGCTCCGATGAAGAGCTGTTCAAGAATCAGCCGTGCTGCCGCCAGGTAGCGCTCACGAGCGCGCTGAAGGAAAACCACGACCTGTACGTCGCTTCCGAACGTGCCCTCATCAAGGCGTATGCGTTCTACAAAAACGAAGCTAACAAGCAGAAGACGATCGCGGACGTAAAGACGTACATCGACATTCCCGAGGACGAAATCGAGTACGAGGTGTTCACGCCCGACTACTGCGATTCGAACCCCGACCCCGACTACCAGGCCACGCTGGAGCTGAAGAACAGCGCTGCTGACTTTGGCTACCTGCAGGACTTCGACCTTGAAGAGCTCTATAACCTGGACATTTACGATCAGGCGCTGGGCGAACTCGAGAAGGAAGATCCGAACAACACGTACTACAAGTCCCTGCGTGAGCATTTCGATAAGTATCAATAGGAGGATCTGATGTCCAAGCGCATCGACGTTTCAGACCTGACGGTCACGTACTCCGGTCGCGGAGAGGCCTTCACGGCGCTCGACAGGGTAAGTTTTTCCGTCGAGCCAGGCGAATTCGTGAGCGTGATCGGCGCGAGCGGTTGCGGCAAATCGACGTTGCTTTCCGTGCTCGAGGGGCTTTTGAAGCCCACGTCTGGCAGCGTTTCTGTGGGCGGCCAGGTCGTAACAGGGCCCGGTCCCGAACGTAGCGTCGTATTCCAGCAGTATTCCCTCTTCCCCTGGATGACGGCACGCGGCAACGTGGAATTCGCCCTCGAGCAGGCGCGTCCCGAGCTGAAGCGCGCGGAGCGCGGTGCTATCGCGGAGGAATTCCTGGGCAAGGTGGCGCTTGGTGAGTTTGGTCATCGCTTCCCCAAGGAACTTTCCGGCGGCCAGCAGCAGCGCGTGGCTATCGCTCGCGCGCTGGCCGTGGGCGGCGAGGTGCTGCTGATGGACGAGCCCTTCGGCGCGCTCGATGCGCGCAATCGCGCCATCCTGCAGGACCTGCTGCTCGAGCTGTGGGAGGGCGAAGCTGGCGAAGCGCGCAAGACGGTCATCTTCGTTACGCACGACCTGGAAGAGGCCATTCTTCTTTCCGACCGCATCATCATGATGGAGCCGGGTCGCGTGCGCGCGGAATTCGAAGTGCCGCTGCCGCGCCCCAGGCATCGCCTGGAGCTTTTGGGCGACCCTGCCTACGTGACGTTTCGCAGCGAGCTGTCGCAGATCTTCTTTCAGCATGAGTACCAGGAGGTGCATTCGGCATGAGCGCAGAAATCCAGGGAACGGCTGTAGCGGGCTCCCTGCCCGTGGCCAAGCAGCGCAAGGTTAAGGCAGCGAAGGCGAACGCTGAGGTCGATGGCCTTGCGTGGCGCGAGCGCTTGGTAACGCCCGCGACCATCGCATTCGCCCTGTTCGCGGTTGTGCTTGCGCTTCCGACGAAGGCATCTGCCGATCCAAATGTACTCTACGCCTTCGTCGTGGGCGCGTTTGCGTGGGCCGTGAGCGTTGTGGGCTGCCTGGCTGCCCGCAAGCGCTCCACGCGCAATACGTTTGCCGACGTGCCTGCCGTGGTTCTTGCGGTCATTGCCGCATGGCAGCTTGCCGCCTCCACGCTTGCCGTTCTGCCCGAGAAGATGTTCCCGGCTCCCGGCATCGTGTTCGCCCAGATTGTAGCTGACGCTGCGAAGATCGGACAGGGCATTGCCAGTTCGCTGGGCATCGTGGCCGAGGGCTTTCTGCTCGGCACTGCAGTGGCGCTGGTGTTGGGTCTTGCGTTGGGGTATCGTGCGCGTTCCTCCCAGGCAACGGAAAAGGTCGTATCGTTCCTCTCGGCCATTCCGCCCATCGTGTACATTCCCTACGGCATCGCTTTGCTGCCCACGTTCCGCGCAGCAAGCGTGCTGGTCATCTTCCTGGCAACGTTGTGGCCCGTGCTCACGGGCACGCTGGCTGGCGTGGCTGGTGTCGACAAGCGCATTCTGGATTCCGCGCGCGTGCTGAACGTGAGCGCTCCGAAGACGCTTTTCCGCGTCATCCTCCCCGCGGCGCTCCCGCTCATCTTCAATGGCCTGAACATCGCGCTGTGCCTGTCGTTCATCCTGCTTACTTCGGCCGAGATGATTGGCGGCAGCGTGGGTATGGGCTACTACGTGAAGTACTACAGCGACTTCGGCGACTACACGCGCATCCTTGCCGGCATCATCGTTATCGGCGTCGTCATTACCATCATTAGCGTGCTTCTGGGCAAGCTGCAGAAGTACCTGACGCGCTGGAAATAACAAGAAATCAGCTTTGCAAACTCGGCTTGTGAGGAGGGTTCCTGGTGAACCCTCCTCCTTGTATTGCGTGTGGGGGAGTGCTTCGTTTATAGTTAGGCGCATCTAATTAGGTAGACCATACAGCGCCTCGCGGCGTATCGATAGGACAAGACATGGAACCCGTTGCAACGCCCCTGCTTCATGAGACCGCTCCCGCTATGGAGGGTGCAGATCCTCTATCTTCGGCGGCCGTGAATTCCGTGTCGCCTGCGCCGGCTAAGCGTGTTCGCTTCCGTGCGTTGTGGCTTGCGCTGGGGTGTCTGTGCCTGGTCCTGGGGACTATTGGCATCGTGCTGCCCATTCTGCCTACTACGCCGCTCTACTTGGCCACGCTCTTCTGCTTCGCCAAGGGCTCCCAGCGTCTGCATAGCTGGTTCCTGGGTACGAAGCTCTACAAGAAGCACCTGGAGTCGTACGTGAAGAAGGAGGGCATGCTCATGAAGACGAAGCTCTCCATTATTGGCTCTGTTACGTTGATCATGGGAATCGCCTTTGTGCTCATGGCGAACGTGCTGGTGGGCCGCATTGTCCTTGCAGTCGTGTGGGTGGGCCACCTGGTGTACTTCTTCGGCTTCGTGAAAACGCTGCCCGCGAAATAGCCGCTATCGAAGAGCGCCCGTGCGATTTGCTCGCGCGGGCGTTCCGTTTCTACTTGCTTGCGCAGTAGGCTGCCACGGCCTTCGCGGCGAACGCCCCCGCTCCGGGGCCGGCGGCCGCGTCGATGTTCTGCGTGAACTCGCCACCTGCTCCATATGAAGCTCCCAGCTGGGCGAACACTTCGTCGGAACAGTGATAGTAGTTCTTCGTGATGAACTGCTGAATGGTTGCCGCCTGCGCCTTCGCTTCGCTTGATGCCGGGTCGGCTCCTTCGGCGGCCATGCGGCCGAAGGGTATGAACAGGTTCATGAGTTTCTGCGCCATGGCTCCTTCATCCTGCGCGGTGCGCTGCGCGCTCTTCTTCTTATACTCTGCCCACTGTGGCGTAGCGCCCCACGATGCCTTTGCCCGCGCGGCGTAGTCGTCAATCTTGCTCGTATCGAATGCGTCGAAGCTCATGCTCGTCGCTCCTTTCCGTAGGGTTTCCTTCGCCAGCTCGATGAGGCCGTCGATGCGCTCGCGCTTGAGCTTGAGCAGTTGGATTTGCTGTTTGAGCGCTTCTGCGCGATTGAAGGCGGGACTGTCGATGATGCCGCGGATTTCATCGAGCGGAAACTCCAGCTCGCGGAACAGCAGAATCTGCTGCAGTCGCGCGAGGTCGGCTTCGCTGTATAGACGGTACCCCGCATCGGTGCGCGTTGCGGGCGTAAGCAAGCCAATCTTGTCGTAGTGATGCAGCGTGCGCACGCTAATGCCGGCGAGCTTGCTTACTTCATGCACGGTGAGCGCTTCCATGGGGGTCCTCCTCTTTCTGGCGTGCCTTCACTCTAAACTATGACGTAACGTCAGGGTCAAGGGGCAATTTGTCATTTGTCGAAACGTTCTCCCTGGTGGCTTTCTCTTGCTTTCCCCCGTAGCAGAAATGGGGAAAACCCCTATATCGATTTCCTTCCGATGCTGTCATCTTTCGAAGGTAGACGAGTATTGGGAGGTGTGGCGTACATGGACAACGTCGAAAACGAAGTACGCGAGGCCGAAGAGGCCAAGAATCAAGAGGGGAAGGCGGATGCGCAAGCTGAGCCCCACGGCAAACGCCGTAGCTTGCGACTGAATCGCAAGACCGTAATCCTTTGCGTCATCGTTGGCCTTATCGCCGCCGTGGGCGTGGGCGCCTACAAGTGGCACGAGACACCGGAATTCTGCGCGACCGTCTGCCACACCCCCATGGACGAGGCGTATTTGAATACGCTTTATGCGAATCCGTACGAGGCTGCTGTCGACAAGTGGGGTAATGAGGTCTCGAAGGCCGATGCCATGCTGGCAAGCAAGCATGGCGCCATGGGCAAGACGTGCATGGATTGCCATGTGCCGGCCATAGAGGAGCAAATTACCGAGGGCCTCGAGTGGATTCAGGGCGACTATTACAACCCGCTATCTGAACGCGACCTTGCGCGTTTGGTGGCATATCGCGGGGTGGGTGAAACGGAATTCTGCCTGAACGAGAACTGCCACAACATCACCAAGTCGGACCTTACGAACGAGACCGCTGACCAGGCGCGTAACCCGCATTCTTGGCATCATTCCGAGTACGACTGCAGCGATTGTCATAAGGGCCATCGTGCGTCGATCATGGTGTGCACGCAATGCCATGAGGATAGCGAGGTGCCTCAGGGCTGGCTTACCTGGGAAGAGGGCCAGAACCTCGAGCACCAGTATATGTCGTGGAACGATGAGCAATTCCTTGCGGGAACGTCTTCGGGCGAATAGCCGCTGGGCGAAGAGGACGTCGCATGAGTAGGGCCAAGCTCGTAGCGGGCATTGCGGCTGGCATCGTTGCGCTCGAGGGTGCGTTTTCCCTGGCAGCCACCCACGACAAGTCGTCGTATCTACTTCGGCCGCCTGGCGTGCAATCCGAAGGGGATTTCAGGTCGCGTTGCATTGCATGCGGCAAGTGCATCGAGGCGTGCCCCTATCGGGCACTGGATGTTGCGGGTCCCATGCAGGGGGCCCTTTCGGGAACGCCCTGCATCGACGCACGCGAGCAGGCTTGCCGCTTGTGCTCGGATTACCCTTGCGTGGCCGTGTGCCCCACGGGCGCAATTCGCGATGTCGCCGACAAGCATGACCCGCGCATGGGATACGCGAAGATCGACGAGAACGTGTGCATCGCCTATCAGGGGTATCGCTGCGAAGTGTGCTATCGCGTGTGCCCGCTCATCGACGAGGCGATAACAATCGACTTCCAGCAGCTGGAAAACGACGGCATTCACACCAAGTTCGTTCCGCAAATCAACCGAGATATCTGCACGGGCTGCGGGCTCTGCGTACAGCGCTGCGCGGTAAGCGAGCCCCATGTGCCCATACGCATAGTCACATTGGCAGAGCAAGAAGCCGTGTGAGCGGGGAAGAACGCTCAACGGTAATGGATTGGCGCCTCGAAGGGCGGTCGTGCCAAAGGCGCCACGGGAAGAGGGAGAAGAGAAGCATGGACATTTCGAGACGCGCGTTCATCAAGTCAACCGCGGTCGCCATGGCAATGGCGGCTGCCGCTGGTGCGAGCGTGACGGGCTGCGCCCCGAAGAAGAATGACCCGCTGAACGGGGACGCCGTGAAGACCACGCTCGCCGTCTGCCGTTTTTGCGGCTGTGGCTGCGGCGTAATCGTGGAAAGCATGCGCGGCAAGGTCGTTAGCGTGTATGGCGACCCCGAAAACGATTCGAATCGTGGCCTGAACTGCGTAAAGGGCTACTACCTGAGCAAGGTTCTCTACGGCGAAGGCCGCCTGACGACGCCGCTCATTCGCGACGACAATTCCACGAAGGGAACCGAGGACGGCTTCCGCGAGGCCACGTGGGAAGAGGCCCTCGACCTGGTTGCGAGCAAGCTGCGTGAGACGTGGAAGGCCGATAAGAGTCGTCTCGCCTTTTGGGGCTCCGGGCAGCAGCCCATTTTGGAAGGATATGCAACGGCCAAGTTCTGGAAGGCGGGTCTGCGCTCAAACAACATCGACCCGAATGCCCGCCTGTGCATGGCGAGCGCCGTCGTGGGCTTCATGAACGTGTTTCAGACCGATGAGCCCGCTGGCTGCTATGCGGACATCGACCATGCCGACGTCTTCATTACCTGGGGCGCCAATATGGCAGAAGCCCATCCGATGCTGTACTCGCGCTTGATGGCTCGAAAGATCGCCGACCCGCAGGTGAAGCACTACGACGTGACCACGTTGGGTACGCGAACGGCTGCCTCGGCCGATCGCGTCATCATGTTCGGCAATAACGGCGACTTGGCCATCACGAACTGCATAGCCCATTACCTCATCGAGAATGATACGTACGATCACGACTTCGTTGCCGACCATTTGCAGTTCAAGCAGGGCACCGAGAACATCGGCAACGCCAATTACGACGGGTACGACAAGAGCGATATCGGACAGGCTGTCGATACGGTCGAGTCGATTTCCTTCGAGGAGTACGCAGCGCGCCTTGCGCCGTACACCTGGGAATATGCGAGCGAAATTTCGGGCGCGTCGGTCGAGGACCTGCAGGCGCTCTACGAGCTGTTTGCCAATCCCGAGCTGAAGGTCACGTCCTTCTGGACGATGGGCGTCAACCAGCATAATCGTGGTACCTGGATGAACCACAATCTGCACAACCTGCACCTGCTTTCGGGCAAGTACTGCAAGCCGGGTAATGGAGGCTTCTCGCTTACCGGCCAGCCGAGCGCATGCGGTACGGCGCGCGAAGTGGGTACGTTCTCGCACCGCCTGCCCGCCGACCTTGTGGTCGCGAACCCCGCGCATCGTCGTTACAGCGAAGCGGTGTGGAACCTTCCCGAGGGCTACTTGGAGGACATCGCAAAGCCGGGCTATCACACGACCAAGATGTTCCGCGAGCTGTCCAATGGAAATATCGATTTCCTCTGGTCCGCTCATAACAACTGGGCGCAATCCATGACGAACCTGACGCGTTTCCTTGGTCGCGGCGCGGAAGACAAGCGCGGCATCTTCGACGCGTTCATTGTCGTAAGCGAAGTGTTCCCCACCATGTCCACGAAGTACGCCAATGTGGTGCTTCCTGCGGCCATGTGGATCGAACGCGAGGGTGCGTTCGGCAATGGCGAACGCAGGACGGCTGTATTCGAGCAGGCTGTTACCCCTCCGGGCGACGCGCGTTGGGATATGTGGATGCTCATGGAAATCGCCAAGCGCGTGCTGGCTGGTGAGGAAATCGGCGGCGAGGATGCATTCGACGTCCTCTTTGGCGAATGGTACGACAAGGATGCGTGCGATTTCCGCCAGGAGACGCAGCGCGAGGTCTGCAAGAGCATGTGGGAGGAATACCGCACGTTCTCGAACCCGAAGCTGAACCCGCGTGCCGAGGCCATCAACCGCGATTCGAAGCTGAAGATGGAGGCGAAGCAGCTCGCCCCCTATGAGGAGTACATCTACAACCACGGTATGACCTGGCCCGTTCGCGAAGTGAATGGGGAATGGCTGCCGACGAAATGGCGCTTCTCGTACGGCTTGCAGGAAGAGGGCTACGACCAGTACGGCGTCGAGATGTACGGCGACGAGGGGCTTGCCAACGACGTGAGCTTCTACAAGTCGACCGATCATCGTCCCTCGGTGGTGTTCCGACCCTGGGAGCCTCCCGCGGAGGTGCCGGATAGCGAGTACCCCTTCGTGTTCTGCACGGGGCGCTTACTCGAACATTGGCATACCGGCACGATGACGCGTCGCGTCCCAGCGCTGCATAACGCGCTTCCCGAGGCCCTGCTCGACATGAACGAAGCGGACATGGCCGAGCTGGGCATCAAGGATGGTGACCGCGTTCGTCTCGTTAGCCGTTGGGGCGAAGTCGAGATTACGGCTTCGAGCGCTGGTCGCACCAAGCCGCCCGCCCGTTATCTGTTTGCGCCCTTCTTCGCAGAAGAAACGCTCATCAACTTGGTCCAGCAGGAAGCATATTGCCCCCTGTCGAAGGAGCCCGACTTCAAGAAGACCTGCGTGCGCGTGGAGAAGCTGTAGCCAGCGCGACGATGCTCTTTTGCGTCGACGGGAAGGAAGTGAGTGAAATGGTGATATCGAGCCTGGTCGTAGAGACCGCTCCCGATTGCACGGAGGCGGTATCGGCCGAACTGGATGTCATGGACGGCGTGGAAATCCATGGCGTTGAGGGGCATAAGGTCGTGATAACGATCGAGGCCGAAACGGTCGACGACTCGCACGCCATTGCGAATTCCATTGGGAATATGACCGGCGTGCTGTTCGTGAACCTGGTCTACCTGAACTTTGAAGGCGACAAGACGATCTATCCGGATGGCGTATGAGCGGCACGTCGAAACGATTCAAGATTGCGATAGCGCGTCGCGTTGTGCAAGTCGTCGCCTTGCTCATATTTGCCGCGCCGGTCATCGTGGCAGGGTGGGGCGTGTTCGGAGGCATCGCAGGCAATGCCGCAGCTGGCGGGGATGGCATGGTGGCCACCCCCGCGGCCCTGCCGTTTTTCGGCACGTTGTCGTCAAGTAGCATCTTCGGCGTTGCCGTGCTCGATCCGTTTGCGATGCTCGAGGTGATTGCAGCTTCCAAGACGTTTTCGCCGAGTTGGCTGCTTGCGGCCCTTCCCGTGCTCATCGTATATGGGCTCATCCGGGGCCGGGCGTTTTGCGGTTGGGTTTGCCCCGTGAACCTTTTGTGCGAGGGGCTCGACTGGCTGCGCGCCCGGTTGCATATTTTCGTCCGCGAGCGCGTGGTGCCGCGTCACGCAAAGCTCTACATTGCCCTGGGCATCCTGTTCCTTTCGGCTGTGCTTGGGTTTCCGCTGTTCGAGGCCTTATCTCCCATTGGCTTCGTGGCTAAGGGGATTGTCCTTGGCAGCATGGCGGGCGGGCTGACCCTTCTGGCAATCGTCCTGCTCGAATTGTTTTGCGGTCATCGCGTGTGGTGTCGGGCGCTGTGTCCGCTGGGCGGTTTCTACGAGGCTCTGGGGCGAGTGGGCCTGGTCAACGTAACGATCGACCATGGCGCGTGCATTGGGTGCGATCGATGCAAGCAGGCATGTTTGTGCGATCCCCAGATACTCGACGACGCCGTATCAGGCGTTGACGGCATGGTGCGTGCGGGGGATTGCATGGCGTGCGGAAAGTGCGTTGACGCTTGCCCTACGCATGCGCTGGCAATTGGCATGACGATCCCACGCCCTCAAGCGTCTTCTGGAACTGCGCAAGGTGGGGATGATAGGGCATGATCGAGTCCTGTCTCGTTGTCCAGGCGACAACCGCGAAGTTGGGGGCTGCGGCGCTTGCCCTGGCGGCCCTCGAGGGCGTGAGGCTTCATAATGACGAGGGCCTAAGGCTCGTGGCCACCGCCGAAGCGCCGACCGAGGCGAACATGAAGGCGCTCATTGGCACCATTCGTGCGTTGCCGGAGGTGACGCGCGTTCGCGTCATTCATCAACGCATGAGCCGTTCTATAATTGTTGCGAGCGTTGAAGGGGGTTCCAGATGGGCTACCAGGCGGGCTTTCAGCAAGCTGCAGATGGCTTGCGTAACGATTCCGGGTTTGATTTCGTGGCGGTGGGTCTCGCCGAAAAGCCTGGTGCGCCCTTGCGTTGGCTCTATTCGTCGGGTGCCACGGGCGAGCGTTATAAGCGCATCGTGCTTTCGCCGGGGCATGGTATCGGCGGAATCGTGCTGAAATCCGGCAAGCCGATGATGTTCACCGACATCGATCGCCAGCTCGATCCGCGCGAATATTCGAGTTATCCCATCGTATTCGCGGAGGACCTGCGTAGCTTCTGCGCCCTGCCTCTTGGCCTGAAGGGCGAAGTTGCGGGAGTGCTTCTCTGCGCTTTCCGCTCGAGCAATCCGTCTCACGAAGCGGTGTTCGAACGGCTTACCGCCGCGGTTGCCGATGGCCTCTGCGGTTATGACGTCACAATTGCAGACTTCCTCCGTTTCTCCGATGCCCCGCTCGGAAAGACTCTGACTGATGGCCGGGGCATTGGGGCTGATTATCCGCTGCTCGATGAGCGCGAGCGGGCGCGTCTTGTGGGCGCGGCGCAGGAAGAGGAGCGCCGACGCATGTCGCGCATGCTGCACGACGAGCTGTCGCAGGAGATGCTGTCGGTTTCGATGCTCTTGAAGCAGGCCCGGTTGCTGCATGACGACGATGAGACCACGAACCTGCTCGACAAAGCCGAAACGACGCTTGCGCGTATCGTGAAGGACGTTCACAACCTCTCGGTGCAGCTGCGGCCTCTCGCCCTTGACGACCTGGGCCTTATTGCGGCGCTGAGATCGCATGCGGGGCTCTGCCGCAGCATGTATGGCGTTGACGTTGCCATTTCCGATGCCACGAATGGCGCACGCTACGATAGCGCAATCGAAACGCACGCGTATCGCATTGCGCAGGAGGCCATGACCAATGCATGCAAGTATTCGGGCGTTGACGCGATAAGCGTTGCGCTTGTCGATGCTGATGGCGTGCTTACCCTGTCGGTATTCGACCAGGGCTCTGGATTCGATACCGCGCGCCCGGAAATACACGGAACGGGGTGCGGCATCCCTGGCATGAGGGAGCGCGCATCGCTCATTGGCGGCGAGCTCGAAATTCGTTCGGCGTCGGATGGCACCGTGGTCACGCTTCGCGTCCCAACGGGTGAGCAGGTGGACGGCCCCGTGGAGCAAGAGGCGAGCGTACTGGGGAGGCCGTCATGATTCGCGTAGTCATTGCGGACGACCACGAAGTGGTGCGTTCGGGCTTTGCGTTCATCATCAACGCTCAGCCCGACATGGAAGTCGTGGGGGACGCGGCCGATGGCGAGCAGGCCTATCAAATCGTTTCGCGCGAGCGCCCCGATGTGCTGCTCCTGGACATTTCGATGCCGCCAGGCGAAAGCGGCCTCGTTGCCTGCGAGCGCTTCGCGCGTGATTTCCCTGATATGGCCGTCTTGGTCCTCACCATGTTTTCGGAAGCCGATTACGTCTTCTTCGCGTTGCGCAGTGGTGCCCTTGGATACGTGCTCAAGAGCGCGTCAACCGATATGCTTATCGACGCTATCCATGCCGTCGCAAAGGGCGAGGTATACGTTCAGGAGGGATTAGACGAGGCCCTGGCCGGCAAACTCGTCGCAGCTGATGAGGTCGAGGTGAATCCCTACCATGCGCTTTCGAGCCGGGAAATCGAAGTGATGTCGCTCTTGGCTCAGGGCTATACCAACAAGGAGATATCGGAGCGCATCTTCGTCTCGGTGAAGACGGTCGAAAGCCATAGGCGCAACATCTACGCGAAGCTGGGCATCAGCACGCGAGCCGAGCTATTCCACATTGCCGCCAAGCATCATTTGCTGGTATAGCGGATCGCTTGGGCGCTTGGTCCTTATAGCGGATTTCCGAACAGGGCGTAGACGCTTGCTGCGAAATCGGGATTCGTGCTGATGAACGTCCAGTAATGGCCTTCGGAGAATCCCGTGAGCACACCTAGCAGCGCCGATACGCCCACCAGGATGCCGCATACGGCGCAGAAGGCGCGGCGCTTGCGGGGCGCTTCGTCGAATTGCTGGCGCATCGAGAACATCGCGAGCAGTGCGATGAGCGTGATGTACCAACCGAAGTCGCTGAAGTAGCGCTCGGTGATGCCCGCAACGCGCGTGTCCACGAACAGCACCACCAAGGCCAGCGCGGCGGAGCAGATGACGATGGGCGCAAAGCCCGATGCCTTCAGCTTCTTCCAGCAGAAGGGCAGCGCAATCACTACGAGCATGATGGGCTTGATGAAGAAATAGCCTGCATAGAAGGGCTCGTTCGGTGCCCATTCGCACCATTCGGGCAGCGTGGTTATCTCGGCAAGGAACGGGAAGGCCGCCGTGGGGTCGGGCAGGGCGAAGAGGTATTCTGCCATGAGGTAGAGCGTTACCTTCTTGCTCTGCACGTAGGTGGTCATGTCGAAGCCGGTCAGGTTGTAATTGCTGCCGAAATCGGTAAGCGAACCGAAGCGCACGTAGTTGTAGGCCAGCAGCGGCGCGAATACCAGCACGTAGGGCAGGATGGCCGCAATGGTCTGGCGCAGGCCAGCACGCGAAAACAGCGTTCGTTCGCGGAAGATTTCCTTGCGGAACAGCACGAGTGCCAGCAGCGACACCAGAATGAATTGCGGGCGGCAGCCTAGGTTCAGGGCCATGAAGAACGATCCTGCTGCGATGCAGGCCGTGCTCAGCGTGCCGTCGCTGCGACGGGCCTTCAGCCAGAAAGCCATGCCCAGCGCAGTTGCTGCCAGCGAAAACAGGATGGGCATGGAATAGAACCACGGCACGATCAGGTGGTACGTGATGTTCGACCCCACGAAGTACGTGCCCAGCGCCAGCGTGAGCATACCGATGCCGGGTAGTCCGCCCAAGAAGCGGCGTCCCAGCTGCCATACCATGAATGCGCCAGCCAGCAGCGCAACGATGCTCGCCAGAAGAACGGCTGCGGGCGTGCTCAGCCAGGTGCCCGTTACGAGCTGGAAGGGCGCGTAGAGGGCTACGGCGGGGATAACGCCGAAGTAGCTGTAGTAATTGCCCTGGTAAAACGCGTGGTCCCAGAAGATGGGATGGTTGGCGTCGCCTATTTCGTAGCGCGGCGTGAACGCGTAGGGATTGTCGAGCTGCGCAAGCTGTTCGTCCACGGGCAGGTCGAGCGTGACGCGTCCGTGCAGCAGTGCGTCGCCCAGGCGTGCGTACTGGTCGTCATCTACGTAATGGTGGTTCCATTCGGTATAGCTGACGCCTGTGGTTTCGTCGCAGGGTTGCAGCGGGAGGTGCCCGCCCATGGCGAACGTGGCCAAAATGGCGAAGACGAAGCAGAGCGTGATGGCCGCGTATTGGGCCAGCAGGCGGCGTGCGGGCGAGGGGGTGCCCATGGCGTTGTCGTCACTCGAAAAAGATGTGGGCATGTGTTCCCCCGGGAATGCGATGTATAGGTTTCAACGTAGCTGCACAACTATACCACATGCGTTCTACCTGGGCTTTTACTAGAAAGTATTCTCCTAGCGCCAAACTGGGAAATATATTCCTAGCAATTGGGTGGTATTTAGGGTATAACTACCGAGAGAAGGAATGCGGGATTTCCCGCTGAAGGAACGCGCAAGCGCGAGGAGAACGATATGACGCAGTCACTGCTAAGCATTTCCGGCTTGCATGCCGGCACCGAAGACAAGACCATCCTGCATGACATCAACCTTTCGTTGAACGCAGGCGAAACCCATGTGCTCATGGGGCCGAATGGCGCGGGCAAGTCTACGCTGGGCCATGTGATCATGGGCAATCCCGCGTACCAGGTAACGGAAGGTTCCATCGTGTTCGATGGGCAGGACATTACCAACGAACCTGCCGATAAGCGCTCGCTCGCGGGCATTTTCCTGAGCTTCCAGGCTCCCGTCGAAGTGCCGGGCGTGCCGCTGCATTCGTTCTTGCGCGCTATTACGCGTAAGCGCCCCGAACTGAAGATGACCGCACGTCAGTTCCGTGATCGCATTGACGAGATCGCCGAGCAGCTCGACATGGACAGCTCGTTCCTCACGCGCGAGCTGAATGTGGGCTTTTCCGGCGGCGAGAAGAAGAAGCTCGAAATGCTGCAGCTTCTGCTTCTGAAGCCGAAGCTGGCCATTCTCGACGAGACCGATTCGGGTCTGGACGTGGATGCCCTGGCCGTTGTGAGCCGCGGCATCGAAGCGTATCGCGAAACGTGTAATGGCGCCCTGCTCGTGGTGACGCATAACGCGCGCATTCTCGAGCGCCTTACGGTCGACCACACGCACGTAATGGCGCGCGGCCGTCTGGTTGCGGAAGGTGGCGCCGAACTCATTGGAAAGATCGACCGCGACGGCTTCGAGCAGTTCGCTCGTGTTGAAGAGGCGGTGTGTGCCTAATGACCGAACTGGTGAAGGAGCGCACCTACGTCGCCGACGTAGATCGCTCGATGTACGACTTCGTCTTCTCGGAAGAGGGGTACGAACGCTACGAGGACGGGCTGACGCCTGAAATCGTGCGCGCCATTAGCGCGAAGAAGGACGAGCCCGACTGGATGCTCAAGATGCGCCTCGATGCGCTCCAGACGTATCACGCCAAGGAAATGGCTTCCAACTGGGGCCCCAGCATTGCCGGCCTCGACCTGGATCACATTTCCACGTACGTGAACCCGCGTGCGAAGCAGTCGAAGAGCTGGGATGACGTACCCGAGGAGATCAAGGATACGTTCGAGCGCCTGGGTATCCCCGAAGCCGAGCGCAAGAGCCTGGCGGGCGTGGGCGCTCAGTACGATTCCGAAATCGTGTATCACAACATGCGCGAGGACGTGGCGAAGCAGGGCGTCGTGTACACCACCGTGGAAGACGCGCTGCATGACCCCGAGCTCGAGCCCATCGTGCGCGAGCACTTCGGCAAGCTCATTCCCCCGGGCGACCACAAGTTCGCGGCTCTGCATTACGCCGTGTGGTCGGGTGGGTCGTTCGTGTACGTTCCCAAGGGCGTAACCGTCCCCTATCCGCTGCAGAGCTACTTCCGTCTGAACGCGGAAGGCGCTGGTCAGTTCGAACACACCCTGATCGTGGTCGACGAAGGCGCCGACCTGCACTTCATCGAAGGCTGCTCGGCTCCGAAGTACTACGAGGCCAATCTGCATGCCGGTGCGGTGGAGCTGTTCGTAAAGGACGGCGCACACTTGCGCTATTCCACCATCGAGAACTGGTCGAAGAACATGTACAACCTGAACACGAAGCGCGCCACGGTGGGCAAGGACGCCACCATGGAATGGGTTTCGGGTTCGTTTGGCAGCCACGTAAGCTATCTGTATCCCACCACCATCCTGCAGGGCGAGCGCTCGAACTGCGAGTTCACGGGCATTACCTTTGCGGGCGCCACGCAGGATCTGGACACGGGCTGCAAGGTGGTGCTGAATGGCACCGACACCACGGCAAGCGTCGATACGAAGTCCATCTCCAAGGATGGCGGCGTGAACACGTTCCGCAGCTCGGTCATCGTGGGGCGTCGTGCGAGCAATGCCCGCGCGACGGTAAGCTGCCAGTCGCTCATGCTCGACGACATCTCCCGTTCCGACACCATTCCCGCCATGGACGTGCGCAATGCCACGGCCAGCGTGGGGCACGAGGCCACCATTGGCCGCATTTCCGACGAGACGGTGCTCTATCTCATGAGCCGCGGCATCCCCGAGGGCGAAGCCCGCGCCATGGCGGTCAGCGGATTCGCCAATCCCGTTTCCAAGGAGCTTCCGCTGGAATACGCCGTGGAAATGAACAATCTTGTCAAACTCGAAATGGAAGGGGCGATTGGGTAATGAGCGAGCAGACGCAAGAGCCAACCATTACGCTCGACCGCGTAAACACCCCTCCCGCGCAGACGTGGAACTACCTGCGCGCCAACGACATTTCCCTTACCGTGCCGAACCGCCCGCGTCAGGGAACGACGCGCGCGGACCTGCCGCGCTTGTTCGGTAGCGTGGAATGCGGCATGGGCCAAGCGGTTACCCAGTGGGTCGAATCTCAGGCTGGCGACGCCCTGTACTGGGAAGTGCGTTCGGGCGAAGATACCGAACCCATCGTCATCGACGTCGATGCGGTGAAGGGCGACATCGTCGACGCGGGCGTCATCGTGCGCGCGGGCGCCCAGGCGAACATACTCATTCATCATCATGGCAGCACGCCCATCGGCGGTACGAGCGCCGTGCTGCTGCGCGTGATTGCCGAGCGTGGCTCTCAGGTGCGCCTGCGCGAAATCGTGGTGGGCGATGGCGTGGGCCAGCGCATCGAATCGGTGGGCATTACGTGCGGAAACGGAGCCCAGGTGGATGCCCGCCAGTTCTTCCTGGCGGCGGGAACCACGGCTGCTGGCTTTGCCGCTGCGCTCGACGGCGATGCGTCGCGCATCGACCTTACGGCCCGCTACCTGGGCGTGAACCACGATACGCTCGATATCAACCATGTGGTGCGTCAGCGCGGCCAGCGTACGAAGAGCAACGTGCTGGAATCCGGCGTGCTGGACGACGCGGCGCGCAAGTCGCTGCGCGCGACCATCGACCTTATCCATGGCGCTCATGGCGCCGAAGGCTCCGAATTGGAAAGCGTTCTGGTGCTCGGCGACGATGTGGTGAACAAGACCATGCCCGTCATCCTGTGCGACGAAGACAACGTCGCGGGTAATCACGGTGCCTCCATTGGTTCGGTTGGCCCCGACCAAATTCGCTATCTGCGCAATCGTGGCCTTTCCGAGCGTGAAGCCGAGGACCTGTACGTGCGGGCCCTGTTCGACGATGCGCTCATTGCGGCAGAAATGAACGACGTGCGCTCCCGCGTAGTCGCTCGTGCGAAGACCGTCCTGGGCGAGGGCATCGTGGAAGACCTCATCGACTTCGATGACGCGCAAGCGAAGGAGGCATAGGATGGAAAAGCTGCAGGTGAAAGAGTCGTGCTCCATTCAGGAGTCACCGTACAAGGCCGATTTCCCGCTGCTCGCCAAGAACCCCGATCTCGTGTTTTTGGATAGTGCTGCCACGGCCCAGCGTCCTGCCTCGGTGCTCGATGCCCAGCGCGATTTCTACGAGACCATGAATGCGAACCCCTTACGCGGCCTGTATGGCCTGTCGGTAAGGGCCACGCAGTCCATTGAAGATGCCCGTATGCACATTGCTCGTTTCATTGGCGCGCTCGACGAGGCGGGTGAGCCCCTTGCGAATTCCGTGGTGTTCACGCGCAATGCCAGCGAATCGCTGAACCTGTTGGCCCATACGCTGCCCCAGGTAGTGAATTTGCAGCAAGGCGACGAAGTGGTCATTTCCATTATGGAACACCATTCGAACCTCATTCCCTGGCAGCAGGTGTGCGCGGCCACGGGCGCCAAGCTCGTGTATTTGCGCTTGGATGCCGAGGGCTGCGTCACGCAGCAGGAAATCGAGGAGAAGATTGGCCCGCGTGCCAAGATTGTTTCGGTTACGCATGTGTCCAACGTGCTGGGCGTGGAAAACGACATTCCGGCCATTGCGCGCCGCGCGCATGAAATGGGCGCCCTCTGCGCAGTCGACGGCGCTCAATCGGTGCCGCACCTGCGGGTGGACGTGCGTGCGCTCGGTTGCGACTTCCTGGCGTTTTCGGCTCACAAGCTGGGTGGCCCCATGGGCATTGGCGTGCTATGGGGCAAGCCCGAACTGCTCGATGCCATGCCGCCCTTCCTTACGGGTGGCGAAATGATCGACTCCGTTACCGAAGAGGGCGCGGTATGGGCGCCCGTTCCCCAGAAGTTCGAGGCGGGCACGCAAGATGCCGCGGGGGCGTACGCCACCGATGCCGCCATTACCTATCTGGAACAGGTTGGTATGGAACAGGTGGAAGAACGCGAACGCGCCCTTGCCGAATACCTGTGCCGTCGTTTGCAAGAGCTCGAGTACGTAACGGTTATCGGGCCCGTCGATGGTGCGAAGCACGTGGGTTCGGTGGCGTTCGACGTGCGTGGCATTCATCCGCATGACGTGGCTTCCATTTTGGATGCGCAGGGCGTTTGCATTCGCGCGGGCCATCACTGCGCCCAGCCGCTTCTTTCCTATTTGGGCTGGTCGAGCACGTGCCGCGCAAGCGTTGGCTTCTATAATGACGCAGCCGATATCGATCGGCTTATCGAGGGTCTCCAAAAAGTCTGGGTGGTTTTCAATGGACGTAACTAATCTGTACAATGCGCAATTCATCGACCATGTGAACCATCCCGATTATAATTACGAACTTGAGGATGCTACTTGCGAGCACGATGGCATCAATCCTTCGTGCGGCGATGAACTGCATATCGCCGTGCGTCTCGATGGCCAGGGCCGCATTGAAGAGGCTTCCTACACCGGCCATGGGTGCGCGGTTTCGATGGCTTCGGCCGACATCATGAGCGATCTCATGATTGGCAAGACGAAAGAAGAGGCCATCGCGCTGTGCGACCTATTTGGGGGTATGCTCACGGGGGTCGAGCAAGACGAGTCCAAGCTCGCTGGCCAGCTCGATGAGGCCATGCTCCTAAGCGATATTCGCCATATGCCCGCGCGCGTGAAATGCGCCGAGCTGTCGTGGCGTACGTTGGCCGAAATGCTTCGGGCTTCTGGCCTGGAGTAACTGCTGAGAACGAATGCGTGCGCGGGGTTCGCCCCGCTCGTATGCAAAAGGGGAGAACATGTCTGGCATGTATTCGACAAAAGGACGTTATGCGCTGCGCGCCATGGCCGATTTGGCCATGCACGAGGGCTGGGTCTCGCTGGGCGATGTCTCCAAGCGCCAGAATATTTCGCGTAAGTATCTGGAGCAGGTCATTGCGCTCATGGGCAAGGCTGGCTACGTGAAGAGTACGCGTGGCAAAGGCGGCGGCTATCAGCTTGCCGTGAAGCCCGAGGAACTTTCTGTAGGGCAGATCCTGCGCGCGGCCGAAGGGTCGCTGGCCCCCGTGGAGTGTCTCGACTGCACCAATGGCGAAGTGTGTCCCATCATGGACACGTGTCCGACCATCTCTATGTGGCGCGATCTGGGCAAGATTACTTCCGAGTATTTGAACGACAAAACGCTCGCCGACATTATTTCAGCCGCCGAATAAAATTGCTCTTTGCGGGCCCATTGGCTTGTGCGTTGTTTTCGTCAAGCTGCGTTTACCTACCCGTGCACTAGCCTTTTCCCCTGTACATGTGCGAGAATAGGCACATTATTGATATCAAACGTACCGCTGGCATCGCAAGGGTTATTGGGGCCGTTGGGGTTGGAGCGAAAGGCTTAGGTCGTGTTCTCATTTGTCGCGGAATATCTCGCCTTGGTCATCCTGGGCGTCATTATTGCCGTGGTGGGACGTCGTGAGTACCTGAACACGCATGACCAGTTCCGGTTCTTTACAAGCGTTATCCTGGCTATCGTTTCCATCGTTATCGACTCGCTCTGCGTATTCACGCTCGAGCATTCCCACGAGTTGCCGCTTTGGGTCAACTACATAGACAACGCGGCGTATTACATCGTCTGCTTCGTCATGGTCTCCAGCTTCACCGACTACGTGTTCAGCTTCATGCTGCGTCGCTCGGGTCGCAGGCGCTTTCTAGCCATTGCAGGCCATTTGAACCACTACATGTGCCTGCTATGCGTGGTGCTTACGCTGTTCAACCCCATCACCCAATGGATGTTTTACATTGCGGCCGACTTCACCTACATCCACGGGCCGTTGTGGGTTATTGGATATGCCCAGGTAGTGTTCATGCTCCTGCTTTCGGGGCTGTGTACGGCGCTGTATCGCCGCGAGGTGAGCCGCGCCATGATGCGCGTCGTGCGCATCTCTATCCCGGCGCTTGCCGCGCTCATTGGCTTCCAGTTGGCATATCCGGGCACCATGATGAACGGCATCATGGCTGCCATTTTCTCGCTCATTTTGCTGCTTGTGCTGCAATCCAGCAGTATCGAGACCGATGCCCTTACGGGGCTGGGAAATCGCTTCGCGTTTGTTGCCGCCGCCGGTACGTGGACGGAGACGCGTCACCCAAAGCGCATTTTGGTGCTGCTCGTGCATGGGCTCGAGGATATCAACTCCACGTATGGCATGGATGCGGGCGATCGCGTGATCATCGACATTGCCGAACATGCCCGTGAGATATGCGCAGGTGGCGATGTGTTCCGCATCAACGCTACGTCAATTGCGCTTGTGTTCAGCCATAGGGAGAATCGTACGGGCGAGGAAATCGCTGCGTTCGTGAATGCGAACCTGCCGAACGAAATCATCGTGGAAGGCGATAAGTTGCGCATTCAGATGAGCGTTATCGACTATGCCGCCAATATGGTGGGTGGCGCTCCCAAGGTCGTTGAGCGCATCGAGTATGCGCGCGACGAAGCGCGCCGTAATCGGCTTTCCTTCATTCGCGTCGACGACGCTCTCATCTCCGAAGTGGAAAGCAAGAAGCGCCTGACGCGCTACCTGGAAGAATCGGTGGATCTGAATCGCTTCGAGGTGTGGCTGCAGCCGGTATACAACGTGAAGGATAGCTGCCTCTGCTCTGCCGAGGCGCTTGTGCGCCTGAAGGGGCCCAAGGGCGATTTTATTCCGCCAGCGCAGTTCGTGGGCATTGCGGAAGACAGCGCGCTCATTATGGCCATCGGCGAGCAGGTCATTCGCAAGCTGTGCACCTTCGCACAATCGCATCCTGCGTTGCCCCTGAAGATGATTTCGATAAACCTCTCGCTGCGTCAGCTTTCCGATAGCCGGTTCCCCGATTTGCTTGATGGGGCCATCGACTCTGCGGGCATTTCGCGCAACCTCATTGCCCTCGAGATCACCGAGCGCATGTTTGCGGCCGACGATCGAGTCGCTGCTACGCTTGCCGAGCTGGTGAATCGCGGATACCGTTTCCTCATGGACGACTTTGGCACGGGGTTCTCGAACTTCGCGTCCATGCTTGACTTCCCGTTTAGCTTCATCAAGCTCGACCGCATCCTGCTGGCCGCAGCTCAGGAAGACGGGTACGACACCATCCGCACGCTCACGCGTCTGTTCCACCATGGCGGCTACGAGGTGGTTATCGAGGGCGTGGAAACCGCCGAGCAAGCGCGACAGGTTATCGATTGCGGCGTCGATTACATTCAGGGCTTCTACTACGCACGGCCCATGCCGCTCTACCAGGTGCCGGAATTCCTCAACGAGACCGATTTTAGCTGTCGTGTTTCCGTCGTGAAGCATTATGGTATGAAGGCGCTCCGGTAAAAGCAGGGGCTATTCGTTAGAAGGGAAACGTGGTGGCTAGTTCTCAGAAGCTGAAGTTGCTGTACCTCATGGATATCCTCCGCACCGAAACCGATCCCGACCACGGCGTTTCCATGGCGGATATCCTCCAGAAGCTGGAGGAGCGCGGCATTTCGGCCGAGCGTAAGGGCATTTACTCCGATATCGAGACGCTGCGGGAATTCGGGCTCGACATCCGCAAATACCAGCGTCAGCCCGTGGAATACGCCCTGGCAGAACGCGATTTCGGGCTTTCCGAGCTCATGCTGCTCGTGGATGCGGTGCAGTCGAGTCGCTTTCTTTCCGAAGGTAGCTGCAAGGCTCTGGTGAAGAGCATTCGCGGCTTGGCCTCCACTCCCGTACGCGACGCCTTGCACAAGCAGGTGCACGTACATGGCCGCCCGCGTGTGCAAACGCAGTCCGATTTCATCGTGGTCGACAAGCTGCAGGAGGCCATGGCGGCACGCAGGAAGATCTCGTTTGGCTATTTCCGTTACGACATCCATAAGAACAAGGTCGCCACCAGGGATGGCGCTACGCATGTGGTTACGCCCGTCAACCTCACGTATTCCGATGGCAATTACTATCTGGTGGCGTTTAGCGATGCCGACCAGGAGATTCGCAATTATCGCGTCGACCGCATGGAGCGCATCGAGCAGCTGGACGAACGTGCGGAACGCAACGACGCCATCTCCTCGTACGACCCCGATGAAGTGGGCAAGTGCGTGTTCGGCATGTACCATGGCGAGCGCGTTACCGCGACGCTGAGGGCCACCGAAAACGTGATGAACGTCATCGTCGATCGCTTCGGTCGCGACGTGCATGCCGTGCCCATCGAGGGCGAGAACGCTGCGCGCGTTACCGTCACGGTGAAGGAAAGCCCCGTGTTCTACGGCTGGCTTGCGCAGTTGGGAAGCGAAATCCAGATCGAGGCTCCTGCGTCTTTGCGTGAGGGGTACCTCGCGTTTCTGCGCGATATCCTGCAGTCGTACTAGCCCGCAACGCGCGCGGCAGAGGGCGAGTCCGCTGGCATAAGGTCGTTTCCCCTGGTTTTTGCTATTATCTAGTGCGTATATTCCAAGGGAAGGAACCTGTATGGGAACTCGATACAACGACGTATGGGTGACTGGCTCCACAGGGTACTTGGGACGCGAAATCGCACATCGTCTGGCCAATCGAGGCTATACGGTATACGGTACCGACCAAGACGTGGACATCACCGATTTCGACCAGGTGAAGGAGTTCGTGCGGCGCAATCGTCCGCAGGTGGTTGTGAACTGCGCGGGCATGCGCCGCACCCTGGTTACGCCCCAGAACAAGAACGAGGCCATCAAGGTCAACGGCCTGGGGCCGCGCAACCTCGCCATCGCCACGGCCAGCATCGATTCGCTGCTCGTGCAGTTTTCCAGCGATGACGTGTTTTCCCGCATCATGGACGAACCTGTCGACGAGTTCGACGCGCCTGTGCCCGATACCACGTATGGCAAGTCGAAGCTGGTGGGCGAGAACTTCATTCGCGAGCTGAACCCGCGTCACATTATCATCCGTTCGTCGTGGCTCTATCACGCCGACGGTGGCGACATGGGCGAAATGGTTGTTTCGGCCATGGAGGGCCGTCCCCTTTCGCGTCGCGTCGACCAAATCGCCTGCCCCACCTCGGTGCGCACGGTGTGCCATTTCCTCATGCGTGCCATCCAGGCGCATGAGTACGGGCTGTTCCACGTAGTTAGCTCGGGCTCGTGCACGCGCTTGGAGTTTGCGCGCGAAGTGTACCGTCTTCTGGGCGCCGACCCGCAGCTGGTCACGGCTGCCGAAAGCGACAAGGCTACCGCGCAGAACATCATCCTCGAGCCGCTCATGGTTCAGATGACGGGCGTTACGGAGCTTCCCACGTGGCAGCAGGACCTCGAAGGCTACCTGAAGCGCGTTGGTCTTATTCCGGAAGGAGGGGCTCGATGAGCAAAAAGCCAGAGCAGCTTTCCGCCGTCGATACGCTCGAGGGCAAGAAGGCTCATCGCGTAGGGCTCACGGGCCAGATTCTCATCGCGCTCGCGCTTGGCATCGTATGCGGTATCGTGTTCCACTACCTCATTCCCGATAGCCCCATCAAGACCGATGTCTTTGTGAACGGCATCTTCTACTTCGTGGGTCAGGCGTTCATTCGCCTTATGCAGATGCTCGTCGTGCCCCTGGTGCTGTGCTCGATCGTGTGCGGCGCGGCGGCCATCGGCGACGTGAAGACGCTGGGCAAGGTGGGCATCAAGACGTTGCTCTTCTACATTTGCACCACGGCGTTGGCCATTTCGATCGCCCTTGCCGTGGGCACGCTCATTGCTCCGGGCCTGGGCGTCGATACATCGGCCATTCAGGCGAATGCGTCCACGTCTACGGTTGCCACCACGGAAACCAGCATCATGGATACGCTCTTGGGCATCATTCCGAAGAATCCGTTCAACGCCATTGCCGAAGGCGATATGCTGCCGGTCATCTTCTTCGCCCTGTTCGTTGGCATCCTTCTCGCCGTTATGGGCAGCAAGGTGGAAAACCTGCATCGCCTGTTCGAGCAGGGCAACGAACTCATGATGAAGATGACGGAAGTCGTCATGAAGGTTGCGCCGCTTGGCGTGTTCTGCCTGCTGGCGAATACGTTTGCGAAGCTGGGCTTCGACATGTTCGTCCCCATGCTGAAGTACATGGGCGGCGTTATTGGCGCACTGGCCATTCAGTGCTTCGTGGTGTACGCGGTGCTGTTCGTGGTGTTCACGCGTCTGAATCCCATCACCTTCTTCAAGAAGTTCGGCCGCGTGATGCTCTTCGCGTTCTCCACGAGCTCGTCGAACGCCACCATCCCCCTGAACATCGAAACGCTCTCTGAGCGCGTTGGCGTGAAGCGCCGCATTTCGTCGTTCACCATTCCGCTGGGCGCTACCATCAACATGGATGGTACGTCTATCATGCAGGGCGTTGCGGTCGTATTCACTGCCCAGCTGTTCGGCGTGAACCTGGGGCCTGCGGAAATCGCCACCGTCATCGCCACGGCCACGCTGGCCTCCATTGGCACGGCGGGCGTTCCCTCGGTGGGCCTGGTCACGCTTTCCATGGTGTTCAATTCCGTTGGCTTGCCGCTGGAGGGCATTGCCATGATCATGGGCATCGACCGCATTCTTGATATGCTGCGTACGGCCGTGAACATTACGGGCGACGCCGTGGTCACCACCATCGTGGCGAAGCAGGCCGGCGAGTTTGATCGCGCGGTCTTCGACGACCCCGAAGCGGGTGTAGCCGTCGGTCATCTGCAGGATTCGTACGAGGAAGACGAGGACTTCTAGTCGTTTCGTTTTGCAAAAGCCTCTATAACGCAACGTGCCCCGACTCCGTAAGGAGCCGGGGCACGTTGTTGGAGGGATGCGAACTCGGCTACATGGCCATGCGATAGCGGTCGAGCATGCTTGCACGCTGCTCTTGCAGCCACGCGGCTACGCCATCGACGCCTTCGCCCGTGCGGGCCGAGGTCACGAAGATCTTGATGTTCGGGTTCAGCGTACGCGCCTGCTTTACCAGGGCGTCCATGTCGAAGTCGGGGTTAACCGGCAGATAGTCGCTCTTCGTTACGATGAGCGCGTCGACGATGCTGAACATGGGAGGATATTTGTACACCTTGTCATATCCCTCGGGCACGGAAAGCAGCATCACGCGAGCGTGGGCTCCCGTGTCGAAATCTGCGGGGCATACCAGGTTGCCGATGTTCTCCAGGAAGAGGTAGTCGTAAACGGCGTCACCGAATGCCTGGTTGGCCTGTTCGACCATGTTCATCTCCACGTGGCACACGCCGCGCGTGTTTAGTTCCACCGAGGGGACGTTCGCTTCCTTGATCTTCAAGGCATCGACGTCGGATTCCAGGTCGGCTTCGATGACCGCCATGCTCTCTTCGCCTGCGCTGCGGAGGGATTTGATCAGCGCCAGCAGCAGCGTGGTCTTGCCTGCGCCGGGGGAGGCCATGATGTCTAGGAAAAAGGTGCCTTCGGCGGCTTTTTGTTCGCGGAACCTCTCGGCGGCAAGATCGTTCTTCGATAGAACGTCTTTGCGTACTTCGATGATGCGCGTCTTTTCCATTGCCTCTCCTTTGAGTGATGCCGCAGATGCGGCGGGTAAAACAACTAAGGGCGTGGCGCGCGAGGGGTTCGCTGCGCCACGCGCCTGTTATAGGGCAGTCGCCGTTTCGGCCAGGGTGGGCGATTCGCTCTCTTCCTCGTCATCGTCCACGGCGGCCTCGATGCTGCTGATGGAGAATTCCATGCCACGCAGGAACGTGCAGTCGTCGGTGGCTCCGCAGCAGGGGCAAACACGTGGTTCGCGACGGATGTACTCCGCATGGAACGGAGTTCCGCATGTGTTGCAGCGCATGGTGTAGGGGACGCGATGGATGACGATTTCGGCGTTTTCGGCGACCGTGCCTCGTGCAAGATGGCGGAAGAGCCCCTCGAAGTAGTCTTCGACGATATCGCGGCCTTCGCCAATGACCAGGTAGACGGCCTGCACGCGGCTCACGCCTGAAGCGGCTGCTTCTTCCGTGACAATATCTACGACGTTGCGGACGTATGACATTTCGTGCATGGCCGTCTCCTGTTCTTGCT
Organism: Denitrobacterium detoxificans; assembly: GCF_001643775.1. Classification (NCBI taxonomy): domain Bacteria; kingdom Bacillati; phylum Actinomycetota; class Coriobacteriia; order Eggerthellales; family Eggerthellaceae; genus Denitrobacterium; species Denitrobacterium detoxificans. The sequence continues at coordinate 2,225,165 of NZ_CP011402.1, read as the reverse complement.
TGGGTGCCTAATTAGCCGACGTAGTCGACGAGCTGGCCGCGGGCCATGCGGTCCTTGGCGAAGTACTTGTTGCAGTCGACATAGTCGATGGGCAGGTCGGGGTACGTGGGGTTCTCGGTGAGAACGCGTGCGGATGCGGGGCATACCCTAGCGCACTGGCCGCAGCGGACGCAGGCCTTGTCCATGACGCACGTGCCGTCGGAATCCTGCGTGATGGACTGCATGGGGCAGATCTCGACGCACTTGCCGCACTTCATGCACTTGTCCTTGTCGTACTTCAGCAGGTAAGCGCTGTAGTACGTGGAGCAGGCGGCCTCGCCGTTGATGCCGCGATATGCCATGAGGTTGCCGCAGCTCTTGGAGTGGCAGCAGCAGATGATGTCGGCGTCCTTGGCGCAGACGGATTCGACGACCATATGGTGGTCGATGGCGTCTTCCACGATGGCGATGGCCTCGTCCTGGGTGATCTGCTCTCCGATGTCATTCTCGATGAAGTACTCGGCCATTTCGCCCAGCGACAGGCAAGTGCGCGTGGGGTGGGATTCGTCCCAGGGCACGCCCAGGGCCTTCCACATGGTGCGGCACTGGCACTCGGAAACGGTGATCTTGGGGTTGCGCTTGATGAGGGCACGCCAATCGTGGCCTTCGGCCAGCTTGTCGCCCTGAACGACGTCAACGCTCACAGGATAGCTGCGGAACAGGGGGAACGTGTTGTCGAAGCCCGACTCGCCGTTCGGGTCGACGCCCTTGATGCCCAGCATGTCGAACTCGGCAACCTTGCCCATGTCCTTGTGATACAGGGCGTCGAGCTCGTTGAACTCCCAGAAGCCGTTGATATACGGCATCAGGATGAACAGGGGAAGGCCGCCACGGCGCACGCGCCAGATGAGGTTGCGCTTCGCCTGGTCTTCCAGAATCGCCAGGGCCTTGTCCTCGTCGATGTCTGCTGCGTGAGCGTAATCACCGGCGGTGAAGTACTCGTGCAGGGGCATCTTCAGGTAGTTCTCGGCGTCTTCCTCCGACCACAGGTACATGATCATGTCCCAAGAGTGCGAGTCATTGGGGATGGAGCCGATGCCGCGGCCGATGCGGTTGATGCGGTTGCGCATGCGCACGTACACGGCGGGAATGACCGTGCCATCGTCGCATACCAGATCGCTCGTAACTTCCGTCTCGGTGAGGACCTTCTGCATGAGCTCGTCGCTCTTGCTGGGGTCGATCCACTCGCCCGACGTGCTCGTTTCGGCAGCCTGGGCCGATTCGGGCTTTTCGGACTTGGCTTCCTGGCTCTTCGGGCTGCTGCAACCCAGCAGTTCGAAGATGGGCATCATGCCCATGGCGCCCAGGGCGGCGCCGCGCACGAAGTCACGACGGTCGAGGCCAAGCCTCTTCTTCTCGCTTTCTTCCATTCTTCCTCCTCGTTATTCGAATGAATAAACTCCCTGAGCAAAGAGTACTTGGAGGAACTGTGGAGGAACAACAGACGATGTAGCGCGTTTTGTCTTGTAAGGGGTGGCTAACTAAAGTCTATGGGGAGCGGCCTGGGCATATGAGAATGGGTTGCTAGCCGTAGGGGGTTAGTTGGGTGCACATGTAGAACGGTCGTGATGCGCGCGGTAGTGAAGGGTGTGGCGCTTACGCTTCCAGGGAAAATGCGCCTTGGTGCGCGCAGTAATCGGGTAGGGGGTCTTCGGTCATGAAGGGTGGCTTCATGCTGAAGATGACGGCCGCAATCCATTGTGGGTCGTCTTGCATGCCCGTGGCGCACCATTCCATGAACAGGTCGACCACGCCGTAGATATATGCATCGATCTGGGCTTTCTGCGCGGCGATTTCGCAGGGCGAGCCGTGGAATACCGAATGGTAGTAGATTTCCTTCAGCTTGTTTAGATAGCTATCGCGGAAGCAGTTCTGCCCCGTGTGGTGGGGGAGCTGCCCGAAATAGCCGCGTTCTTGCCGCGCCGTGCAAAAGAGGGCGGTGCAAGCGTCTTGCGTGTACAGGCCCTCGTCGCACGTTTCGGCAAGCGCGAACGGCACGTCTAGGATAAGGTCGTTGATATCGTGATAGCAGTTGTAGAACGTCTGACGAGCAGCGCCCGATTCCTCGAGCACATCGCGGACGGATATCTTGTTGATGTCCTTTTTCTCGCATAGCGCGAGCATGGCCCGTACAAAGCGGTCCCTTGCAGCTGGGGTGCCTCTCCTCATGCGCCCTCCTCTGTTCCCTCTCGAGGGGGATTCTAGCACGCGTGTACGTGACTGTGTGGCTCGTGGGAAAAGGTGTTACGTATTGAGAATTCGTCTTACGTAAGGGCGGTTTCGTATTGCGTAAAGCTCCCGACGAACGCTCTTTTGCTCCGTTCACGGGATTTTTGGGAAACGGCTTGCAACACCAGTTAGGTTCGACTAACATCCGCACAAGTTAGGAATGGCTAACCGTAGCGAATCGAGGTCGAATGGGTAGCGAAAACACGAACGCGAAACTGGCGAAGAAGATCGTCCACAATTGCGCTCCCACGTTGGCTGCCCTGAAGCCCGCAAACCTATTCACCGTGCACTTCATGGATGCACGCAGTGGTAATGCTTGCGCGCAGGAGCGCGCAAGCCGTATCGTGCGCGAAGGGTTTGCCTCGGCGTTACGCTCGGCGCGTGAGCAGCTGGGGTCGGGCGGTGTGAGCATTCGCGTGCTTGCCGTGCGTCCGGGGAATGCGCTTGTGCTGGTGTTCCGTCCGGAATTGGTTGCTCGTGCGTTTGCAAACTCGCGCGCGAGCGCGTACCTGCGGTCGCTTGGCTACAACGTGGATTCACTTGATGCGTGTATCGCCGAACTTGCGCGTCGCGTGCGGGCGAGCGATGTGCTTGCGGGTGCCGAGCGCAGTAGGGCGTTTCCCCATGAGGTTGGCTTTTTCCTGGGCTACCCGCCCGAGGACGTTATCGCCTTCATCGAAGGCGGTTCGGAATGTCTGTGCATGGGTTGCTGGAAGGCGTACGGCGATGCCTGCTCTGCGCAGGCGTGCTTCGAGGCCTATCGGCGGTGCGTGCGCATGATGGACCAGCTGCACGAGCAGGGCGCGCCCCTGCATTACCTTGCGCAGCTCGAAGCGGCGTCGTGACCGGTAGTGTTTTCCATAATCCCCAACGGAAGGAGATTTTCATGAGCAAAGTAGCAGTAGTGTTCTGGAGTGGCACGGGCAATACCGAGGCCATGGCAAATCTGGTGGCCGAAGGCGCCAAGGATGCCGGTGCGGAAGTCGACGTCATCCAGGCTTCCGATTTCGATTCTACGAAGCTCGCCGAATATGATGCGGTGGCATTTGGCTGCCCCGCCATGGGGGACGAAGAGCTGGAGGATACGGAATTCGAGCCCATGTATGACGAAGTCGAGCCTTCGCTCGACAGCAAGAAGGTTGTGCTGTTCGGCAGCTACGACTGGAATGATGGCGAGTGGATGGACCTGTGGCGCGAGCGTGCCGAGGGCAACGGCGTGAACGTGGTCGATTCCGTTATCGCGAAGGACTATCCCGGCGACGAGGCTGAAACCGCCTGCAAGGCAGCAGGTGCGGCTCTGGCGTAGAGCGGCGAGACATCGTGCAATCAGCGAGCGGCGGGGTGCGGCCTCGTCGCTCGTTTTATGTCGAGTGCGTTTTCTAGTCGTTGGAAGTTGAGCACATAAAGCTCATTCCTCTCCCGTATACTGCGTTCGAACAAGACGAGAAACGACAAGGAGACGACATGATTGAAAAGGATTTCGTGACGCGCGGTACGTGTTCGCGCATGATTCACGTGAAGATCGACGACGAGGGCATTGTGCGTGACGTGCAGTTCGTAAAGGGCTGCTCGGGCAATACGCAGGGCGTGGCGCGTCTTGCCATTGGCCGCCCCGCTACGGAAGTCGCCGAGACATTGCGCGGCATTCAGTGCGGTCCGCGTCCCACCTCGTGCCCCGACCAGTTGGCCCAGGCCATCGACCAGGCCCTGCAGCAGAACGCGTAAGCTTCACGCGCTTCATCTTCGCCTCTAGCCCATGCGTATAACCGCATGGGCTTTTTTTTGCGCCGCTCGCACTTGCGTCGTAGCCATTTTGTGTTGAGTAACAAATGTCTCCCAAATGCCCGATGCTGCATCTATCCTGATAGATGCGTTATATGCTTTGCAATAACGGTCAGTTGGGTGTCTCATTGCGATTCGATGGGGCAAGATGAGCCGCCGCGTAACGTTGCGCGGTTGTGCTGAGCGGGGTAGAGAATGACGTTTGAATCTCAGGAAAAGCCTGTTTACGAGTACGCGACCTTTCCAAGGCAGTTCCTGTCGTACAAGTGGTACAAACCCATATTGGTGTTTGCGCTTGCCTTTGTATTCATGACCGTTTTCCAGGTCGTTATTATCCTTGCGGCCGTCATTTGGCAGGGCGATTTGTCCCTGCTCGAGAGTATGACTGCGGGTTACGATGGCATGGATGCATTTTCGGGGCCAGGTGCGTTTGCCGAGTTCGGCTCGATTGCTGTTATGCTGCCCTCGATTGCGCTTGCGGCGCTTATCGTTCGCGATCGTCCGTACTCTTCGTATACGTCTTCGCGTGGCGGCTGGAACTGGGGTGCGTTTGCGAAATGCCTTATTGTGGCCGTGGTCGTGATGGGCATCAGCACGTTCGTGGGTGCTTTTATTCCCTCCGATGCCCCCGAGCCCGATCATGTGATCCAGTTTACGGTGGTGGGCTTTATCGTGTGCACGGTACTACTGCCCCTTCAGTGCATTGCCGAGGAGTATGTTTTTCGCGGCTTCTTCCTGCAGACGTTTGGCTCATGGTTCAAGCTGCCTGTAGTGGGCATTATCGTTTCGGCCGTGGTGTTTGCGGCGGGGCATCCCTACAACGACATCGGGGTCGTTCTCATCTTTGCGGGTGGCATTATTTGGGGCATTGTCGCTTGGCAGACGAAGGGCCTCGAGGCTTCGAGTGCCGCGCATATCGTTAACAACTACATTGCGTTCTATTCGATGGGATTCGGCCTTCAGGCGCAGACGAGTCAGGTGGATGTCGCCTCGCTTGTCGTTGGTATGGTTACGGACGCCGTGTTTGCCGCGGCTGTGATCTACCTTGGCAAGAAAGGCCATTGGTTCTCTTCGAAGGGCGACGGCGCTGCGGCGTTCAATGCACGCGTGAGCGCTAGGCTGCAGGCGAAAGCCGCTCGCAAGCAGGCGGGCCGTGGTTATGTCCCTGAACCTCCGCGAGCTGCTTGCGACGTTGCGAATTCGCAGGCCGCAGGTGCCTCCACGGCTCCGCAGGTCGTAGGCGCTCCCGTAGCTCCGCAGGCTGCTGGAGTCCCTACGGTTTCGCAGGTTGTTGGTACGTCTGCGATGCCGGGCGGTAGCTCTCCCTCGGTCCCGCAGGACGTTCGTGAGCCTTCGGACGACGGCGATTAGGCTTTTACTCTGGTTGCTCGCAATCTCGTCAGGCGGCCGCGATGTCTTTTGGCTTCGCGGCCGCCTGTCTTGTGTCGATGGCGGAATGCCGTTCCTTGCGATCTGGCTCTGTCCCAAATAATGTACACCTGCCCTACCGTATTTCCTTACATTGACAGCTGTACGTAAAGGCGTCGCCCTGGCGCATGCGTGCGCTCATTCGTATATGTAGGGGGAAGGATAGAAATGGAAAACCAGGGACAACCAGAATCAGAGTTCACTTCGCAAACGTCGGGGCAGGCGGGCGCATCGCCTGCGCAGCCGACAGCTTCAGCCTCGGGCGCTGCTTCGGGCCCGCAATCTGTTGCGGCGTCGAGCGCCGTACCGAGCCCGCAGGGGTCTATGGCCTCGGGCGCTGCTTCGTCTTCGCAGGGAGCTGCGGCGTATGCTCCGGCCATGCCTTCGGCGTACGCTGTACCTATTACTCCGGTGAAGGAGCCATTCTATCGACGCACGTGGTTTCTCGTGCTGCTGACTATTGTGTGCCCCGTGGCGGGCATCCCTCTTATGTGGGTCTTCGGCAGGCCCAAGAGCACGCCCGCGCGCATTGCGCTTACCGTTGTTGCGGCGCTTGTAATACTTGCGTCGCTGGGAAGCCTGGGCAGCCAGTCGGGGTCCGGCACGTATTCGCAAAGCGATACTCCTCAAGCAAGTGCAACGGAAGGCGGCTCGGGTTCTAGCGATTCGTCAGCTCCTGCAGCTTCCGCCCCTGCGCCCACGCTTACCGCTATCGAGGCCAAGTACACAGGCTCGACCGAGGCGGGCACGATGATCAAGCAGGGTGCTTCGGGCCTGGTGGTAACGGGAACGTACTCCGACAACTCTACGAAGACCATCAACGACTACGTGGTCGACAATCCTGCAGCGCTTGTTGCGGGCGAAACATCCACGTTCACCATCACGGCCGACGGAAAAAGCTGTCCGCTCGAGATCGCTTGCACCACGCTTACTCCCGAGCAATACAAGGAAGTGTGTACCTGGGTCGAATACGAGGATCTCGCACGGTACGAAGCAGATTGGCTGGCGAAGGACATTGCCATTACGGGCAAGGTATTCCAGGTTCAGGAAAGCAAGAATGGCACGGTGTATCTCATGCACGTAACGGAGGGTTCATATGGCATCTGGGATGATATCGTTCTGGTTTCCGCCTCGTCTTCGGCGGTGAGCACGCGCGTGCTTGAGGATGATGTTGTAACGGTGTATGGCATGTCGACGGGTCTTTATACCTATACGACGGTGCTTGGCGCAGCGTCAACGGTGCCTTCCATTTCGGCAAGTTACATCGACATTAACTAAGTTAAAGGGGCGGCGCTGGTGGACGGCGCATTGCCGTAGGCCGGCAAAGCCCCCAAGAGCGCGCTCGATTAATCGGGCGCGCTCTTCTATATTGGTCGGGCTAAGAGCTAAGGGCGGGTGCCCGTTTGGGCTGGCTCAAATTGAGGGCATCTTCCGAAGTGGGAGCCGATCATATATATAAGTATGCGCCCCGCGCAGCCGTATGGACTGCGCGGGGCTACCGGGCTCTATGCGGAAGCGGGATACGCCAAAGACGTAAGCGTCATGACGCCCTGCGGGGAAATGCGCGCGCTGCGGCCATTCTGAAACAGTACCCAGAGCGCGTCCTGTTCGCCTAGCGTATCCAGCGTGAAGCTGACGATGCTCGAGCCAATGAACGATTTCAAGCCCACGTATTGTTTCCAGCGCAGATGCGCGGCGGGGGCCTGCTGGTAATCGCACACGGGTTCCGTGCTTACTTCTAGATGAATGCCGTCGGGCCACCAAAGCGTGATGTCACGTAGCTCGGTGCGAATGACGATCGACGCGCCAGGGAGCCAGTCGCAGAGTTCGTGATCCCAGGCGCAGAGAACGTCGGCCAGGTACCGCGCCCGACTATCTTGCGTGAGGTAGTCGGTAAGTTCTTGCACGGCAGTATTGAGGGTGTTTTCATTGCTGTTCACTCCTACCTCCTTTGCTATGGGGCGGATGATGCCTTTAGACTACGCGGACAAAGCGAAGGGGCTGTCCAAGAATGCGGACAGATGTTCGATAGGCCTACGACGTACATTCAAGGGCATGGCGTAGGAAGGCCAGAAATGGACGGAATGTGTGCGCTAGAATCGGTCATACGGCTCCCTAGCAGGCCTTTTCACGTGTAAATCGGCCTGTCTGTGGGTGGTTTGTGAAGCCTTCCGAATACGCTTGAACGGCACCCACGGGGGAGGTACTATGCACAAGCTGCATTTGCAGCGGGGAGTTGCTTCCGAGGGCCCAGAGGGTCCGTCCGGCGGCGGCGAGCCAGGAGCTCAGCTCGAAAAATTTTTTCGAAAAAAGTTCTTGACACGCCCCACTGGTTAGCGTAAAGTAATTCTTCGCCGCTTCGAACGGAGCAAGTTCGGAACGGCGGCGGCGGAAGCCGCCGGAGGACCTTGAAAACCGGATACTGCGATAGGAAGAATCAAGCTAGCGAGCATGTTCGCCTCCAACGGGGAGGCGAGCTCGAATTCAATTCTTAACTTTTTGAATCCATCAGGATTCGCACATACAAGATCCGACTCACACGGAGACTTGACGCGGGGTTCTCGAACCCCGCTGCATTTCAACGGAGAGTTTGATCCTGGCTCAGGATGAACGCTGGCGGCGTGCCTAACACATGCAAGTCGAACGAATAACCCGCCTTCGGGCGGTCATAGAGTGGCGAACGGGTGAGTAACACGTGACCAACCTTCCCCCCGCATGGGGATAACCGGGCGAAAGCCCGGCTAATACCCAATACTCCGGGCCCTCCGCATGGAGGGGCCGGGAAAGCCCAGGCGGCGGGGGATGGGGTCGCGGCCCATTAGGTAGACGGCGGGGTAACGGCCCACCGTGCCCGCGATGGGTAGCCGGACTGAGAGGTCGATCGGCCACATTGGGACTGAGATACGGCCCAGACTCCTACGGGAGGCAGCAGTGGGGAATTTTGCGCAATGGGGGAAACCCTGACGCAGCAACGCCGCGTGCGGGATGAAGGCCCTAGGGTTGTAAACCGCTTTCAGCAGGGAAGAAACATGACGGTACCTGCAGAAGAAGCTCCGGCTAACTACGTGCCAGCAGCCGCGGTAATACGTAGGGAGCGAGCGTTATCCGGATTCATTGGGCGTAAAGCGCGCGTAGGCGGCTGGCCAAGCGGGATCTCAAATCCGGGGGCTCAACCTCCGGCCGGATCCCGAACTGGCCGGCTCGAGTTCGGTAGAGGAAGACGGAATTCCCAGTGTAGCGGTGAAATGCGCAGATATTGGGAAGAACACCGATGGCGAAGGCAGTCTTCTGGGCCGCGACTGACGCTGAGGTGCGAAAGCCGGGGGAGCGAACAGGATTAGATACCCTGGTAGTCCCGGCCGTAAACGATGGGCACTAGGTGTGGGGGAGCCTTTCCTCCGCGCCGCAGCTAACGCATTAAGTGCCCCGCCTGGGGAGTACGGCCGCAAGGCTAAAACTCAAAGGAATTGACGGGGGCCCGCACAAGCAGCGGAGCATGTGGCTTAATTCGAAGCAACGCGAAGAACCTTACCAGGGCTTGACATGCGGGTGAAGCCGGGGAAACCCGGTGGCCGAGAGGAGCCCGCGCAGGTGGTGCATGGCTGTCGTCAGCTCGTGTCGTGAGATGTTGGGTTAAGTCCCGCAACGAGCGCAACCCCTGCCCCATGTTGCCAGCATTAGGTTGGGGACTCATGGGGGACTGCCGGCGTCAAGCCGGAGGAAGGTGGGGACGACGTCAAGTCATCATGCCCCTTATGCCCTGGGCCGCACACGTGCTACAATGGCCGGTACAGAGGGCTGCCAGACCGCGAGGTCGAGCGAATCCCCCAAAGCCGGCCCCAGTTCGGACAGGAGGCTGCAACCCGCCTCCTCGAAGCCGGAGTTGCTAGTAATCGCGGATCAGCACGCCGCGGTGAATACGTTCCCGGGCCTTGTACACACCGCCCGTCACACCACCCGAGTCGTCTGCACCCGAAGTCCCCGGCCCAACCTCGTGAGGGAGGGGCCGAAGGTGTGGAGGGTGAGGGGGGTGAAGTCGTAACAAGGTAGCCGTACCGGAAGGTGCGGCTGGATCACCTCCTTTCTAGGGAGATTCAAATACAATTCCTAATCGCAGCATCCGGTTTCCGGGGCCCTCCCCGGAGGCGGGGAGACCCGCCGGCACCTTGAGAGCTGCATAGCGTTCTATTTTGACGAATCATCAAACTAGATTCTCCTAATCGAATTTTCAATTCAATGCGGAAAAGCTAGCGGGTGATTCGCATCACGATCGCATACGATTAGATATGCAATACCCGAGATACTTTTTATATCTCATAGGATAGATTATCCGAACGATGGAAAGAAGATATCGAGGGCGCACGGTGGATGCCTTGGCACAGGAAGTCGACGAAGGACGTGACAAGCTGCGATAAGCCGCGGTGAGGCGCAAATGGCCTATGACCCGCGGATCTCCGAATGGGGCAACCCGCGCGGGTCCATACCCGCGCACCGCCGGCCGAACACATAGGCCGGACGGGGGCAACCGGGGGAACTGAAACATCTAAGTACCCCGAGGAAAGGAAATCAACCGAGACTCCGCGAGTAGCGGCGAGCGAAAGCGGACCCAGCCCAAACCCATGCATGCGTTACAGCCCAGGGGCGATGCTGCATGCGGTGTTGTGGGGCGGGACATCCAGGCGGCCCTAGACGCCTGGCGCGGTCATAAAGGGATGTTGAAGGGGAACCGGCTGGGAAGCCGGGCCGAAGAGGGCGAGCGCCCCGTACCCGAATCAGCATCCCCCGCGAGTCCCGTACCCGAGTAGCGCCGGACACGTGAAACCCGGTGCGAATCAGGGGGGACCACCCTCCAAGGCTGAGCACTCTCCTGTGACCGATAGCGAACCAGTACCGTGAGGGAAAGGTGAAAAGCACCCCGAGAGGGGAGTGAAACAGTACCTGAAACCGTGCGCCCACAAGCAGTCGGAGCATCCCCTTCGGGGTGTGACGGCGTGCCTTTTGTAGAATGAGCCAGCGAGTTGCGGTGCGCGGCGAGGTTAAGGAGCAACCGAGCCGCAGCGAAAGCGAGTCTTTAAACGGGCGATGAGTCGCGCGCCGCAGACGCGAAGCCGGGTGAGCTATCCTCGGGCAGGCTGAAGCGCGGGTAAGACCGCGTGGAGGGCCGAACCCACTTCGGTTGAAAACGGAGGGGATGACCCGAGGATAGGGGTGAAAGGCCAATCAAACCCGGAGATATCTCGTTCTCCCCGAAATAGCTTTAGGGCTAGCCTCGGACGTTATCCACCGGAGGTAGAGCACTGGATCTCCAAGGGGGCTTCACCGCCTGCCGAGGGGAACCAAACTCCGAATACCGGCGGACCAGAGTCCGGGAGTCAGAGCATGTGGGCTAAGCTGTGTGCTCGAGAGGGAAACAGCCCAGACCGCCCGCTAAGGTCCCCAAGTTCGTGCTGAGTGGCAAAGGATGTGCGTTTGCCTAGACAACCAGGATGTTGGCTTAGAAGCAGCCATGCATTTAAAGAGTGCGTAACAGCTCACTGGTCAAGTGGACATGCGCCGACAATTCACGGGGCTAAGCACGGCACCGAAGCGGCGGACTAGATTTCTAGTGGTAGGGGAGCTTTCCGAGAGGGGCGAAGCAGGCGCGGTAACGCCCTGTGGACTTCTCGGAAGTGAGAATGCTGGCATGAGTAACGAGAGCAGAGCGAGAAACTCTGCCGCCGTATGCCCAAGGTTTCCTGGGGAAGGCTAATCCCCCCAGGGTCAGTCGGGAGCTAAGGCGAGGCCGGCAGGCGTAGCCGATGCACAACGGGTCGATATTCCCGTACCATCGTGTTGCCGTCACGACGATGGGGCGACGGAGAAGGATAGGCGGGCGGGGTTCTGGACGTCCCCGTGAAAGCGCGTAGGGCGCGTCGCATGGAAACCAGCGACGCATGGGGCCCGAGACGCGAGACGAAGCGAATGGGTGAAGCCGCCGAGTCCATGCTTCCTGGAAAAACCCCTAAGCAGGCACACGGTGCCCGTACCAAAACCGACACAGGTGGGCGGGTAGAGCATACCGAGGCGATCGGGAGAACCATGGTTAAGGAACTCGGCATACTGACTCCGTAACTTCGGGAGAAGGAGTGCCCCTGAGGGTGAAGGGACTTGCTCCCCAAGCCCATGGGGGTCGCAGCGAAACGGCCCAAGCGACTGTTTATCAAAAACACAGGACTCTGCGAAGCCGCAAGGCGATGTATAGGGTCTGACGCCTGCCCGGTGCCGGAAGGTTACGCGGAGGTGTTAGCCGCAAGGCGAAGCACCGAAGCCAAGCCCCGGTAAACGGCGGCCGTAACTATAACGGTCCTAAGGTAGCGAAATTCCTTGTCGGGTAAGTTCCGACCTGCACGAATGGCGTAACGACTTGGGCGCTGTCTCAACCATGGACCCGGTGAAATTGTATTATTCGTGAAGATGCGAATTACCCGCGGAAGGACGGAAAGACCCCGTGAACCTTTACTACAGCTTGGCATTGGCCGTTGGTGCGGCGCGTAGAGGATAGGTGGGAGGCTTCGAAGCCGGGGCGCCAGCCCCGGTGGAGCCATCCTTGGAATACCACCCCCGGCGCACTGGCGGCCTAACTCGCGGCCGTGATCCGGCGCGAGGACCGTGCCAGGTGGGTAGTTTGACTGGGGCGGTCGCCTCCCAAAGAGTAACGGAGGCGTGCGCAAGGTCCGCTCAGAACGGTCGGCAACCGTTCGCAGAGCACAAGAGTACAAGCGGGCTTGACTGCGAGGCCCACAAGCCGAGCAGATGGGAAACCAGGTTCTAGTGATCCGGCGGCACAGCGTGGAATGGCCGTCGCTCAACGGATAAAAGGTACTCCGGGGATAACAGGCTGATCTTGCCCAAGAGTCCACATCGACGGCAAGGTTTGGCACCTCGATGTCGGCTCATCGCATCCTGGGGCTGAAGTCGGTCCCAAGGGTATGGCTGTTCGCCATTTAAAGCGGTACGCGAGCTGGGTTCAGAACGTCGTGAGACAGTTCGGTCCCTATCCTCCGCGGGCGCAGGAGAATTGAGGAGATCCGCCCCTAGTACGAGAGGACCGGGGTGGACGGACCTCTGGTGTCCCGGTTGTCGACCAACGGCACGGCCGGCTAGCTACGTCCGGAACGGATAACCGCTGAAAGCATCTAAGTGGGAAGCCGTCTCCAAGATGAGTTCTCCTTTCGGTAAGGGCCCAGGTAGACTACCTGGTCGATAGGCCGCAGCTGCAAGCGCCGCGAGGCGTTCAGGCGAGCGGTACTAATAGCCCGAGCTCTTCTATTCACATCGCGCATATCTAGTCAAAGATCAACCGAACGCTATGCGGCACCCAGGGTAGCCGGCTCCCGCCAGCACCTGACAATCGCATAATAAGCGATTTGGGGGAACGCCCCCCATGAGCGCGACCATGGAGAGGGGGATCACCCGATCCCATTCCGAACTCGGCAGTTAAGCCCCTCCTCGCCGAAAGTACTGCGGTGTAGTCCGTGGGAGGATAGGGCGTCGCGCTCATGGGGGGCATTTCCATGCCATGGGGCCGCCCGGCTGGCACTCTCGTGCCGCCGGGCGGCCCCTTTTGCGTTCGGGCGAGGCATCCTCTGCAGAGGAATAACTTTTCCAAATCAGTTTTGTTGCTGGCCGGGGCGTCCCCGATTGCCCTGCGCCTTCTTTAGAAGCTACCGTTCATATTGTCAAACGTGTCTATAATGACGACGCAATCGGGTGATACGCGCTTTACGACTTCAATCATCGCGTATTCTGGTATTGCCACGCATCCTCCTGTGTATGGTTTTGCAGGGTCGAGGCAATGAAGGAAGATGGCAGAACCTCTTCCTGGGGTTCCCTCTTCGTTGAAGCTAATGTTGAGGCAATATTGGTATTGAAAGTCGTATTCAATGATGTGCTCGCTATCTTCCGTATTCAAGTCGGGGAGCTCTTTAATGCTGACTAGTTCGTTGTAATGCATGCCCTCACGCATATCGCCCGACCAATATGCATCATCATCGATTTTGGTGTATTCCATTGCGCAGCCAGGGTCATCCGCAATGCCAAAGGCCTTGTTGAACTTGTAGACGCCAATAGGCGTTTTCGCAAAATCCCCCTCTTCGTGCTCCGAATCGGGGCAGAGCCCATCGCGTCCCACGTAGCCTGGTGTTGAGAGCACTTGGCGCCAGGCTTCGTTTTCATCTCGCTCGTGCATGGATATAGTTGCTGTGGTTAGCTGTTCCCCCATCCCTGCAACCACGAAGAGCTGCTTGATTGATTTGTCTTGCGCTTGCGAGAGCGAAGAAACCCATTCAGGGGAATCCTTTTCATGCTGAGCCCAAGCAAATAGTTCGGTTGGCCTTTGATTGGCGCTTTCGTCCGAGCAACCCGAAAGAGTCACTGCCGCAATGCTTCCCCCTACTGCAGCAATGAATGCTCGTCTACTGAATTGCAGCATGCTGCCCCCTTGTAAGCGAGAATAATATCGCTTTGTCCATCATACTTGTGCATGCGGAAAGCTATTGGCCGCATTCGGTTTGTTTAAGGTTTGTTACTGCGCGCTTTTGCCCGGGTGGAACCTCGCGCCCGACCCGCGTCGTGCGTTCGGGCGGAGCTGCTTGCTCGGCCCCAGGGCTCTTGCCTTAAGCATTTCCTGCTTGATTGCGATTCGTTACGGAACGTTCTCAGCAAGGGCGTTCTGGCTCTGCGCTGCGTACAATGGGCGTTGGGGTTTGTTGCCGGTAGATGGGGAGCTCTGGCTATGTTGACCAACGTGGAAATGTTCGACGCTCTATACGCGCTCATGACGAACGATATCCGCTCCGAGGCCTTGTTGGGAGCCTCCGTGGGGAAGGATGCCCATGCATGTCCTGCTTCGGCGGGAGCATCGCTCGCGCGGGAAGCGATTTTGCGTGCTCCGAACACGCAGCAGATGCCCGTTCTCTGGTTCGAAATACCGCTTTTGGGCGAAGCCCGTTTTGATCTGCACATGGCATATTCGCATTGGGCACTGCGTGATTTGAAGAACGAGGAAATCGACTTGAGGAGCCCCTACGGCGAATTGTTCAGGTGGTATGCCCATGAGGAGCCAGGCGGTAATGGCTTGGCGTTGGCGTTCGACATCTCGCGAGGTCGTTTGAATGATCCGGCAGTGCATGTGAACATCAATGGGAGTCCTTTGCGCGACATCAAGCGATTCTTTGACATTGCGGCGGGCGAGGATGCGTATGGCCTCTATCGCGAATTCTCCGACTCCCTGCCGGCTGGCTGGGAGATTTGGTATACCGGCGTTCATCCGGGGCGGCTGGGAGCGCACCTTCGCGTCGACTGCTTTATCGACCGTAAAACGGCTGCTCGATATGAAGAAAACTACTCGTTGCTCGTCGATGACCTGTGTGCGTGTGGCTTTTATACGGCAGGGTCGCTGCTGCAAGATTGCGTGCGTTCCATTTTGGAATCCCCCTTCGGTCTCGAATTGCAGTTCGACTTGATGCGCGACGGATCCGTGGGTTCGACGATTGGCGTGTCGGCTGCGTTCCCCTTTGGCTCGGCGACGCATGCGCGCGAGCTGTTCGAGGAGGGTGGCGATGGCGCTGCTTACATGCGCACGTTGGAGGATATGGGCCTTGCCGACGATCGGTGGCGTTGCGTGTTGCCTGCCACGTTTTCCAAGGTGATTCCGCAGGGCGAGGGCCATCTTGCGCTCTATTGCGTTCCCACGTTCGTAAAGCTGCGTATGCGCGATGGCGATCCGTTCGACGCGAAGCTCTATGTGCAAACGGGAGCGGCAGAGCTGTAAGCGTGAACAGGTGACGGAGGTTCGTTCGCGTACGCATTGTCGAATGCGTTGCCCGCTACTCGACGCGGGCGCGTGGAGCGTTTGCTCCCATATGCAAGCAGGCGTGCTGCACGCCTGCTGGTCGAGCGTGTTGAATGCGGTGGAGGCGTGAACAAACCTCTGTCCCTTGTTCATGTGGAAGTACCGTCTTCCGTACATGCGGGGTTGATCTTCCTTGGTAGCATAACGAGTAAGCCCGTTTAGCAACCAGGAGGAACTATGCGCACGATTGGAAATATCATCTGGATACTCACCGGCGGGTGGCTTACGGCGCTGGGCTTCTGCCTTGCGGGCTGCATCTTCTACATTTCCATTATCGGCATTCCGCTGGGGCGCATCTCGTTTCGCATGGCGGCTCTTACGCTTGCGCCGTTCGGTAAGGACATCGTATACGGTGGTGGTGCCCCATCGTTGCTTGCCAACATCGTGTGGTTCCTGCTCATTGGCTTGTGGTCGGCGCTTGCCTACGTGTTCATGGGCGTTCTCTTTTGCGTCACGGTCATCGGCATTCCCTTTGGCTTGCAGCTCTTCAAAATGGCCCGTCTGGCCATCGCTCCCTTCGGGTCGTCTCTTGTGGAAGCGTAGCGCCCCCCTCTTCAGTTGAATGATGACGCCCTGGTGACGGGTGCGTCATTTTTCTCCGTTCGGCATGAACATCGGCCGCCTGGCCTCCTGGCGAAGCGCATTGCGCGCATCGTTCGCTAGTGTCCTTGTCTCGTACGCCTAGGAAACGAGGTGGGGTTCCCTTGCTTCCGTCTGGTACGATAGGGTTCCTCAAAGCGTATGAAGGGGGTATACATGGATCTTGCAATCTTGCATGGCATCCAGAATACGATTGGATGCGACTTTCTCGACATGGTCATGCCTGCCATTACCATGCTCGGCGAAAAGGGCGCTATTTGGCTTATTGCGGGCATCGTGCTTATCTGCATGAAGCGCTATCGCCGTTGGGGCATTACGCTCATCTGCGGCGTTGCGCTTGTCTGGGTCGTGGGCGATCACATTATCAAGCCCCTCGTCGCCAGGCCGCGACCGTTCGTGGTCGATCCTTCGCTGCTTCCCTTGCTGGTAGAGGCTCCCACGGATTTTTCGTTCCCCTCGGGGCATACGTCGGCAAGCTTCGCGGCGGCTACGGTGCTCCTGTTCAGCAACGTAAAGAAGCCCTGGAAGGTGCTGGGTCTTGTCGTGGCAATCCTCATCGCCTTCTCGCGCTTGTACGTGTGCGTGCATAATCCTACCGACGTACTGGCCGGCCTGGTCCTGGGTGTTGCGGCGGGCATTATCGTGTCGCTCGTGTCGAATGCGCTTGCGCAACGTTATGGCTGGGGAGAGCCGGCCGCGGTGCCACAGGGTAAGCATTCTCGATAGGTTTCGCGCCCCGTGGCAGGAAGCCATGGGGCGTTTCTTTTTCAAGGGGAGTTCATGAATCAGCTGGTGATTGGCCCGCACCTTTCGGTGGCCAAAGGCTATGCGAAGGCCGCCGATGAAGCGGCGAAGCTGGGTGCGACCACGTTCCAATTCTTCACGCGCAACCCGCGTGGCGGCAAGGCAAAGGCGCTCGATCCGAAGGACATCGAACGCTATCGCGTGCGGGCGCAGGATCAGGGCATCGTGTGCATGCTCGCTCATGCTCCCTATACGCTGAATGCTGCCGCGGCCAAGCCTGAGGTGCAAGATTTCGCGCGTCAGACGTTTGCCGACGATTTGCAGCGCATGGAGACGTTCCCCGGTTCGTGCTACAACTTCCATCCTGGCAGCCATGTGGGCCAGGGTGCCGACGTGGGCATTCAGAAGATCGTGTCTGTCTTGAATGATGTGTTGCGCCCCGAGCAGACGACTACCGTGCTGCTGGAGACCATGGCTGGCAAGGGGTCAGAAATCGGCCGTACGTTTCAGGAACTGGCGTCAATCATCGAGGGTGTGGAGCTGAACGACCACATGGGCGTAACGCTCGATACGTGCCATGTGTGGGACGCAGGCTACGATATTCGCGATGACCTGGATGGCGTGCTTGAGGAGTTCGACCGCATCATCGGGCTTGGTCGCCTGAAAGCCATCCATCTGAATGATTCGAAGAACCCCTGCGGTTCGCACAAGGACCGCCACGAGTGCATTGGCAAGGGGGAAATCGGCTTCGAGGCCCTTTCCGCCGTTACCCGCCATCCTGCGTTGCGTCATCTTCCGTTCTACTTGGAAACACCCCAGGAATCGCTTACGGGATATGCGGAGGAAATTGCAGCATTACGCGCAATTTGGCAATAAGCTGCATATCCTCGTTCCATCGGGTACCATAGGACGGAACAATCAACACGAAAGGACGCCCATGGACCGCGAAGAGGAAATCAAAAGGATATCCGCTGAACTGAATGCCCTGAAAACGCCCGAGTACTTCGTTTCCGACGTGCATGGCGAATACGGTGCGTTCGTGCACATCCTGCGCAACGGATGCGGCATGGTGCGTGTAGCCATCGACGATGTGTTGGGCGATCAGTTGGAAGAGAGCGAGGCCGATGCCCTGGCAACGCTCGTGTACTATCCGCATCGCAAGTTGCCCATGCTCGTGGAGGCGGCTGACGACGCCGATTTGTGGCGCATTCATACCATGAAGAACCTGCTTGCGGTTCTGCGCCATGTGGCTGCCGACCGCTCGCCTCGTTCCGTCGCCGACGCGCTTTCCGAAGATGTTGCCCGCGAGGTGTACGTCATCCTGGGGTTGGAAGATCGGGCACCCGCGCAGGCTCCCGAGCTTTCGAACGACCCCGATGTGCAGATCATTGCGCTGTGCCAGGCCATTCAGCACCTGGTCATTGGTCACGTGCATATGGTGGGTGACATCTACGACCGCGGTCCTGCGCCGCATCTGATCATGGACGAGCTTGCCAAGTTGCCTTCTCTCGATATCCAGTGGGGCAACCACGACATGGTGTGGATGGGCGCTTCCCTGGGCCAGCGCGGCTGCATCGCGCATGTGGTGCGCAATTGTGCGCGCTATGGCAACCTCGACATTCTTACTGATGCCTACGGCATGGATCTCGATCCTCTGGTTAGCTTTGCGCTGAAGGCGTACGAGGGCGACCCGTGCGAGGCCTTCGCCCTGAAGGTGAATCCGGGCCTGTCTCCTGAAGAGCTCGACGCCGCCGTAAAGGTGCAGAAGGCCATGGCTATCTTGCAGTTCAAGGTGGAAGCCCAGCTTATCGACGAGAACCCGAGCTTCGGGCTGGAAAGCCGCAAGCTGCTGCATCTCATTGACTACGAGCGCGGTATCGTGCCGGTGGACGGCGTGGAGTACGAAGTCACCGATACGTACCTGCCCACGGTCGACCGCGAGCATCCCTACGAGCTCACGCCGGAAGAGGAAGCGGTCATGCGCCACCTGGAGCATGAATTCATGACGTGCGAAACGCTGCAGAAGCACATGCGCGTTCTGCTCGATCGTGGCAGTCTGTATGCGCTTTCCAACGGAAACCTGCTGCTCCATGCCTGCGTGCCGCTGAATGAGGATGGCAGCCTGAAGGAAGTCGACATCTTCGGGAAGACGTGTTCGGGTTTGGCTCTGTACGATGAGCTGCAGGAATGGGTGTATCGCGGCTTTCGCGCCGAAGACGAGGAAACGCGCAAGCGTGGCCGGGACATCATGTGGTACCTGTGGCTGGGCGAGGGCTCGCCCCTGTTCGCAAAGAGCAAGATGGCTACGTTCGAGATCTACATGTGCCGCGAAAAGGAAGCGCGCAAGGAAGTCAAGAATGCGTTCTACCAGCTCTTCGATTCGGAAGAGCCCTACAACAACATCTTCCGCGACTTCGGCCTCGACCCCCATACCGCCCATTTGGTGTGCGGTCACGTGCCCGTGAAGGTGAAGGACGGGGAAGACCCGGTGAAGGCTGGCGGCAAGGTAATCTGCATCGACGGCGGCTTTTCCGCGGCGTACCAGAAGACTACGGGCATTGCTGGCTTTACGCTGGTGAGCGGCCCGAACGACCTGGTTCTCTATAGTCACGAGCCCCTGCCTAGCGTGGATGACGCCATCCGCGACAACTTGGACATCCATTCCACGGCGCGCGTCATCGAGGAGTACGCTACGCCTCGTTTGATTGCCGATACCGACGAGGGGCTGTTCCTGCATGCCCGCTTGCAGAAAATGCAAGCCTCCTAAGCCATGTGGCCCGCTGGCGTAGCGCCAGCGGGCCTTATTATTCTCGGGGGTTTTATTACTCTGGGGTCGGTAGCACCCAACTAAACTGGTATAACTGTCTCTCATTGAGGGAGAACGTAACATGCGGGAAGGGACCCGCATGGAAAGGAGCTTTAATGCCCGAGTATCATCAGCTCACGCCCGAGCTGGTTTCCCAGCTTGCGGAAATCGTGGGCGTGGATAACTGCCTTACCGGCGAGGATATTGCCGAAGATTACGCGCATGACGAAATGCCCATTTACGGCACGCGCATGCCCGAGGCGGTTTGTCTTCCTGCCACCACCGAGGAAGTGGCGGCCATCATGAAGCTGTGCTACGAGAACAGCATTCCTGTTACGGTGCGCGGCGCAGGTACGGGCCTGGTTGGCGGCAGCACGCCGCTGTACGGCGGCGTTGTCTTGTGCACGATGCGCATGGACAAGATTCTTGCGTACGATATGGACAACCTGAATGTGCGCGTTCAGCCGGGCGTGCGCCTGTGCGATCTGGCAGCCGATGCCCTGGACCACGACCTCATGTATCCGCCCGATCCCGGCGAGAAGACCGGATCTTTGGGTGGCAACGTGAGCACCAATGCCGGTGGCATGCGTGCCGTGAAGTACGGCACGACGCGTGATTACGTGCTGGCCATGACCGTGGTGCTTCCTACGGGCGAGATTCAGCATATCGGCCGTGCGGTCACGAAGACCAGCTCTGGCTACAGTTTGCTGCACCTGATGATTGGCTCGGAAGGCACGCTTGGCGTCATCTGCGAGCTCACGCTGAAGCTCGTTCCCAATCCGCGTGAGGACATGAGCTTCATCCTGCCGTTCGAGAACATCGAGTCGGCCATCGAGTCGGTTCCCAAGATCAAGCTTGCCGGCCTGAACCCCCAGTCCATCGAGTTCATGGAGCGCGATATCGTGGATACCTCGGCCGAGGCCACGGGCAATCACGTGTTCCCCACGGAAGTTAATGGTTGCGAAGCGGGCGCGTACATTCTGGTCACGCTCGACGGAAACGATGAGGACGAGATCTTCATGCGTGCCGAGCGCCTGGCGGAAATCGCCGATGGGCAGGGCGCGTTCGACACGCTCGTGGTGCAGGATCCGTCTCAGAAGGAAAGCGTCTGGGCAGCACGCAGCTCGTTCTTGACCGTCATCGAATCGGATACCGACCTCATCGACGAGATGGACGTGGTCGTGCCCGTGAACGTCATTGCCGACTTCCTGAAGTACGTCCACGAAGTGGGCGAGCAGAATGGCACGCGCATTCGTTCGTTTGGCCATGCAGGCGATGGCAACCTGCACATCTACTGCTGCGCGAACGACGCCGACCAGGACGAGTTCCTGCAGCAGTCCGCCAAGGTCATGGAAGCTGCGTACGCCAAGTGCGCCGAGCTGGGCGGCCAGATTTCCGGCGAGCACGGTATCGGCCATGCGAAGAAGGATTACCTGCGTGCTTCGCTGGGCGAGACGCCCATCAATCTCATGGCGGGTATCAAGGCCGTCTTCGACCCGAAGTGCATTTTGAACCCGGGCAAGATCTGCAGCTAGACATCTTCCGTCATATGAGCAACGGGCTGGCCGAGTGTGATCGACCAGCCCGTTTTCTATGCCTTATGGGCGACGCTTTCGATGTCCTGCAGTTCGAATCGGTACTTCTGCGGGCAATCGGGATACTTTTCGTGGTCGACTTCGGAAAGGAACATGGTCTTGGGACGAATCCACAGCGAGCCGTCGCCGTAGAGCTTGCGGTATACCACGTATTCCTCGTTGGTTTCGGAATGGCGGGCAATGTCTTCCACGAGATAGTGGTCGCCCTTAAAATGCCGGTATACGCGTTTCAGCTCGATGTCTCGCATGGGTTTCCTTCCGTGGCGCTTCTTTGGCAACGGAAGAGATTCTACCAGCCGGGCAGGCGATGCGCGTTACGTGTCGAGGGAGTGTGGAGCGCTTGGCACCTTGCGCGGCGTGCGTGCTATCATGTGCCCCTGTTTTTCGAACGTAAGGAGTGCCCGTGAAGGCTAGGGATAGGATATCGGTTGCAGTCATGCTGTTCGGCATGCTGTTTGGTGCGGGAAACCTCATTTTCCCCGTTCACCTGGGCCAGCTTGCCGCGGGCAATGTGTGGGTGGCCACTCTTGGCTTCGTGATTACCGCTGTGGGCCTGCCGTTGCTTGGCGTTGCCGCGCTGGGTGCGAGCCGTGCTTCGGGCGGTCTTGAGCTTGCGCAAAAGGTTGGCGGCACGTGGGGCATTGCGTTTATGAGCGTGCTCTACCTGACCATTGGGCCCTTCTTCGCCATTCCCCGCTGCGCGTCGGTTACCTATACCGTGGGCATCGAGCCGCTCGTGGGCTCTTCGTGGCTGCCCGCGTGTACGGTCGTATTCTTCGCAATCGCCGTTTTGTTGGCCATGCGACCAGGTCAGATTCTCACGTGGATTGGCAAGGTAATTACGCCGTTGTTCTTGGTGTTCCTGGCCGTGCTGCTCATTACCGCGTTGGTGAACCCGTTGTCGTCCGTGGATGCGGCGGCTGCTTCTGCTAATTACCAGACGAACGCCTTCTCGAACGGGTTCTTCGAGGGATACAACACCATGGACGTTCTTGCCGCCCTGGCGTTTGGCGGTGTGGTCGTTGATGTCATTCGCCGCCTGGGCGTTTCCGATGGCGGCGCCGTGGCGGGCGAGGTTGTGCGTTGCGGTGCGGTGAGCTGCGCCATCATGGTGGTCATTTATGGCGCGCTTGCCCTGGTGGGCGCTCAGAGCGTAGGGGCGTTGGGCGTCTCCGAAAACGGCGGCATCGCCCTTACCCAGATCGCCACGGCCTACTTTGGCCCTGCAGGTCTGGTCATTCTGGCCGTCACCGTTGCGCTGGCCTGCCTGAAGGTGGCCGTTGGCCTGCTGGTAAGCTGTGCGGAGTTCTTCCGCGAAGTGCTTCCGAAGGGGCCGTCGTACCGGGCGTGGGTGTTGCTGTTTGCGGTGTTTTCCCTGGTAATCGCTAATGCTGGCCTTACGCGCGTCATTGAGTACGCGGTTCCCGTGCTCATGTTCCTGTATCCGCTTGCCATCGTGCTCATTGGTCTGGCCTTGGCTGGGCGTTGGGTTTCGGTTCCTCGCCAGGTGTATGTGGCGGTCGTGGCATGCGTTACCGTGACGTGCGTGCTCGATTTTCTGAATGGATTGCCCGAGGTGGCGCGTGCGCCCTTCGAGGGGCTGTTGGCGGGTGCTTCTGCGTATGTGCCCCTGTTCGACATGGGGTTGTCGTGGTTGCTTCCCGCTGTCTTGGGCGTGGTCATTGGCTTGGTTGCTCACACCATAGCGACCAGGAAGGCCGCTTAGCTGCATCTTCCATCATGCGAGAAGCCGGGTTGGGACATTGCCTCAACCCGGCTTCTCTGTATGGGGTATGCGCGGCGCTCGTTAGCGCGCGAGCGTCGCTTTCACAAAGCGCTTGCTTACCAGGTACGTGATGAGCATGTACCCTCCGTAAATGATGGTCATGAGGACGGCGGTGAGCGCAATCGAGTTTGCGGGGTTTACGCCCAGCGCCGCCGTGAGCGATCCGTTCATGACGTTGATGCTCCAGGCCGTGTGGCAGATGGCCACGACTAGCGGTGCGAGGAAGTACAGTTCCACCTGATGGCGCAGCGAGCGTTGGATGTCGTGCTCGTCGGTGCCGATGCGCGAGAGCGTGCGGTAGCGCGGAAGGGATACGGAGACGTCGGATAGCTGGCGAATTGCGAGCAAGGCCGTCACCGCAATGAGGAACACGAAGCCAATGTACACCGCAAGATACGTTACGAGCATGCGTAGGAACAGTGCCTGAGAGAGCATCTCCTGCTGGGTGAGCGTGGCTTCAAGGGGCCACGATTCGGAATACGCGTCCTTGCAGCGTTGGCTGGTGCGGGAGAGTGCTTGGTCATTCGCGTCGGCGTCATTGGTGACGAACATGAAGTTCAGATAACTGCTGCTGTATAGTGCCTGATCGTTCGCAGCGAGTTCATCTACGATATCGTCGTTGGCGATGATGACGAGTCCCACGCTGCCCATTGCCGTGTTCGACTCTTCCACGGAGGTTCCGCATACAACGGTTAGCTCGTATCCCCCGTAGGAGACGTGCGCATGGTTGCTAACCAGATCGTCGGCTTGCGCTTGGGCGAAGTCGATCGTATTGGCGATGGCTACCTCGTCATGTCCGAGCGTAAGGCCGGTCTGTCCAATCATGCGCATAGTCGCATTGTATTGAGAGAGCTTCTGCATGGTGACCGGGGTCTCATTGTTGGTTATCGACGCAAGCGCTTCGCTCATGGGCACATTCGAGTTGGAAAGTAGGTCGTCATACGTGTATGCAGCGCCCTCTCCCGATTTGCCGACAAGCAAATACGAGTCAAGCTGTACGGCTTCCCGCACGTACGTATCCCAATCGGGGTCGGCAAGCCGGATGGCGGCTACGCGGTCGCCTTCGTTCGACTGGTACGCGGCCAGCGCATCCCCGCCTTCTTCTTCGAGCGTCTGGTCAATGGACTGGAATAGCGGGGCCGAGCAATCATAGGGGGTGAGCTTCTCGGCGTTGCTCGTGAGCGCGTCTGCGATGCCCATGCCCGTGGAGAAGACGGTCATGGCGAAGAAGAGAATGACGCTGATGGCCCAGAGTGAAACGAATGCCGTGTTGATGCGCGAGGCGACTTGGCGCATCGTGAAGGCCGTAAGGCCGCGATGGTAGGCTTTGAGCTTGCTCACGATGGCAATGACGATTCCCGCGGCCGACCAGAACAGCAGGAGCGTGCCAATGAGCATGGCGATGGTGGCCTGCATGAACTTGGGGTCATCGAGCATGAGGAGCCCGTTTTCCGCCAGTCGATTGTAGGCAAAGGCCAGAATGGCGATGGATGCAACGAAGACGATGGCGCTTGCGATGGGGTTGCGCATGATGACGCGCTGCTGGCGAGAGGCGTTGTCGAGAAGCTTGATGATGCTGGTGCGACCAATGATCACGACGTTAAACAGGGCGACGACGGCAAAGATGATGCCAAGGCATAGGACCGTGTTCTTGAGCGCGCCCATCGAGAAGACGAATTGGTAATGCTGGATGATGGTGCCCAGGAGCTTGGCCGTGGCAAACGAAAGCAACTGGCTGAGCAGGAAGCCTGCGGCAATGCCTAGAACAAGCGCGACAAGGCCGATGAGCAGCGTTTCTATGAGCATGACGAGGGCAACGCCGCGTGTGCTCATGCCAAGGGTAAGGTACGTGCCGAATTCTCGGTGCCGCCTGCGGACGATGAAACCGTTGGCGTAGATGACGAGAAATCCAAGGACGAATGCGACGACGTATGAGAAGAGGCCCATGAACTCCGATACGCTCTTGAAGACGTCGTCGTCTTGCTGAATGTCGAAGAGGATTTGCTGGGCTTCGATGGAATTGAACGCATAGAAGACGGCAACGCCCGCAAAAAGCGTGATGAAGTAGATGGCGTAGTCTCCCAGCGATTTGCGCACGTTGCGCAAGGCGAGTTTCAAATATATGACTACGCCTCCCCACCCAGGAAGCCCATGACGTCCATGATCTGGCTGAAGTATTCCTTGCGGGAAAGGTCGCCGCGGCGAATCTCGTTGAAGAGCTTGCCGTCGCGAATGAACAGGATGCGGTGCGTCCAGCTTGCCGCGAAGGGGTCGTGGGTGACCATGATGATGGTGGTCTTCGTGACGCGATTCATGGTATCGAGCAGTTCCATCATATGCGTTGAGCTGCGCGAATCGAGTGCGCCGGTGGGCTCGTCGGCCAGCACGAGGGTGGGGTTGCCCACGAAGGCGCGCGCAGCGGCGACACGCTGACGCTGGCCACCCGACATCTGATGGGGCATCTTGTCGAGCACGCTGGTGATTTCCAGGCGTTCGGCGATGTCTTCGACTTCAGTGCGGATGAGGCGCGGCGATTTGCGCTGAATGGTAAGCGCCAGCTCGATGTTCTCGCGTGCGGTGAGCGTGTCGACCAGGTTCGAATCCTGGAAGACGAAGCCCAGGTCTTCGCGGCGGAAGCGAGCGAGGGCGCCTCCGCGCAGGCGGGACAGCTGTACGCCATTCACCGTGACTTCGCCCGCCGAGGGCCTATCAATGGTGGAAATGCAGTTCAGCAGCGTACTCTTGCCCGAGCCCGAGGGGCCCATGATGCCCACGAACTCGCCGTTCTCTACCTCGAACGAAATGCCCGCCAGGGCGCGCGTGATGATGTCCTTGCCGCCGAAGCTCTTTTCCAGATTCTGAACCGAAAGCGCGGGGCGGTCTTGCTGCCCGGTGCTTCCGATGCGTGCTTGCGCGATGGTTTCTGCCATAGCGATCTCCTTTCGTATGTGGCGATTACCATGCTAGAAACCCATTCGAAGCGTCGCCATCGATTGGGCTTACAGGTCTCTTTCGTTTTTGTCACATAGCTGTTCGTTTGCGCGATTTTGCGGAAAGCCGATGGTCACGCGCGTGCCGACGCCCTCTTCGGAGCCGACGGTGAGCTTCATGCCCATACGGTCGCACATGACGGCGCAGAGGTAGAGCCCCATGCCCGTGGAGCTGCCGGCGCGGTGACCGTTTTGCCCGGTGAACGCACGGTTGAACATGCGCGGCACGTCTGCGGCGGGGATGCCCCATCCGTCGTCGGCTACGGTAAGGTCAACGTGGCCCGCGCTCGTGTTCTCGTTGTGCTGGCGCGCGGAAAACGTGACCGAGCTCGCTCCGTACTTCGCGGCGTTCGTGATGAGCTGGCCCAACATGAACAGGAGCCATTGCTCGTCGGCGAGGACCTCGAGCTCCTCGGGAATGTCGAGCTTGGGCTGCACTTCGCTTGCGATGAGCAGGTTCGCGTGCCGTTTGCATGCCTCGCGCACGGTGCCGGCCAGGGGGATGCTGGTGATGTGGTAGTCGTTCGTGAGGTCCGAGCAGCGTGCGTAGTAGAGCGCCTGCTCCACCTGATGCTCGATGTTCTCCATTTCCAGGCGCAGCTTGTCGGCTTCGGGGCCGTGCATGCCCGCGACAAGGAGCTTCGCGGCGGCGATGGGCGTTTTCACCTCGTGAATCCATAGGTCGACGTAGGTGCGGTAGTCGCTCGTTGCCTTCCGCTCGTCGCTGATCTCGCGCGTTGCGGCAAGGGTGCATAGTTCGATTGCGCTATGCGCCGTTTGCGCTTCGAGGGAGTGAGGAAGGGGCAGCAGCCCCGCTAGCTCGCTTGCGCGCTCGATGCGTTCCGCGGCTTGCTCGAGCGTGCGGAAGTAGCGCGCTTGTCGCAGGTAGCCAAGCGCAAGGGCTCCTGCGTCGCAGAGGGCCAGAATGGCGATGCAAAGTGTGATTCCCTGCACCGATATGCCAAATGCCGAAAGCGCTAGTGTGAGAATGCACAGCGCGAGCGCGAGGAGGGCGATGATGGGCGCGCGATCGGCGAGGTACGCAGCGGGCGTATAGCGCGCGTCACTGGATGGCATAGCCCTGGCCTCGCTTTGTTTCCAGGAATGATTCCGGCACGCCTATGGAGGCAAGCTTGCGGCGCACGCGGTTCACGTTCACCGTGAGCGTGTTGTCGTCTACGAATGCGTCGGATTCCCAGAGCTCGCAGAGCAGTTCGTGACGCGTGACGATGGCGCCCGGGTTTTCCATGAGCATGGTCAGGATGCGCTGCTCGTTGCGCGTGAGTTCTACGCTGCGTTCCTGGGTTGCCACGGTGCCCGACGTGAGGTCGAGCGTGACGCCCGCGTGCTCTATGAGGTTCGATTTCGCGTTCGACCTGCGCAGGATGGCATCGATGCGTGCGAGCAGCACG
Source organism: Denitrobacterium detoxificans (assembly GCF_001643775.1). Lineage (NCBI taxonomy): Bacteria > Bacillati > Actinomycetota > Coriobacteriia > Eggerthellales > Eggerthellaceae > Denitrobacterium > Denitrobacterium detoxificans. Next base: position 2,197,862 of record NZ_CP011402.1, on the reverse strand, counting down.
GCGGGGCGGTAGGGCTTGGTAACGTAGTCGTTGGCGCCCAGCTGCAGGGCCATGACCTCGTCGAACTCCACGTCTGACGAGGTGAGCACCACGATGGGCACGCTGCTGCGCTCGCGGATGGCGCGGCAGATGGCATGCCCGCTGGTGCCAGGTAGCTTCAGGTCGAGCACGACCAAGTCGGGTGCCTGCTCCAGCGCCTCGTTTGCCGCGTTCGCGAAATTCGAGCACGATGTGGGGTTGTACCCCTGCAAGCGAAGCAGGTTGGAAAGCCCCTCGGCTAGCGTTGCGTCGTCTTCGACGATGTATATGTTGGCCTGCGTGTCCATGGCATCCATCATACCCGTTGGCTTGAATTCGAACATGACACTTTCGTAAGCAATAGAGCTTATGCGCAGGGAAGCCCTTCCCCAGGTGACGGCGCATTGGCGGGTATAATATGCGCAAAGCAAGGACAGGAGTGTTCTCATGTTCAAATATGGCCTCATACGTGCGGTAATGCAGCATTCCGGATTGAACCGGGCTGTTGTCGGCTTCGCCGTGATTTTTCTGCTTTGCTCGGTGCTAGTGTGGCTGTTCGAGCCCGCCATTCCCACGCTGGGCGATTCCATGTGGTACTGCTTCGAAATCGTGAGCACCATTGGCTTTGGGGACATAACCGTTTCCTCTCCCTTGGCGCGTGTCGTGTCGGTGCTCCTGAGCGTTACGAGCGTTTTCGTTGTCGCTGTGCTCACGGGTGCGGTGGTCAGCTATAGCCAAGAGCTTATGCATGCTCGCAAGGGGGAGAGCGTGGCGGTGTTCATCGATCGCCTCGAGCATCTTCCCGATTTGTCCAAGGCCGAGTTGCAGGAGCTTTCCGACCAGATCAAGCGCTTGCGTAAGCGGAATGGCAATGAACGATAGCCGTCCTTTGGTGGGGGAGTACGGCGCGTCGCCGGAAGGTGCCCCACGTATAGCGGGTATATGCGCCCTGATTGCGGTATCGCTGGTCATGGGGCTGGTGGTGGGCGTGCTGGTCTCTTTGCTGCTGCGCGTCATGAACATCGGCGTCACCTTCATGTGGGATACCCTCCCTCGTGCGGTGGGCGCGTGGTGGTTGCCCCTGCTCGTGTGTCCCGCAGGGGGTGCGCTCATAGGCTACGTTTCGAAGCGCACGCATGCCGCCCCGCAAGAGCTGAGCGAGGTTTTCGCCCGGGTCAAAAGCGAGGGCGGATATACCTTGGAGCGCCCATTCGCCACGGTCGCGCTGTTTCTCCTGCCCCTGATGTTCGGTGGCTCCATCGGCCCCGAGGCGGGGCTTACGGGCATTATTGCCGCGCTCGTCACATGGATTGGCGATTCTCTGCGCCGCGCGGGCCTGGGGGCGAAATCCCTGGCGGACGTCACGGTCTCGGCTACGCTTACCGCGGTGTTCGGCGCCCCCTTTGCGGGCATTGTCGCTGCGCGCGAGGCTATGTCGGGCGAGCCGAATCCGCGGTTGTTCACGTTTCGGCGTGTCGTGAAGGTAGTTTTGTACGTTGCCGCAGCAGGGGGCGCTTTCCTGGGTCTGTGGCTTGCATCCCTCATGTTGGGCCAGATGGGTGGCCTGCCCCGATTCGATTCCTTCGCGTTTGACGTTGCCCAGTTGCCCTGGGCGCTGCTGTTTGTGGTGGTGGGGTACGCGCTGGGCGTGGAATCGCATCTGGCAACGCGGCTCGCCCATCGTGTAGGCGCGCATGCCGAAGAGCGGCCGGTGCTGTTCGCCGCGCTCTGCGGCCTGGTCTTGGGCGCGCTCTACCTGGTCTTGCCGCTGACGCTCTTTTCGGGTGAAGAGCAGTGTCGTGAAATTGCGCAAACGTGGGTGGGCCTACCCGCATGCGTGCTTGCCGCAACGGCCGTTCTGAAGTGCGCGGCAACGCCGCTATGCATTGGCGCGGGCTGGCGAGGCGGCACCATCTTCCCGAACATCTTCACGGGCGTCGTGGCGGGCTTTGCCCTGGCGGCGCTTACGGGGGTAGACCCCCTGTTTGCGGTTACCGCCACGGCTTCGGCATTCATCGGAGCAACTACGCGCAAGCCCCTGCTCGCGGTCTGCCTGCTGCTTCTCTGCTTTCCGTTGCAAAGTCTGCCCCTGGTTGTGGTGGCGGCGCTTCTGGGGGCGAAGATTCCCTTGCCCCTGCGCGCGGAATAGGCTGCATTCTCATCCTGCGGTGATGCTTTGTTGCCGCGTTCGCAGGATGCCGTTGCCCCATATGCGTGCGGTATACTTGCGAAATGGATTAAGGAGTGTATGGTGCCCGATTTCTCTTCGCATAGTCTTTCGCGTCGCAGGTTCGTTTCCCTGTGTGCCGGTGCGGCGGTTGCCGGGTCGGCTGCGCTTGCCCTGCCGGGGTGCGTGGCGAAGTCAGGGTCGAGCAGCAATGGCTCGCGCGCGTCCAAGAGCGCGAATCTTTCGCGCTACATCAGTCTTACGGTGTGGCGCGGCGCGAACAAGCTCGATCAGGGTACGTTCAGCGGTCTTACGCTCGATGCTGCGGGGCATGCTGTGCTCGATTCCACGGCGGTGCTCGACGTGCGTACGCTTTCCGACGACTACGCGAAGAAGCCCGTCGACATCGACTTCGAAGTGGGTACGTGGATTTCCCCCGAATTGGAGCTTTCCTTCGGTGCGACCGAGCTCATGGCGTCGTGGGGCGCTACCATCCCCGCAGGTTGTTGGCTCGAAATCGAGGTGCGCGGGCGCCGCAAGGATGGCACGCTCAGCGATTGGCTTGCGCTTGCTCGTTGGAGCGGCGCGGCCGAAGGCGAGGATGGCGCGCTGAGCAGCTATTCGGTTCAGCAGTCTTCCGAGGCCGGAAGCACGTCCGCCTGCGTGTTCGAGGCGGCGGAAGAGCGCCGGCTCTATAACGTGCAGATGCGCGCGACGCTTATGCGCCCTCTGGGCGAAGACGCCGCGCCCTCCCTGAATATGGCCAGCCTGGTGGCTACCTTGTTCGATGAGGATGCCGAGCTGTCCGAGTATGCGGGCGAAGGCGGCATCGACCCCATCGACGTACCCCAGTACTCCCAGGTGCGCGCCAGCGCGACTGCGGCGGCGGAGGGCCCCGAGTTTAGTGCCCCTGCTGCGTGCGCCATGCTTCTGGACTGGTGGAATGCCGGCCCGTCCGAGGACGAGCTTTCTGCCTTGGGGTTTGCGTCCGATCAGCGGGTTGCATGGGCCGCCGCGCATATGGTCGACGCTCAAATGCAGTCGTACGACACTTCCGTATTCGCTACGTCGCTGTGCGCTTCGCGGGGCTTGGTGGCCTACGCTACCCGCCTTTCGGGTTTGGCTCAGCTGGAGCAGGTGCTCGAGTTGGGCGTGCCCGTTGCCGTTCAGCTGAACGTCACGTCGGGCAACGTACCCGACGCCGGCTACGAAGCGGCGGCGCACGCCATGGTTGTGTGCGGCATCGACGATGAGGGCAACGTTATCGTGAACGATCCGGCCGGAGTTGCCCCTGCGCTTTCAACCGTTGCTGCCCAGCAGGCGGCTTCCGCTGCCGACCAGGGCATTGCCTCTAGCGAAGAGCCAGTTGCCGAAGGCGGTGCCGAGTCGCCTGAATCCGCATCTGCCTCTTCGGACGAAGCTGCCGAGGAGCCCGCGACCGCTTCGAGCCAGGCGGGAGATGTGCATCGCACGTATCCGCGCGCCGACTTCGAAAGCGCGTGGCTCAACGATTCCGCGGGCGTGGCGTGGATCGTCCATTCCGCAGGCATCGCCGTGAACGTTGGGTAGTCATGGAACGGGGTTTCAATCCCTCGCAGCACGATCGCATCCGCGCTTTGCGCGATGAGCTTTCCGCTCGGCTGGGGGAGCGTTCCGCGTTTAGCGATACCGTCTATTCCGACCAGCCCATACTCATGACTGCGAATCAGCTTTCGCAGTTTGTTCCTAGCGAAGTGCGTCGGGTGCGCGAAATGGCGAAGGATCCCGATTTTCGAAGGCTCACGGTCACGGAGCGCTTTGTGCGCGAGGCGGAAGTGCTCGCTGCGTGTTCCGACGAGTTTGCGGGCAAGGCGGAATTTAGCCACTACTACCCAACGTACGACGATATGAACAACGACCAGCTGCGCACGTATCTCACGTGGCGCGCGCGGGTTCGTGCGGGAGACGTACAGCCAACGTCGTTGTCGTATGCGTTCGTGTATCTCTACGAGCTCATTAACCAAGTGGGCGTGGATGATGCGCGCGCCGGCTTCGACCAGCTTGTCGCATTTGGCGATGCGTATCGTGCGCTCGACTTCGCCATTGGGCGCTATGTGGACGAATGGGCTGACGCATACGTTGTCTACTACGATTTGCCATCGAGTCTGCTGCGCAAGCTTCCGATGCGCTTGGAAGACGAGGCGCGGCTTACGGTGATGCAGTGGGAGGGCGCTTCCGATGACGAATTGTATGCGGCCCTTACGCGCTTCTCGGCGTATCGCGTGTCCGCGTCGGCGTTTGTTACCGAGCATGGGGACGATTATCGCAAGGTTGCGGTTTCGGTGTTTCGGGTGGTGGCTCGGCATCATACGAAGCTTTCGCGTACCTTGCCCGACCGCTTGTTCGGGAATCGCAAGCCCGTTATATACCAGCCGTTCAATCGCGCCATTTTCTCCGACCCTTTGAAGCGTGGGGACTATCGTTATCGCATTGGGCCCATCGACCATGTGTATTGCCGCGCGGGCGCGTGGACGCGCGTGCGCTATCCCGCTCCGCGCAAAGCGAAGACGTGGATAGGCGATTTCCTGAAAACGGTGGATGCCATCATGCGCCAGGAGTATGGCGATACGCGCGAGCTGGCGGCTCCCGTGAGCACGAAGTACATCGTCGAGGCGATCCGCGACGAAGCGCGCGAACTGCTTCGCGCTCGTCGCGAGGCGCAGGAGCGCGCGGTTCACATTGATCTGGGCAGGCTGGACGCCATCCGTGCGGCGGCGGACGTCACGCGGGATCGTCTGATCGTGGAAGAAGAGGAGCTGGACGCGCTTGACGTGCGTGTTGCGGGTACCGGCGCGGCGGCGGAGGCACAAGCGCATGGTACTGCAGCCGAGGTTGAGGCCCAGTCCGCAGAACCCGCGCAAGAGCGTGCGCTCGAGCGGGCCCTCGAGTCCGACGATGGGGCTCAAGGCGCACCATGTGGCCTTTCTTCCGACGAGCAATCCTTTTTGCGCGTGCTCTTGGAAGGTGGGTCGGTGCGCGACTTCCAGCGCACGCATGGCGTCATGGCTTCGCTTTTGGCTGAATCGGTGAACGAGAAGCTCTTCGACGAGTTTGGGGACATCGTGGTGGATGCGGCAGCGGAACCGCCCGAACTTATCGAGGACTACGTGGATGACGTGCGGGAGCTGCTGGGCTAGCGCTGCCTAGTGCCCGCCGATGGCCAGGCGCTCTACGTGCCGATAGCTTGCCGCGTCGAGCATCATCTCGTTGTTCGTGCAGCTGATGAGGTCCACGACGCGCGCGATCTTTTCGACCCCGTTTACTTCCACTACCACGAGGCAGCCTTTGGTGGCGGGCAGGCCATCGCAGAGGTAATCGTATGTCTTGCCGCCACGCGTGAATTCCACGCGTGCGAAGGTGTGGCGCCGCGCGTTCCAGGCGCCTTTCCAGTCCACGCGGAAGCGATAGCTCTTGCAGGCAATGCGGGCGATAACGCGCCCCTCGTGCAGGAACTCGTAGCATGGCGCACCGTTCTTCTTGCCGCAGGGGCGTAGCGCGTCGGCATGGAAGTGGCTGCCCTCCCGAAGCTGCAGGAACCGTATGTCGCGGCCCTCCTCCTCGATGGTGGCGTGCAGCTTGCAGTACCCATGGCAGGGGTGCGTGACCAGCACGAAGTGCGCTCGTTCCTCGTCGGCTTTCGGTATGCGCTTCGCGGTGAGCGCGATTCCCTTCTTGGTGCGTTCGATGACCACGTTCACCACGTAGCCGTTTTCGAATGTCTGCAGGAGGTGGTCGGGATGGTGGCTCTTCAGGAATTTCGTGGGTGCCGCATCGGGGAATTCCATGCGCAGTTCGGCGAGCTCGTAGTCGATGTTCGCCGCTACGATGGCGTCGCCGTAGTGCGACCCGTTGCGTGCGCGCTCGCGCAATGCGCATGCCGCCTGGGTGATGAGCTCGTAGGCGTGGAAGCGGTCTTGCGCCACGTGCAAGCCGTCGCGGTAGGCGTTGCTCATGCGCAGGGCCGCGTCAGCGAAGTTGTTGTCGGGGTTGCCCGACGTGAAGTCTTCCATATTGCGCGAGAACGCCCAGGTAAGCAGGTTGTATGCGGCCAGGTGGTTTTCGGGAACGCCCTTGCCGTTCATATACATGTCGGCTAGCTTGTATGCCGATTCGCGCACCATGCCGAAGAAGCCGATGCAATAGTAGCGAAATGCCAGGTCGTATTGAGGTGCGCCGTCGTTGCAGCGGCCATAGTAGAACAGGTAGCCCAGCGTATTGGCGAAGAAGCGCTTCTTCTCGTCGGAGATGTCCTTGCGGTCCATGAGCTCGAGAAGCAGGTCGCGCGCCGTAACCCAGTCGCATTCGTATGCGGGGCTGCCTCCGTAGCACGAATATGCCTTGCGCTCCATGGCGCCGGCATGGCCCTCCATGCAGAGCTCTTCCAGGATGCGGCGGTATTCTTCGTGATGCAGCTTGTCCATGTTGGCCAGCTGCGCATCGGTGAGGCCCATGACGTATGCGGTGCGCGCGGCGCGCGACCACAGGTAGGGCTTTACGCGGTCGCCCTTTCCGCTGCGAAAGTTGTGGCAGTCGGAAAGGATGCGGTCGTAGTCCAGGAACGAGGTGTCGTTGCCAGCAATTTCCCCCGTGGTCACCGCGTAGACGATGTCGTTGTAGCACGTACGTAGCAGGTAGAGCATGTCCGCCTCGGAATGGGGCGGCAGTTCGCCCTTGCGCTCCAACGCGCGTTCGTGCTCGCGTTCCGAAATGAAGACGATGGCGTCGCGTAGCTGGCTTTTCTTGGCGTAAGGGTCGACCCATCGAGCGAAGCTGGCGGCGTCGAGCGCGCAGTCGCGCATGTTGAAGAGCGCGCGCATGGCATCATCGAGGGTTACGTAGCAGGGCTCGCTAACCTTGTATCCAGCAAGCGGATTGCTGCCGGGAGCGATGTCCTCAAGGGGTATTTCGAAGCGGTAGTACGCACGGAGGCTCTTTGTCGTCACGCTGAGCGGCTTTATGTATGTAATCTCGTCGATTGCGAAGAGCTTCGGGGCGTCGGGTCTGCCGTTTTCGTTGTAGAGCAGGACTTTTGCGGTTCGCTTGTCGGGAAAACCGCGCACGACGCCATGACGCCCGCCAGGCGTAGACACCGCGTCTCCAATGCGGATCTTCCTCATAAGCCAAAACCCCTCTTGGCCCCCATTACTACATTCGTTGTATCAATTATATCTGTTGCCGTGGGGGCATTGCAAAGCCCCCACATGCGGTGGGAGGGCGGCGATCGTTACGCAATAGCTGGTTTACGGGGCGTAATGCAGCTTGCTCGGCTTGCGCGTAGTCGAAAATGGTGTTCTTTCGCACACGTTTTTTCCATGGTATGATGCATGAAAAGTAGAACACTTGTTCGGAAGGAACGCTCGGCATGAAGAAGGCGCCCAAGCGCATTGCCAACACCATTATCAACGCGCTGAAGGGCGGCGTCGTGCCGCGCGTGGGCTTGCCGTACATTGCCGTGGGCCGCGATGCCGAAATCGATGCCCTCCTGCACGATGTCGAAATCATCCAAGATGGCGGCGCTACGTTCCGCTTCGTTGTGGGCAAGTACGGTAGCGGCAAGAGCTTCCTACTGCAGACCATTCGCTCTTACGCCATGGATCGCAATTTCGTGGTCATCGATGCCGACCTTTCCCCGGAACGCCGCTTGCATGGCGGCCAGGGGCAGGGGCTTGCCACGTACAAGGAACTCATACGCAACATGTCCACGAAGACGCGCCCCGAAGGTGGTGCGCTCACGCTTATTCTCGACCGTTGGATTTCGGGCGTGCAAAGTGCCGTGGCTGCGGAATCGTCGCATGCCGTGGGCTCGCCCGCATTTGCCGATGCGGTTGAAGCGCGCATTCACGAAACGGTGGGCGCTCTTTCCGAAATGGTTCACGGGTTCGATTTCGCGCAATTGCTCGTTATGTACTATCGCTCGTACGTGGAAGATAACGACGAAACGAAGGCTCGCGTGGTGAAGTGGTTCCGCGGCGAATACGCCAACAAGACGGAAGCGCGTCGCGAACTGGGCGTGGGCATTTGCATTACCGACGACGATTGGTACGAGTACGTGAAGCTCTTCGCCTGCTTCCTGAAGCAGGCGGGGTATGCAGGCATGCTCGTGCTCATCGACGAGTTGGTGAACATTTACAAGATTCCCAACGCCATCTCGCGTCAGTACAACTACGAGAAGATTCTCACCATGTATAACGACACGCTGCAGGGTAAGGCTCGCTACCTGGGCATTATCATGGGTGGCACGCCCCAGGCGGTGGAAGATCGCCGGCGTGGCGTATATAGTTACGAAGCCTTGCGAAGCCGTTTGGCGGAAGGCCGCTTTGCCGGCGCTCAATACAAGGACATGCTTGCTCCCGTCATCCAGCTCGTGCCGCTTTCGTACGAGGAACTGCTTGTGCTGGCGGGGCGCCTGCAGGACATTCATGCGGGCCTGTTTGGCTATGAGCCCACCCTTTCCGACGAAGACTTGGCCTTGTTCATAAAGACGGAATTCGAGCGCGTGGGCGCCCATACGCACATCACCCCGCGCGAGGTCATTCGCGATTTCATCGAGCTGCTCGACATCTTGCACCAGAATCCGGGCATGACGTTGCAGGGGCTCATGGAATCCGATGCATTTGCCGCCCCCACGACGGTTGCGCCTGCGTTTCCTGCTGCTGGGGTGGCCGCTGGCGAACGCACGGCGTCCGATTTCGCGGAGTTTAGCTTGTAGCATGGACGCATTCTCTCGATATGCCCCGTTCATTCAGGATTTCATCTATCGCAATGGATGGGATTCTCTGCGTGGCGTTCAGGTGGCTGCTGCCGATGCCATCTTCAATACCGATCAGAATGTGCTGCTGGCGGCGTCTACGGCGTCGGGCAAGACCGAGGCCGCCTTCTTTCCCATGCTCACGCTGCTTCAGGAGCAGCCGTCCTCGTCGGTTGGCATTATCTACATTGCCCCGCTGAAAGCGCTCATCAACGACCAATTTGGTCGGTTGAACGAGCTATGCGAAGAAGCGGGTATTCCCGTATGGCGCTGGCATGGCGATGTCTCCAGTTCGCGCAAGGCGAAGCTGCTGAAGCATCCTGGCGGCGTGCTCCAGATCACGCCCGAATCGCTGGAGTCCCTGTTGCTGCGTAAGCACAACGCCATTCCTCACCTGTTTGGCGATGTGCGCTTTGTAGTCATCGACGAAATCCATTCGCTCATGCGCGGCGACCGCGGTGGGCAGACCATGTGCCTGGTGGAGCGCCTTGCGCGTACGGCGGGCGTGCAGCCGCGTCGCATTGGCCTTTCGGCCACCGTGGGCGATCTGCAGCAGGCGGGGCGTTTCCTGGCTGCGGGTTCAGGTCGCGATACGGTGGTTCCGCGCATTAGCGACCAGGGGCAACGCTGGCGGCTTTCCATGGAACACTTCTATACGAGCGACCGCCAGGCGGTCGACGACGATGTGGCGGGCTCCGACATTTCCATGGCTCCTGCATTCGACCTGGAACTGCCATCGGGCGACCAGGCTCACCTTGCTGTTTCCAGTGCTCCCGCTGCCCAGGCTGCGGGCTATGTGTTCGAGGCTCCTTCCGACGTTGCCCCCGCTGCGGCAGATCCGGGCGTTGGCTACGTGTTCGAGCATACGCGCGGGCGCAAATGCCTGGTCTTCGCGAATTCTCGCGAGGAAGCCGAAGCGGTCACTACTACGCTGCGCTCGTATTGCGAGGCCCAAGGCGAGCCCGACCGTTTCCTCATCCACCATGGCAACCTGTCTACGTCGTATCGGGAAACGGCAGAAGATGCCATGCGCGACGAGAGCCTGCAGCTCACCACCGTTACCACCGCCACGCTCGAGCTGGGTATTGACATCGGGCGGCTGGAACGTGCCTTTCAGATCGACGCCCCGTTTACCGTGTCGGCGTTCTTGCAGCGTATGGGCCGTACCGGCCGCCGGGGACAGCCCAGCGAAATGTGGTTCGTCATGCGCGAAGACCGCCCCGAGCCTCGTGCGCTGCTGGGCGAAACCATTCCGTGGAAATTGCTGCAGGGCATCGCCCTCGTTCAACTGTACCTGGAAGAACGCTGGGTGGAGCCTCCGCGTCCCCATGCGCTGCCCTTCAGCCTGCTCTACCATCAAACGCTTTCCACGCTTGCTTCGGGTGGGGAAATGACGCCCGCCGAACTGGCGGGTCGCGTGCTTACGCTCTCTCCGTTTCGCAACGTTTCCGCCGAAGACTATCGCGTCTTGCTGCGTCATTTGGTGGAAACCGACCAGGTACAAGTTACCGAACTGGGCGGCCTTATCGTGGGGTTGGCGGGCGAGCGCGTGGTGAACAACTTCCGATTCTACGGCGTATTCCAGGAAAGCGAGGAATACACCGTGCGCAGTGAATCGCAAGAGCTGGGCACCATCGTGCAGCCGCCGCCCATGGGAGAGAAGATTGCCATTGCGGGGCGCACGTGGCTGGTGGAAGAAGTCGACCATCATCGCCACCTGGTGTATTGCACGCTCGTGAAGGGGCAGGTTCCCGCGTACTTCGGGGAATGCCCGGGCGATATTCACACGCGCATCCTGGAGCGCATGCGCCAAGTGCTCCAGGAGGATGCCATGTATCCCTACGTCATGGGGAATGCCCAGGCCCGTTTGCGTCAAGCGCGCGCCACGGCTCATGCCGCTGGCATGCTCGAGCATCCGCTTGTGAACCTGGGCGGCAACATGTGGGGGCTCTTCCCCTGGCTGGGCAGCTATGCGTTCCTGGCGCTCGAACGCTTTCTGAAGCGCATTTGCGCCGACGAGTTGCATTTGAAGGGCCTCGATTCCTCGCGTCCCTATTTCTTGCAGTTCCGCATGGATGCTTCGGAAGAGGAATTCTGGCAGGTGCTGGCGCGCCATGTAAGCGCGGGCTTTTCGCCTATGGACCTGCTGTATGGCGGGGAAGTGCCGGTATTTGAAAAGTACGACACGTACGTGCCCGACGAGCTCATTCGCAAGGGCTTTGCCTATGGCGTGCTCGACGTGCAGGGCATGGTTGCGCGCGTGTGCGAATGGACGGGCGCTGTGCCACATTCCACGTTTGGCTTGCCGGGCTGGACGGGGCAGCTGCCCCAGGGGTCCGAATAATCGCTTCTTGCCGTTCCATGCGCGTGGGGCGATATACAAAAAGCGGCCTCCTCCATGGAGACCGCTTTGCTGTTTAGTTGCGCGCTGAGCTAGCGGAGGGTAATGCCTTCGGGCAGGTCGATGGTGCGCCAGTCTTCCGTGTCGCGTTCCTCTTCCTCCGTGGCGGCTTGCGGCTCTTCTTCTGCGGGTTGAGGTGCCCCGAATGCTGCTTCGAATGCCTCGATAGCCGAGCGCGGAACGGCGAATACTACTTCCTTGAACGCGCCCGGATGCGCGTCGATCCACGTGCGATAAGTTTGCGCCACGAATGCCGGGTCGTTGCCGTACGAGCCGCATCCGAACGCCCCGCACACGAGGGTCTCAATGCCCTGTGCAGCGGCTATGCGCAGCTGCGCTTCGATGCGATTGGCCAGGTTGGCATCGCATTCGCGTTCTGAACGGTGGTTTTCCAGGGCGCGCGTGCGGTTGGGTGCCGCAATGGCCACGACCGATGCCTTCTTCATGACGCCGTTGCGCACGAACATCACGTCGGGCAGGAACAGCGCGCGGTCGGTGAAGAGCATGCTGCATTCGTAGCCGCGGTTGCCGTCGAAGAACGTCTTCTTACACCCCTGCAGAATGGGGTAGAGGTTGCTATCGGCGCAAAGCGCTTGCTCGGGGCCGAAGGCGCCGTCTTCGTAGTTGCCGCCCGGACGCGTGAACGAGCATGCGTCGATAACGCCCGTCTTGCTCTGCGAGTCGAACACGACTGTTGCGGGGAAGGCGCTGCTTACGCGCGTCGCGGTGGATTCGAATGCGGGCTCGGGCAATTCGAGCTCGCGTCCTTCGCCGTCTTCGTACACCACGGCGTTGGCGATACTTTCCTTCGTCTCGCTGCCGAAGACCGTCTTCACGAATGCTATGTGCTTGGCTGCTTCTTGCTGGCGTTGTTCTCTGGTGGGCATAGCAACCTCGTTTCTTCCCAGGTCAATCGTGTGAATACAGGCGTGATTATAGCACTCGGGGTGTTGCGTGGCGCTTGCCGGCCGCGCATTGGAGCCCCTGCTTTGTCAGGCTTTCCTTATTTTCGAAAATTCTCGTTGTACTTTAGCGTGCGATAGTCTATAGTGACCTCACCATCTTTCCGGTGAAGCCTTTGGAATCGCAAGAAACCGAAGGTCGAGGAAACTCTGGAGAATCTCTTTATGAGTGCCGAAGGTGCAAGGCTGGAAACGGCTCAATCTCTCAGGCAAACGGACAGAGCGTACACAAAGATGGCGGTTACGGGGTGAACTCTAACCGCTTCTTCGGTGCACATAAGGACCTTCTCGGTGGCGCAAGGTGTCGCGAAAGAAAGAAGGTTCATCTCTTATGGAAGCCGTGCTGCTCCCAATCGTGGAAACGATCAATTCGTATCTCTCGAATTACATCCTGATCATCATGCTCATTGGCGCGGGCTTGTTCTTCACCGTGAAGACCCACGCCGTGCAGTTTCGCTGCTTTGGCGAGGGCTGGCGTCGCATGTTCGGCGGCTTTAGCCTGCGTGGCGGTAAGTCCAAGAGCGGCATCAGCTCGTTCCAGGCGCTGGCTACTGCCGTTGCCGCCCAGGTAGGCACGGGCAACATCGTGGGCGCTTGTGGCGCCATCCTCATCGGTGGCCCGGGCGCTATCTTCTGGATGTGGATTATCGCCCTGCTGGGCATGGCCACCAACTACGCCGAAGCCGTGCTTGCGCAGAAGACCCGTCGCGTCGACGAAGACGGTACCGTGCATGGCGGCCCTGCGTACTACATCACCACGGCGTTCAAGGGCAATGGCGGCAAGATCCTGGCTGGCTTCTTCGCCGTGGCCATCATCCTGGCGCTCGGCTTCATGGGTTCCATGGTGCAGTCGAACTCCATCGCCAGCACCATGAGCACGGCATTCGCCATCCCCACCTGGGTCGTTGGCGTTGTCATCGTGATCGTTGCCGGCGTCATCCTCATTGGCGGCCTTTCGCGCATCGCCTCCGTCACGGAAAAGCTCGTGCCCATCATGGCCGTGCTCTACCTGCTGGGCGGCCTGGTCGTGCTCATCATGAATGCGGGCAACATCATCCCCGCCTTCCAGCTTATCTTCGAATGCGCGTTCAACCCGCAGGCGAGCATGGGTGGCGTGACGTTCGGCATCATCGCTGCGCTTTCGCAGGGCGCCAAGCGCGGCCTGTTCAGCAATGAGGCTGGCATGGGCTCCACGCCTCATGCGCATGCCATGGCAAACGTGAGCGATCCTCACGATCAGGGTGTCGTTGCCATGATCGGCGTATTCGTGGACACGATCATCGTGGTTAGCATGACGGCCCTGGTTGTTATCAGTACGCTGTACGTGGGCGATGGCGCGCTGGCTCAGGCATTCGCCTCCGCCGCCGCTGGCAGCGATCCGGCCGACGTTGCTGCGTTGGTGGGCCTCGATAAGACGAACATGGCCCAGGCTGCGTTCAGCTCGTTCTTCGGCTCCGGCTTCGGCAATGCGTTCGTGGCCATCTGCCTGCTGTTCTTCGCGTTCTCCACGATTCTGTCCTGGAACCTGTTCGCTCGCCTGAACGTGGAATACCTGTTCGGCAAGAAGGGCGTCATCCCGTTCTTCGTTATCGCCCTCGTGTTCATCTTCATGGGCTCCATCCTCTCGAACGACCTGGTGTGGGAGCTGGCCGACATGTTCAACCAGCTGATGGTTATCCCCAACGTCATCGCGCTCATCGCGCTTTCCGGTGCCGTTAGCGCATGCGCCCTTGCCCACGGCAAGAAGAAGGACGCCAACCAGGATTAATCGCCGTCATTGCGTGCGTTCCTAGCCTGAAAGCCAAGCGGCCCGCTCAATCGAGCGGGCCGCTTTCGTTATGCCTTGTAACCGAGTTCCGGCGTGTGCGCTGGCCGCTAGTAGCCCAGCTCTTCGCCTACGAGCACCACGGTGATGCGATGGGGCTCGCGGCTGTGACGCGTGATGACCTCTTGGCAGCAGATGGTGTTTGCGCCGTGGCAATCGCCGCAGGCGCCCGTTGCCGCGCACGGTGTGGGAATGTTCAGGCGTACGCAGTTCGGGGGCGTGGCCTGGTCGTGGATGCGCTGCAGCGCGGAAGGCACGTCGCGCGTCATCTTGTTCATGCTGGTGACCACGATAACGTGCGCGGGGCCCGCCACCAAAAAGCACAGACGTGTCCCCATGCCGTCGATGTTCACCAGTTCGCCGTCGCGCGTGAACGCGTTGGTGCTCATGAGGAAGTAGTCGGCCATCATCTGCTTGCTGAGCATGATACGCGGGTCTTCGCCGGGGCCCTTGTCCGAGCGGTCGATAATGTTGTAGTTTCCTTCGCGAACGGCGTCGAGAATGCCCGCCTGTTCGATGGACATCGAGCCGCCCCACGTGACGGACGAGCCGCTGGGCATGAGCTCTAGAACGGCGTCTTTCGCTTCGGCGGCGGTGTCGCAGTAGAGTGCGTCGATGCCGCGCCGGGCGAATTTCTTAACGAGGGTTTGCGAAAGATTTCGATAGTACGAACGCTTGTGGTCGTCCATGGATTTCCTTCCGTTGGAATGTCTGCCCGCCCATGCTAGCACGGGGCCGTATGGGGGAATGCAAGTGCTACCCAGAGGTTATTTTTCCCGAGGAACGTGCTCTCTTTCGTACGTTGCCGAAAGAGAGACGAATTTGATCAAAATGTCTATTGACGGTACGCGAACAGCGTGAATAATACGTGTTACGGATTAGTCTAATGTAACACGTGCACACAAGGGAGTGGACATGGGGAATGGCAGTGCGTTTATTTCCAGAAGAGGTTTTCTGAGGGGTGCCGCTGCGGCGAGCGCCCTTGCGGCCATGGGTGGAGCAGCGGGGATTCTTGCGGGTTGCAGCCGCGAAGAGACCCCGGTTTCTTCCGAGTCGCTTCCCGATACGCTTACCATCTACGTGGGGTCCGAGCCCGAAGATGGCTTCGATCCGCTTACGGGGTGGGGCTATAACGGCTCGTATATCTTGTTCCAGTCGCGTCTGCTGAAATTCGATACCGATATGCAGCTTAACCCCGACCTTGCCACGGGGTGGAGCGTTTCCAGCGACGGCCTGGAATACACGTTCACGCTGCGTGAGAACGCCCGTTTTTCCGACGGCAGCGACGTTACTGCTGGTGATGTAGCCTTCTCGTACCTTACGGCGCGCGATAACGGGGCTTCCACGATCGACCTTTCGAAGGTTGCCGAGGTTAGCGTTGAGGACGACTATACGGTCGTGTTCCGCCTAAGCGAGCCGTATTCTAGTTTCCCTCAGGTTACGGCGAAGCTGGGTATCGTTCCCGAGAAGCTCTACAACGAGCAGACGTATCGTAGCGATCCCATCGGCAGTGGCCCCTTCAAGCTCGATCAGTGGGATGCGGGCCAGCAGATCATCATCTCGCCGAACGAGTTTTACTACGGCACGATTTCGCCGTTCCGCCGCATTACGCTGCTATTCCTGGATGGCGAGACCTCGCTCGCGCATGCGCAGTCGGGCGAGCTCGACGTTGCCATGGTGCAACCCGAATACGCCACCAGCTCGGTAAACGGCATGACGCTTCGCACGTTCGATACCATGGACACGCGCGGCTTCAATTTGCCCACGGCTGCGGAATCTCAGAAGGATGGTAAGACGGTTGGCAACAACGTCACGTGCGACAAGGCCATTCGAAAGGCGCTGAACATTGGCGTCGATCGCTCGGCTATTGTGGAGGGTGCCCTTAACGGCATTGGCACGCCTACCACGGCGCTCATCACGGGTGTCCCCTGGGCAAACAGTGCGTGCAGCTACAAGGATGGCCGCCTGGATGAGGCCAAGAAGCTCCTGGATGACGCGGGCTGGAAGGAAGGCTCCGACGGCATTCGCGAAAAGGATGGCGTGCGCGCCGAGTTCTCTATTACGGGTCGTACCGACGACATGCAGCGCTACAACATCGCCGAGGCGTTTGCCCAGCAGGCGCAGAAGCTCGGCATCAAGATTAATGCCACGTCTGCGCTTTGGTCGGATTGCAAGGCCCAGTCTGAAAACGTGCCTACGTGCTGGGGCACGGGCGATTGGGATCCCTCGGGTGACCTGGTTGGATACTACAGCTCCACGGGCTCGTACAATCATGCCCAGTACGAGAATGCTACCGTCGACCAGCATATTCATAGCGCGCTCGACACCACCGACGATGCTCTTTCGCTGAGCGAATGGCAGAAGGTGCAGTGGGATGGAACCACTGGCCCCGAAAGCGAAAACGGCGACATGCCCTTCATCTGGCTCGTCTCCATCGACCATACCTACTTCGTGCGTAATGGGTTGTACTTGGGCGAGCAGCCCGTGCATCCCCACGGACATGGCTGGCCTATCGTGGGCAACCTGGAAGAGTGGATGTGGGAAGAGCAGCGCCTGGAAGAGGAAGAGGCCAAGTCTGGCTCCTCTTCGGATGATACTGGCAAGGAGAAGTAGTGTCCCCAAGAGCGAAGTTCGTCGCTGGGAATACCGTAAGGCTCATGACGCTGCTGCTTGCAGTGAGCGTCGTGAGCTTTGCTTTGGCCAATGCCGCTCCCATCGATCCTGTGGAGGCTTATGCGGGCTCCGAGAATCATTTGTCCCAAGAGCAGCTCGACGCCATAGCGGCGCATTGGGGCTTCAACGACCCTCCCGTTGAGCGATACCTGCGTTGGATTGGCGGTGTGCTTACGGGCGACTGGGGCGTTTCCGTTATCTATCAGCGCCCCGTGCTCGATGTGCTTGCCGAACGTTCCCTTACCTCGTTGGCGCTTATGGGTACGGCCTGGGTTTTTTCTGGCGTGCTGGGGTTTGCCTTGGGTATGGTGTGCGGCATGCGTCGCGATAGCGCGCTCGACCGTTTGGTAAAGGGGTTTTGCCTCACCATGGCGGCAGCGCCTACGTTCTGGCTTGCCCTGCTGGCCCTTGTGGTCTTCTCGGTGAAGCTGGGCTGGTTCCCCATGGGGCTTGCGAGTTCGGCGGGCGTGTTGGCCCAGGACGTTACCATCGGCGATCGTCTTTGGCATCTGTTCTTGCCGGCGCTCGTGCTTTCCGTTACGGGCATTGCGTCCATCACCCTGCAGACGCGCGAAAAGGCCATCGAGGCGTGCGAGAGCGACTATGCCTTGTTCGCGCGTGCGCGTGGCGAGTCTCGTACCCAGTTTGCGCGCCGTCATGTGCTGCGCAATATCGCGCTGCCGGCCATTACGCTGCAATGCGCGTCCATTTCCGAGATTTTCGGTGGGTCCATTCTTGCCGAGCAGGTATTTTCCTATCCCGGACTGGGCAATGCCGCCGTCGAGGCGGCGCTTGCGGGCGATGTTCCGCTGTTGTTGGGCGTGGCTCTGGTGGCTGCCCTGTTCGTGTTCTTCGGCAACTTGCTGGCGAATGTGCTTTACGGCGTGGTGGATCCGCGCATCAGGCGAGGAAGCGAGGCCATCGATGGCTAGCGAATGCGCTATCTCCCGACCTGCCGCTCCCGTTATCGTACGTGCTCGTACGCGGGGCAACCGTCGTAGGCGTGCCATTGCGCTTGCGTGCGTTCTGGGCTGCATCCTGCTGGGCGTTCTGGTCGCAGGCCTTGCCATGCCCGATTCGGCGTATGCGCCCGATTATGCGCAGAAGTCCCTGCTGCCCAGTATGGAACACTGGTTTGGCACCGATTACCTGGGGCGCGATATGTTCTGCCGCACCATTCGCGGTTTGGCCATTTCCATTCTCATTGGCATTGCCGCCTCGGTTGTTTCCGGTGGCATTGGCTTGGTGCTGGGCTCGCTTTCCGCCATCTATGGTGGCGTAATCGATCGTACGGTGCTGTGGCTCTGCGACCTGTTCATGGCGGTGCCTCACCTGGTGCTCCTCATCCTCATCTCGTTTGCCCTGGGTGGCGGGGCATGGGGCGTCATCGTGGCTGTGGCCATTTCGCACTGGCCATCGCTTACGCGTCTCATTCGCGCCGAGGTGCTGCGCATTCGCACGTCCGACTACGTGCATGCTTCGCGTGCAATGGGCAAGAGCGGTACGTGGATTGCCGTGCATCATGTGTTCCCCAGCGTTATGCCCCAGTTCATCGTGGGCACCATTTTGCTGTTCCCCCATGCGATTCTGCATGAGAGCGCGCTGACGTTTCTGGGCTTTGGCCTTCCGCTCGATTCGCCCGCCATTGGCGCGGTGCTTTCCGAGTCGATGAAGTACATCGTCACGGGCGCGTGGTGGCTTGCGTTTTTCCCTGGCCTCATGATGGTGCTCATCGTGCTGCTCGTGTACGCCCTGGGTGACGACGTGAAGCGCCTTATCGACCCGCATACGGCGCAAGGATAGGACCATGATGAAGAGGATAGCTGAAGTTCGCATGGGACTTTTGGAATCGCAGTGGGACGAAAACGCCCCCATGCTGGAAGTGCGCGACCTGAGCATTCGCTTCGAGCGGTATGGGCGTGGGTTGCATCGTACGTCGTTGCAGACGATCAGCGATTTGTCGCTTACGGCCCATGCGGGACAGATCGTGGCCGTGGTTGGTTCCTCAGGTTCGGGGAAGAGCCTGCTCGCGCACGCCATTCTTGGCCTGCTCCCGGAAAACGCCACGGTTACCGGCATGCTCCGCTATCGAGGCGTGGATATGACGTCCGAAGTGCAGGAACAGCTACGTGGCACGCATATCGCCTTTGTCCCCCAGTCGGTCGAGTGCCTTGACCCGCTTATGCGCGCGGGCGCTCAGGTACGGGGTACGCGTGGAACGCGGGAAGGCCAGCGCGCGCTGTTCAAGCGCTATCGCTTGCCCGAACGGGCCGAGCGCATGTATCCCTTCGAGCTGTCAGGTGGCATGTCGCGCCGCGTGTTGCTTTCCACGGCGCTTATCGAGGATGCCGAGGTCGTGATAGCCGATGAACCCACGCCGGGCCTTACGCATGACATGGCCGTGCAGGCCATGTCGGAGTTCCGGGCCTTGGCCGATAACGGCAAAGCCGTGGTCGTCATCACGCACGACCTGGACCTGGCCT
This sequence comes from Denitrobacterium detoxificans, assembly GCF_001643775.1. Lineage (NCBI taxonomy): Bacteria > Bacillati > Actinomycetota > Coriobacteriia > Eggerthellales > Eggerthellaceae > Denitrobacterium > Denitrobacterium detoxificans. The sequence goes on along the minus strand of NZ_CP011402.1, from coordinate 2,178,546 downwards.
ACGATGTTGCCGATAGCGTAGTGGTCTTCTATGCGGGCTCTACGTTGGAAGTGGCGCCGGCGGCTGATTTTCGCGAGCATCCCGAAGCGCTTCGCCATCCGTATAGCAAGGCGTTGTGGCGTGCCCTTCCGCAGAACGGATTCACGCCCGTGTCTGGTACGCAGCCGTATGCGGGTAACTTGCCCGCGGGCTGTTTGTATGCGGATCGATGCCCCCAGGCCACGTCGGAATGCTTGCAGGGCGCCGTTCCCTTGCGCCCCCTGCGTGGCGGGGAAGTGAGGTGCCATCATGCTTCTTAGTGCGCATGACGTTTCGTTCGCCTACCATGCGAGCGAGCCCATTCTAAGCCATGTCGATTTTCAGATTGCCGAAGGCGAGAAGGTTGCTCTCTTTGGTCCTAGCGGTTGCGGGAAGAGCACGCTTGCTCGCGTGCTATGCGGCTTGCTCAAGCCTGACAGCGGTCGTGTGACGTGGGATAACGCGGATGCGTTGCCGAACGAGGCGCGTCTTTTGCCCTCGACTGGGTTTCTGCCCGTGCAGATGGTCCACCAGCATCCGGAACGGGCGGTGAACCCGCGCTGGCGCCTGGGCAAGACGCTGCTCGAGTCGTGGGATCCCCCTGCGGAGCTGCGTGAGCGCTTCGGCATCGAGCCTGCGTGGAAAAAGCGCTTTCCCAACGAGCTTTCCGGTGGTGAGCTGCAACGTTTCTGCGTGATGCGCGCGCTTGCGCCTCAGACGCGCATTCTCGTCTGCGACGAGATCACCACGATGCTCGACGTGGTTACGCAGGCGCAGATATGGGAGGCCATCATGGACTTGGCCGAAGAGCGCGGCATGGGCGTGCTGGTTATTACGCACAACGCGTACCTGGCCGAGCGCCTGTGCGATCGCGTGGTTGCTTTCGAAGGCGCGGCTTCCTAGCCGATGCCGCCCAAGATGGAGCCGGCGATAAGCACGAAGAGCGTCACGAAGCAGTAGACGTATTTCCCGAGCGAGAAGAACAGGGGCGAGAGGAGCTTTTTCCTGCCCTTGTTCATCTGGCTCTTTACGAAGTCGCCGCCCAGCAGCCAGAAGAACATGATGCCCGCCATGGCGGCGCCAATGGGACACAGGTAGACCGAGCAGACATCCATCCAGGGCGAGACGATCTGCTGGATGACCAGGCTCACGACGAGCCCGATGATGCCAATGATGAGGCAGGCCATCGTGCGCTTCAGCTTGAAGCGTTCCTGCAGTGTGGCGATGGGCGCCTCGTAGAGGTTGATAAGCGAGCTAAGGCCGCCGAAGAGCACGGCCACGAAGAAGATCACCATAACGACATTGCCCATGGGCATGCCGGCGAAGAGGGTGGGTAGGTAGATGAATAGCAGGCCCGGGCCGCCCGACGAGAGCGTCTGCCCGGCGGATGCCATGGCTGGGATGATTACGAGGGAGGCCAGGATGGCCGCCAAGGTGTCGAAGATGGCGACGTACTTGGCGCTGTTGGGGATGTCCTCCTTGTCGCTGAGGTACGAACCATAGATAAGCGTGCCGCTACCCGCTACCGAAAGGCTGAAAAACGCCTGGCCCAGGGCGAATACCCATACCATGGGGTCGGCCAAGCCAGCGGGGTCGAGCGTGAAGAGGTAGGCGTAGCCTGCGGAAGAGCCGGGCTGCATCGCGGCGTAGACGGCCAGCACGACGAAGAGCAGGAAGAACAGGGGCATCATGACCTTGTTGGCCGATTCGATGCCGCGCCCGATGCCAAAGGACACGATGCCGAACGCGATGATGAGCGCCGCAACCTGCCAGAGCGTGTTGTCGGCTGCCACGCCTTCGAAGAGGCCGCCAAACTCCTGCGCGCTCTGCATGCCGACCATGCCGCCCGTAATGGATTGCACGGCATAGAACAGGATCCAGCCCACCACAACGGTGTATCCAATGGCCATGGCCAGTGACGAGATGACGGGGAACAGCCCCAGCGCGCGACCGTACTTTTCGCGTGCGGCTCCGAAGCGCTCGCGGATGGCGAAGCCGAATGCCCCTGCCGGCCCGCTATGCGTGGCACGGCCGAAGGCCATTTCCCCCATGACGCCCGTGGAGGCGATCAGCACGACGAAGATGAGGTACGGCACGAGGAACGTGCCGCCGCCATATGCGGAAACGCGCGTGGGGAACAGCCAGATGTTGCCCATGCCCACAGCCGAGCCAATGCATGCCAGGATGAAGCCCCTGCGCGAGCGAAAGCTGTCGCGTTTGGCGTGGGTGTCGTTGTGCGTTAACCCTTCGGTTACAGGTGCTTGCTTTGCCATGGATGTCCTTTGTCGCGTATACAGTGGTTAGCAGACTATCACAAGCTATGCCGCCATTCTTCGGTCGCCTCTTTCCAAAGTGGGAAATATGGGCACGCGGCATCTGGCTTCGTGCTTCATTCGATATGTACGGTACGCTGTGCGGGTTTGCATGGTGTTTGGGGTTTGAAAGGCGGTCACCATGGCTCGTTCGCAGTCGGTTACCAGGAGAACGCTTCATTACTATTGGCTCGCTACGCGCAAGCATATGGGATTCTTCCTTACGCTCGTGCTGGCGACTATTGGCTTTCACGCCTTGCTTTCCTATGGAAACCCTTATGTGATGAGCCTTATCGTCGACCGCGTAAGCGCTGGCGCCGTTGCGGCGGAGGACTTGGTTTCCGTGTTTGGCCCCTACGTGCTGGCCCTCATTGCCATAAACCTGGTGGGCCAGGCTTGCAGCAAGCTGCAGGACTATGCGCTGTGGAAGCTCGAGATTGCCGTGAGCTACGACTTGGCTACCGTGTGCTTCGACGCGCTGTGCCATCAGAGCATGTCGTTCCATTCCAATCGGTTTGGCGGAACGCTCGTGTCTCAGACTACCAAGTTTATGAATGCGTATAACCAGCTGCTCGAAGCGCTTATGTTCCCCTTTATGCCCGTGGTCATTTCCATCGTGATGACGTGCGCTATTCTGATTCCGCGCGTGCCCCTGTACGTGGCGATTCTCATGGTACTGCTCGTGGCATATGCGCTCATTTCGTACTACATGTACAAGCGCATCTTGCATCTGAACGCAGAGGCCGCCGGTGCGCAGAACCAGCTCTCGGGCGAGCTTTCCGACTCGGTGGCGAACATCCTGGCCGTGAAGACGTACGGGCGCGAGGAGTACGAGCGCGGCCTGTTCGATCGCTATAACAGGGAAGTGGTGGCGCGCGATAGCAAGCGCATGCATTCGTCGCTGATGCGTGGCATCGTCACGGCGGCCATTACGGTGGTCATCATGAGCGTCGTCACCGTGTTCATTGCGGGCGGCAACGCATGGTTCGGCATTTCCGCTGGTACGCTCGTCATGATGTTCACCTACACGAATACGGTGACGAACCAGTTCAACTTCATCAATACGGGCCTGCAGCGCCTGAACCGTGCCTTGGGCGATGCGAGCGGCATGACCGCCGTGCTCGACGAGCCGCGTCTGGTAGACGACGTGCCCAATGCCCAACCGCTCGTGGTTACGGAAGGGGCTATCGACTTCGAGGGCATCGACTTCTTCTACGAGGACGGCGGCGTGCGCACGCAGGTGTTCGATCAGTTCGAGCTACATATCAAGCCTGGCGAGCGCGTGGGCTTGGTGGGCGTGAGCGGCGCGGGCAAGACCACGCTCACGAAACTGCTGCTGCGTCTGTCTGACATCCAGGAGGGTCGTATTCTGGTGGACGGGCAGAACGTGGCATGCACGACGCAGCAGAGTCTACGTAGGCAGATTGCCTACGTGCCCCAGGAATCGCTGTTGTTTCACCGCAGCGTGGCGGAAAACATTGCCTATGGGCGCCCCGATGCCACCATCGAGGAGATTCGCGAGGCGGCGCGTCGCGCCAATGCGCTCGAATTCATCGAAAAGCTGCCCCAGGGCTTTGATACCGTTACGGGCGAGCGTGGCGTGAAGCTTTCCGGCGGCCAACGTCAGCGCATTGCCATCGCGCGTGCCATCCTGGCCGATTGCCCGATCCTGGTGCTTGATGAAGCCACGAGCGCGCTTGATAGCGAAAGCGAGGCGGCGGTGCAGGATGCCCTGGAAACGCTCATGGCGGGGCGTACTGCCATTGTGGTGGCGCATCGCCTTTCCACGGTGGCGAGCCTCGACCGCATCGTGGTGCTCGACCATGGCCGCATCGTGGAAGATGGCCCGCACGACCAGCTCATTGCGGCGAACGGCCAATACGCCAACCTGTGGAACCGCCAAACCGGCGCGTTCCTGGAGTAGGTTATTTACCTGCCTGCATAGCGCTTTAGGACCTGAATCCTCGGTGCCGAGTTCTCGATGATGCGCGCTAGCATACGCTGCGTGTCTTCGTCTGCTCCCTCGACTGCGGGCGTTTCGAAACCTTTGATGATGCTTTCGATGGCATGGTCGAAAGCCGCCAGGCTTACGTCGGCGTCAAGCACAATGGACATGATGTCCCGCTCGTCGATGTCGTCCATGGCGCGATGCGCCCCGAAATCGAAGGGCATTTGCGTCGAGTAGCCGCTGAGCGGGATGCACGTGACGTCGTACATCGGTGCCAGTCGCCTCTTTTTCCATTCCCGATCGTATAGCAGCGAGCTGTTCTTCAGGTGCGCATCTGCATTGCCCACTGCGTAGTTGAATGCCAGTCGTTTCGCGAATTCGATTGCGTCTTCAACGGGTTGCTCGACCGTGTCCCTTAGGAGGTCGGAGGCGTGCATGATGTAAGCCGCATCAACGCCTTCGGGCTGGTATTTGTATATGGGCGGAAGCCCAAGCGCCTGGCAGATGTCCTCCTGGTGGAGTCGCAGTAGACGACCTTCTTCGATCCATTCTCTGTCGTATCGCCTCACGGCGATGGCGCCGGGAATGTCGGGGAGAAGACTTACCTCGGCCGTTTCTATTCCGCACGACGTTGAAAGAATAGAGCAGGCCAACTCGTTCAGGGCGAGCTCTTCTTCGCCGCTGCGCGAGATCTTAACGATGTGGGTTGATGGTGCCGTGCCTTTCGGGACGAGCCAATCGTCCGTTTCCGCTTCGTTGGGGTTGAGGCCCTCGGGCAGATACCATGCGACTTTTGACTGCGCGCCAGCAAGCGACAGGCGCGTTTCGCTTGCTACGGTGGTGGCGAAACGTATGGGGTCTTCCGAGGCTTCGGAGATGGCATGCTCGGTGACGGGTTGATAGTCGGGTGCGTAATCGCTTGCGTCCGCTGTCTCGGCAATGAACGTGAGCGCCCCGATGCTTTCGCAGCCGAGCTTTTCGAGCAACGTGAGGTAATCGTTTCTCGCAACTTGGTATGCGCTTGCGAGGTTGGCGAGGACCTCTCCTTCGGGCAGTAGCCCCTGGAAGAAAGGAGCTATCTCGATGTCTTCGTAGGGTTTGTCGGAGAGAGGGAGGCGCTCGGAAATGCCGATCTCCCCTTTTTCGCGTGCCTTCGTAGCGTATGATGCGTCGTATTCAAAACGCGAGTACGCGCCTCGTTCGAAAACGATGCATCCGACCAGCTCTTTCCCGTCTTCCTTGTCTCGATACACGGCAAGCTTCATCACTCGCCCCTTACTTTCGCAAAGAGGTCAATGCCAATTTCCTTGCACACGCGGATGACCTGTTTTATGTTTCCTCCGGCTTCGCCGCGTTCGAGCTCGCTGATGAAGCGCACGGAGCAGTGGCATGCGGCGGCAAGCTCGCCCTGCGTAAGGCCTATTTTCTTGCGGCGCTTTCTAATGATTGCGCCCAGATCCTGTGCGTCGCGGAGTTTGCCGTCGACGTTACGTGGTTTTGCGGGTAGGAAGAACTCCATCGCATGCCTTCTTTTCGAATCTCGGGTTGTGGGTTTCGAAAATATCCCAATTGGGAAAATTATAGCAGGATTGGCAAATTATTCCCATTTGGGAAAAATTTCGTAATACGGTCGCTATTTTCCCATTTGGGAAAAAAGTATGCACATACGCCAGGATTATCCCGAATGGGAAAACACCCTGTTCAAGATATGAAAAGCGGCTAGGCGCGTGATGCGTCCAGCCGCTAGGCGTACAGATATGGCTTGGCGGCCTAGTGGCCTTCGCCTGCCATCATGGAGACGGCATGGGGTAGGGCGGCCTTGATGCCGTCCCAGTTCTCGCGGGCTGCCTTTTCGCTGCCCGGCAGATTTATTACCAGGTGACGCCCGCGCTGCATGCACACGGCACGCGAGAGCATGGCGTGGGGCGTGATGGCGATGCTGTGAGCGCGCATGGCCTCCACAATACCGGGAACGTAGCGGTCGCATACGTCGGCCGTTGCCTCGGGCGTTACGTCGCGTAGCGAAAGTCCGCTGCCGCCGCAGGTGAGAACGATGTCGGCGTCGAGGGCGTCGGTTGCGTTTACGATGGCCTGACCAATCTTCTCGCGGTCGTCGGGAACGATGACACGGCTTGCCACGTGCCACCCTTCGGCGAGGATGAGCTTGATGAGCGCGGCGCCTGCCGTGTCCTGGTCGATCGTGCGCGTGTCGGAGCACGTTACGATGGCCACGCGCGGAATATGGCGATGAGGCGCCTTGCCGTGGGCCGCATCGTGTGCGTGGGCGGCCTGCGCCGCGGCTTGCGGATCGAACTGTTCTGCGTTCGTCATTACAGCACCAACTCCTCGGGGATGTCCAAAAGTAGGCATTCTACCAGGTCGCCTGCCTGCTTGCTTTCCAGGCCTTCGGGCATGATGGCCATGCAGTTGCTTCGCTGGATGGGCCCGAACAAGCCACTGCTCTGATTCTTTGCAGGCGTTACCACGTAGTCGTCGCCTTCGCGCACGATGGTGGAACGCGTGTAGATGCGACGCGGGTCCTTCTTCTTCATGTTGCAGGAAAGGCGCGCCATGACCTTGGTGTGCTCGAAGTGCGTGTAGCCCTGCATCTTGCGCAGCGCGGGGCGAATGAGTACGTGGAAGCCAATGTAGGCAGCTGCGGGGTTGCCTGGCAGGCCGAATACTGGCACGCCGTCTACCAGGCCAAACGTCTGGGCTTTGCCCGGGCGCATGTTTACGGTGGTCATGCGCAGGTCGCCGAGCGTATCCACGACGGGCTTGATGAAGTCATAGTCGCCGTTCGCGGCGCCGCCCGTGGTGATTACGAAATCGCAGGTCTTCACTGCTTCCTGCACGGCCTCGGCAAGCGCCTCGTAGGTGTCTTCCACGATGGGGAGCACCTGGGGAATGCCGCCGGCCTGCTGCACGCAGGCGGCCATGGCGTAGCTGTTCGAGTTGCGAATCTTGCCGGGCGTGGGCACTTCGCTGGGCGGCACGAGCTCGCTGCCCGTTGCGATGATGGCAACGCGGGGGCGGCGGTACGTGGCCACTTCCATGGCTCCGCAGCTGGCTAGAAAGCCAATGCCCGCAGCGCTGATGACTTCGCCCACCTGCACGACCGTTTCGCCCGCCTTGGCTTCCTCGCCTGCTTCGCGAATGTTGTTGCGCGGCTTGGTGGGAGCGGTGAACGAAACGATGCTCCCCGTCTTGCCGTCGCCTTCCACAATGCCGACGATTTCGTACTTCACGACGGCATCGGCGCTTTCGGGTAGGGGCGCGCCCGTCATGATGCGGATGCACTCGCCTGCGCCGATGGTGCCCTCGAATACGCTGCCGGCGCCTTCTTCGGCGATGACGCGCAGCGTGACGGGGTTCTCTTCCGTGGCCCCTTCGAGCTCTGCCGCATGCAGGGCGTAGCCGTCCATGGCGGAATGGGCGAAGGGCGAGATGTCGATGTCGCTCGTTACGGGCTCGGCCGCAACGCGACCGACTGCGTCGAGCAGGGGAACGCGCTCGACGTCGAGCGCATGTACGCCCGCAAGCACCAGCTCGCGAGCCTCTTCGGGGGAAATCATTTCAGGCATGGCAATCCTTTCGCGTGAATGCGCCTGTGGTTGATTGTGTGGGGCGAATTACCAGGAGAGCAGCTCGTAGCCGTCTTCGGTGACGACGATCTGCACTTCCCACTGGGCGGAGTCGCTGCCATCGGCGGTGCGCACCGTCCAGCCATTTGGGTCGTTCATGTCGATGGCTGCGCCGCCCATGTTCACCATGGGTTCGATGGTGAAGCACATACCCGGTACCAGGATGGGGCCCGTACCCGCCTCGGCCACGAAGCTCACGAACGGATCCTCGTGGAATTCCAGGCCAATGCCGTGTCCGCCGAATTCGGCCACGACCGAGTAGCCGGCTTCCGTGGCCACCTTGTTCACGGCGGCGCTTACGTCGCCCAGGTGTCCCCAGGGCTTCACGGCGGCCAGGCCCGCTTCTACCGAGGCCTTCGTGACTTCCACCAGGCGCTTGCGCTCGGGGCTGACCTCGCCGATGCAGAACATGCGCGACGAATCGCTGAAGTAGCCGTTGCGGATGGTGGACATGTCCACGTTTACGATGTCGCCTTCCTGCAGCACGTCGTCTTCCGAGGGAATGCCATGGCAGACCACGCTGTTGATGGACGTGCAGACGCTCTTCGGGAAGCCTTCGTAGTCCAGGTCGGCGGGGATGGCATCGTGTTCGATGCAGTAGTCGTAGACCCACTTGTCGATTTCGGCGGTGGTGACGCCGGGGCCGATGTGCTCGGCCACGTAGTCGAGCGAGCCCACGTTGACCTCGGCCGAGTACTTGATGCCCTCGATTTCCTCGGGTGTCTTCAGCAGGCTGCGATAGAGCATTTCGTTGCCCTGGTCGTAGAGTTCCTGCATGCGCTCGTCGTTGCGCAGGTGGCATTTCTTGTATTTCTTTCCGCTACCGCACCAGCATTCGTCGTTGCGGTTCGGGGAGATGAGTCCGTCGAACATGGGATTCCTTTCATTGGCGGCAGGTGCCGCTCCTTTGTATTCGTGCAATCATAATCCAAATACGGGAATAATGCTCGCGTTTGACGGAGTGCGGTAACTCACGTGTTGCTCACGTGTGGGCGCGGCGTGCCACGCGCGTAGCGCGCTATACTGAAACCTCCATATGAAAGAAAGGCATGTTGTGGCGCACGAAGAACCGTTGAATGGATTTACCGGCTTCAACCGGAAGAAGAGCAGCTTCCAGTATTCTCGTTCGGCCGAAGCGAGCAGTCCCCATGGGGAAGTGCCCTTCGATTTGGAGAAGCTCGACGAAATGCCTTCGTCCGGCCGTCGTTGGGCATGGGTGGAAATCGACCTTTCCGCCATTCGCAATAACGTGCTCGAGGCGAAGCGTCGCTTGCGCCCGGGTTGCCGCCTTATGGCGGTTGTGAAGGCCGACGCCTACGGTCATGGTGCCGTGCGCGTGGCGCGCACCGCGTTGAATAGCGGCGCCGACGAGCTGGCGGTGGCCACTGTCGACGAGGGCGTCGAGCTGCGCAAGGCGGGCATCCATGCGCCCATTCTGGTGCTGGCCGAGCCTCCCGCTTCTTCCATTCCGCTGCTTCTGGGGTATCACATCATGCCGGCGGTCTACACGCCGGAATTCGCCCTGGCGTATGCCGAAATGGCCGATGCGCATGGCATGAAGGCCCCGTTCCACCTGGCCGTGAATACGGGCATGAACCGTATTGGCGTGCGTGCCGAGGAAATCATCGACTTCGAGCGCACGGTGAGCTTCCACCGCGCGTTGGAGCAGGTGGGTACGTTTACCCATTTCGCCACGGCCGACATGCCGGAAAACATCGACTTCACCATTCAGGTGCATCGCTTTACCGAGGCCATCGACGCGCTGCGTGTTGCGGGCATCGACCCCGGCACCGTGCACGCGGCTAATTCCGCCGCACTGCTGCGCTATCCCCAAACGCACTTCGACATGGCGCGCCTGGGCATTTCCCTGTATGGCTTTCATCCGTGCAACGAAACGCGTGGCACGGTGAACCTGAAGCCCGCCATGAGCGTCTATGCGCGCATTACCGAATGCAAGCAGGTGCCCATGAGCGAGGGCGTAAGCTACGGTCTGAATTACCGCAGCACCGGTAGCGTGAAGATCTGCACGCTACCCATTGGCTATGCCGACGGTCTGAATCGCGCGCTTTCCAGTCGCGTGAACTTCATTCTCGACGGTACCTATGTGCCGCAGGTTGGCAATATTTGCATGGACCAGTGTATGTTCGAGGTGGACATGCGCACGTACGGTACGCGCCGCCGTCTCGATCCGCAAATTGGCGACGTGGTTACCGTCGTGGGGCAGCAGGGCGATGCCGTTACCACCATCACCGAGATGGCATACACCCTGCATACCATCGAGCACGAGCTTGCCATCGCATTCAGCCACAGGCTGCCGCGCGTGTACGTGTAGGTTGCGGTAATGAGCTCTTCCGCACGTCACGAGGGCGTTTCGCTCGAGGAAATTCGTACTCAGGTGCAGGCGTGCCATGCCTGCCCGCTGGCCGACGGGCGCACGAACGTGGTCTTTGGCGATGGCGACCCGCATGCGCGCGTGCTCATCATCGGCGAGGCTCCGGGCAAGAATGAAGATGCCCAGGGCGTGCCGTTCGTGGGCGCTGCCGGCAAGTCGCTTTCCAAGCTGTTGGCCATTGCGGGCCTTACGCGCGAAGAGGTGTTCATCGCGAACGTGCTGAAGTGCCGCCCGCCAGGAAACCGGAACCCGCGCGCCGAGGAAATCGAGCAGTGCACGCCGTTCCTGCGCGACCAGACGCGCGCCATCGACCCGGAATTTATCGTTACGCTGGGAAACTTCGCAACGAAGTACATCTTGAAAACCCAAGTGGGCATTACGCAGCTGCACGGTCAGCTTCAGCAGATTGGCAGGTTCAAGGTGTTTCCCATCTATCATCCCGCCGCTGCCATCTACGACAGGAAGAAGCAGGCTGCGCTTGAAGAGGATTTCGCCACATTGGGCGAACTGTTGAAGAAATAGCCTTCGGCTACGAATACTGATTGGAATGCGCATGGTAGAGGAAGCGCTTGCCGGTTTCGACCCGGTTGAATACATCAATACCCCGCGCTGGCAGGAAAGCCGCATGGGACTCGACCGTATTACGCAGCTCATGGAACGCCTGGGAAACCCCCAGGATTCCCTGCGCGTGGTGCATGTTGCGGGTACGAACGGCAAAGGCTCTACCTGCGCGTATATTTCCAGCGTGCTGCAGGCGGCCGGGTATCGTACGGGGCTGTTCACCAGCCCGTATATCATCGAGTTTTCCGATCGCATCCGCATCGATGGGTGCAACATTTCGCCCGAGGCCCTTATGCGTGCCACGTTGGAGGTTCGCGCCGTGGCCGAGACCATGAGTGACCACCCAACCGAGTTCGAGCTGATGACGGCAGTGGCGTTTGTCGCCTTCAAGCAGGCGGAATGTGAATGCGCGGTCATCGAGGTTGGCCTGGGAGGTCGCCTGGACTCCACGAACGTGCTCGCCCATCCTGAGGTGTGCGTGCTTGCTCCCATCGCTCTTGATCACACCCATCTGCTGGGAGACACCGTCGAAGCCATCGCTCGCGAGAAGGCGGGGATCATCAAGCCTGGCGCCACGGTTGTGAGCGCTTGTCAGGCGGAAGGGGCGAAGCGCGTGATCGAGCAGGCCGCGGCCGCGTTTGATGCGCCTGTCACCTGGGTGAATGCCGCCGCTCTTTCCGATTCGCGCTTGGAAGAGCTCGTGCAGGATGGCCATGCCATTCCCGTGCGTGCCTTTTCGTATGCGGGCTTTCCCAACCTTGCAACGCGCCTGCTGGGTTCGTATCAGCCGCAGAATGCGGCGCTTGCTATCGAGGCGTGCCTGGCCCTGCGTGCGCGTGGCTTCAACGTATCCGATGAGGCCATCTGCCAGGGCATTTCTAGCGCGCGTTGGCCGGGGCGCTTCGAGATTGTTGCCCACGAGCCTACGTTCATCGTGGATGGTGGCCACAATCCACAGGGCGCACGCGTGCTCGTGGAATCGTTGAAGAGCGTCTTCCCCGGTCGCAAGGTCACGTTTTTGGTGGGCGTACTTGCCGACAAGGATTATCCCGCCATGCTGCGTCAGGTTGTTCCGCTGGGCAGTGCCTTCGTGTGCATTCAGCCGCCCAACCCCCGCGCCCTTCCCGCCCACGACCTTGCCCAGGCCATTGCGGGTATTGCGCACGAGGTACCGGGTTGCGCGGGCGACGTGGAGTTGCACGTCGCCGACGACATCGCCAGCGGCGTGGCGTGTGCACGCGACATTGCCGGGGCCAGTGGCCTGGTGTGCGCGTTCGGCAGTTTGTATTCCATTGCCGACATCATGGGTTCCCTGCGTAAGATGCAGGGGTAGACAGCTGGCTTGGGCTCGATGGCCCGCGCAAACGTACCGTTGGGGATTCGGCTACGGAATGAGGAGGAATCCGAAGGCACCGCAGGCCAGGCCCAAGATGGTGCCTGCCACCACGTCGCGCGGGAAGTGAACGCCGCCCACTACGCGTACCCATGCGATGATGGCCGTGAGCAAAAAGGCCGCAACACCCGCGAAGGGGTTCAGGTAGAACATGGCGCACGCGATGATCGTAGCGCTGAATACGTGGCGGCTGGGGAATGACTTGCCGTTCTCGTTGCGCTTGATCAGCGGGTGGATCCAATACATCTGATAGGGGCGTGGGGCGTTTATGGCGCCGCGCACGAGCGTGCAGAGCGCGAACGAGATGGCGCATACCAAAAGCACCCGCAGGAAGCGCTCATCGCCCGTGTAGAGCAGCCATCCAAGCACGAAGACGTATCCTGCGGCCACGAGGTATACCAGTATGCGGTCGAACAGCGCGAGCTTGGCCGCCTGATGCTCGTAGGGTTTCGATATGCGTTCGTAAAAATCTGCGTACATGGAGTTCTTTCGGGTGGGATTGGCTTTCGAACATTGTACCCATTGCCTGCGACAAGGCAAAATGAGCGGCACGGCATGCTCGCGGAGGGGTGCGTTGCGTCCCTATGTTCGTTTCGTTGCTCCCACGTCCGTTATTGCCGCATGAACGGGGAAACCGCTATACTGAATGGCGCTATCCGCCAGCATAGGCGGAACGAAAGTACCTCGAATGGGCTTGGGCGGCGCCAAGTTCCGAACCTGGTCAGGTCCGGGAGGAAGCAGCCATAAGGGACCGCTGACGAGCGCCCATGCCTATTCGGGGTACTCATGTATATGCCACCGCTTCGGCGGTTTGCTGAGGGGGCTGCGGGCTTGGCCCGCGCTATACGCGAAACGACGCGAAAGGCTCGCATGGATTTCATTAACTTCATCGTCAACTTGCTGCATGATCCGCGCACCATCATTGCTGGCTGGATTGCCACGCTTGGCCCTGGTCTGGTGTACACGCCGCTGTTCCTGGTCGTGTTCGTGGAAACGGGCGTCGTGGTGTTCCCGTTCCTCCCCGGCGACTCGCTGTTGTTCGCCGCGGGCGTGTTCTCGGCCGATGGCGGTGGGCTCAACATCTTCGCCACGCTCATCGTGTTCTACGCGGCGGCCATTCTGGGCAATACGTCGAACTACTGGATCGCGCGCTTCTTCGGCAGCCGCATCATCGACTCGGGTGAGGTGAAGGCCCTCACGCCCGAGCGCATGGCGAAGCTCGATCACTTCTTCGCGAAGTATGGCGGTCTTACCATCATCATCACGCGCTTCATGCCGTTCTTCCGCACGTTCGCCCCGTTCGTGGCGGGCACGGGCCATATGAACTTCGGCAAGTTCACGGTGTTCAACGCCATTGGCGGCGTGGCCTGGGTCAGCCTGTTCGTGCTGGTGGGCTACTTCTTCGGTGGCATCCCGTTCGTGCAGGAGCATTTCGAAGTCATCATTCTGGGTATCGTGGGAGTGTCGGTGCTCCCCGCCCTCATTGGCGCGGTGAAGGGCGCACTTGCCGCCCGCGCGAAGAAGAAGGAAGCGAAATAGCATGTCAGAGGCTCTATATCGCAAATATCGCCCGCAGGTATTCGAAGATGTGGTCGGTCAGGATCACATCGAGCGCACGCTGAAGAATGCCATCGAGCAAGATAAGGTCAGCCACGCGTACCTGTTCTGCGGCCCGCGTGGCACGGGCAAGACCACCACGGCGCGCCTGCTCGCAAAGGCCTTGCTGTGCGAAAACGGCCCCACGAGCACGCCCGATGGCACATGCGAGCAATGCCAGGCCGTGGCAAACGGCACGCACCCCGACGTATACGAACTCGACGCGGCAAGTCGTACGGGCGTCGAAAACGTGCGCGACGAGATCATCGGCCGCGTAAACTATGCTCCCACCAGCGGAAGCAAGAAGGTCTACATCATCGACGAGGTCCACATGCTGTCCACGGCCGCGTTCAACGCGCTGCTGAAGACGCTCGAGGAGCCCCCGTCTCACGTGGTGTTCGTACTGTGTACTACCGACCCTCAGAAGGTCCCCGAAACCATTCATTCGCGCTGCCAGCGCTTCGATTTCCATCGCATCTCGAATGACGAAATCGTGGCTCGCCTGGGCGCCGTTTGCGTAGCCGAGGACGTTGAATTCGAGGGCGACGCACTCGACTTGATCGCTCATCGAGCTCAGGGCGGCATGCGCAATGCCCTTACGTCGCTGGAACAGCTCATCGCCTTTGGCGAGGGCAAGGTTACGGTGAAGGGCGCCGAGGATCTGCTGGGTTCCCTGGATTCTTCCGACATGGCCGAAATCATCGACGCCATTGGCAAGCGCGATGCTGCCGCGTGCTTTACGTGGACGGCCACGTACATGGAAACGGGTGCCGACCTGGCGCAATTCGTGCGCGATATGGCGCAGCACGTACGCAACATGTACGTCATGTCGCTGGCTGGCGCCGATGCCGCTATCGACATCACCGACGCCGAGCGCCGGGAAATCGTCCGCGAGCTGGAAATGTTCGGAAGCGATCGCCTGGCCAACATGCTTGGCGTTCTGGGCGACGTGGTATCCGACATGCGCAGCTCCACGAATCCGCGTCTTTTGTTCGAAATCGCCCTTACGCGCCTGGTGCGTCCCGATGCCGAGCTCACGCTCGCTTCGCTGGCCGAGCGCGTGGAGGCGCTCGAGGGCGGTGCTGCCGCCCTGCCCGCGCGCTCTGGCGTGGCCGCGCCCGCGCAGGCTCCCGTAGCTGCGCCCGTTGCGGCTCCCGCACCCGTGCCGGTTGCCGTCCCGGCTCCTGCACCTGCACCCGCTCCGGTTGCTTCGCAGGCTCCCGTGGCTCCGGCTCCTGCACCTGCGCCCGCGCAGGCTGCCCCCTCGAAGCCGCTTTCAGGTCATGAGGCTGCCCGTGCTGCAGCGGCTGCTGCTGCAGCTCGCGCTCAACAGGCGCGTAACCATGCGAATGTGGCTGCTGCGCCCGCGCCAGCTCCGGCTCGCACTGCTCCCAAGCCTGCGCTGAGCCGTCCGTACACACAGCCTACGCCGGCCGTTCCCGCGGCGGCGTCTCCCACGCAGGCCGGTGGTGATCTGGCCAGCGTCGTGTCGAACCCGGCAGCGCTTCAGCGCATGTGGCGTTCGGTCGTGGCGGCGGTCAAGAAGGAAAAACCCGCGTATGGCGTGTTCCTCATCGCGGTGAAGGTTGCTCCCGAGCCCGGCAATACGGGCGTGCGCATTGAATTTGCGCCGGGCAACGAATTTGCGTTCTCGCGTGCTCAGAAACCCGAGTTCCAGGATATGCTCAAGCGCATCTTCGTCCAGGTAGCTGGCGTGGATGTTCCCTTTACGTGCGTTCAGGCCGCTGCTGCGGCTCCGGCTCCCGCGCCCGCTGCTCAGCCTGCTCGCCCTGCGGCTGCCCCCGTCGTTCCTCCGCGTCCGGCTCCGGCTCCCACGCCCGTTGCGGCTCCCGCGCCCCCGGTGGACGACGTTCCGCTCGACGCATACGAAGGCGTCGTGCCAACTGAAGCACCTGCGTACGATGCCCCCGTTGCCGCTCCCATGCCTGCGGCGGCTCCTGCGCCTGCCCCGGCAGGTGGCGCCGCGCCCGAAACGGCCGACGATTTCAGTAAAATGCTTTCGGAGACGATGGGCTCGTCCATCGTGTTCGAGCAGATAGACGAATAGACAACGCCCTCGTGGCGAAGCGAAAAGGAGACCATTCATGGACATGAAGAAGATGATGCGCCAGGCCCAGAAGATGCAGGCGCAGCTGGCCCAGGCCCAGGAAGAGATCAAGGACATGGAGCACGAGGCCACCGCTGGCGGCGGCATGGTGAAGGTCGTGGTCACGGGCGAAATGATGGTCAAGTCCATCTCCATCGACCCCGAAGCCGTCGATCCCGAGGACGTGGAAATGCTGCAGGACATGGTTCTGGCTGCCACGAATGAGGCCCTGCGCGGCATGGCCGAAATCAGTTCCGCCCGTCTGAACAGCGTTACCGGCGGCATGAACATCCCCGGCTTCTAGGCTGCAATAGGCTCAGACATGCAATCCGCTCCTTCCATACAGACGCTGCTCGATGAGTTTTCCCGGCTGCCCGGCATTGGCCCGAAGTCGGCTCAGCGCATCGTCTACTGGCTTCTGAATTCCGATCGCGCCACCTCCGAGCGCTTGGCGGAAGCCATTATGAACGTGAAGGATTCGGTGCATTTCTGCAAGACGTGCTTCAACTACGCGGAGGGCGATTGCTGTCAGATATGCGAATCGCCCGACCGTGACCGGGGCGTTATCTGCGTGGTTTCCGAACCGCGCGATATTCCGCCTATTGAACGCACGCACGAGTTTTCCGGCTTGTATCACGTCCTCGGCGGGGCGCTTTCCCCGCTCGAGGGCATTGGTCCCGACGACCTGCATATCGGCGAGCTCATGGCGCGCCTGTCCAGCAGCGAGGTGCACGAGGTGATCCTGGCCACCAATCCCAATGTGGAAGGCGAAACCACCGCCAGCTACCTTGCGCGCCTCATTCGCCCGCTGGGCATTACCGTGACGCGCCTGGCCAGCGGCTTGCCCGTTGGTGGCGACCTGGAATTCGCCGACGAGGTAACGCTTGGCCGCGCCATCGAAACAAGGCGTACACTGTAGGCTACATGCCCTCGCGCCGCGCGTTGCCCCGTATGCAGGTGCATGCAAGAGCAAATGAACGGGCGCTTTATGCGCTGCGTTTCGGCGGAAAGGAACAGGAGCGCAATGGCCGTGGCGAGCAATCCCGAATTCACGTTTACCGAAGATGAGCGCGCCTATGTGCGCGAAGGGCTTGCCGCTCGCGAAGCCCTGCTTTCCCCGTATGCTACGCGTGATAGCCAGGCCATATTCGAGCGCCCCGATTGGCAAGACGAAGACACCGATTTGGTGCGCCCCGCTTTCGTGCGCGACGTGGATCGCGTGCTGAACAACGCTTTCTACAACCGCTGCATGGACAAGACGCAGGTCTTTCCGTTCTATCGTAACGACGACCTCACCAGGCGCTCGTTTCACCTGCAGCTGGTTTCCCAGATATCGCGCAAGATCGGCGCCGCCCTGCGCCTGAACATCGCGCTCATCGAGGCCATCGCCCTGGGGCACGACATGGGGCATACTCCGTTTGGCCACGAGGGGGAATACGCGCTTTCCGATGCGTATCACCGTCATACGTCTGCGTCGGGTAAGCCCGGACGCTATTTCAACCATAATGTGCACAGCGTGCGTTTGCTGCGCACGGTGGCGTACCGCAATCTTTCCCTGCAGGCGCTCAATGGCATGCTCTGTCATTGCGGCGAAAAGGCCTTTGCGGAATACCATCCTGCGCCGTGCGATACGTTTGCGCAGTTGGATGACATGATGGAGACGTGCTATACGCAGAAGGGCGCGAGCCAGCTTCTGCGACCCTCCACGCTGGAGGGGTGCGTGGTGCGCATCTGCGACATCCTGGCCTATCTGGGCAAGGACAGGCAAGACGCCCTTACCGTGCGCGTGCTTACGCCCGAGGAATACCCGCTGAAAGACAGCGTGCTGGGCTCCACGAATTCCGAGTTCATCCACAATGCCACGGCCAACATCATCAAGAACAGCATCGAGAAGCCCTATCTGGCTATGGACGAAGACGTGTTCCAGGCCATCATCGATGCGAAGGAGCTGAACAGCCGTCAAATCTACCTTTCTCAGGAAGCGCATGAAAAGCTTACGGGCATCGTGCATCCCATGATGGACCGTCTGTACGACCGTTTCCTGGAAGACGTGAAGGCGGGCGACGAGAGCTCGTACATCTTCCGCCATCACATCAATGCGTGGATGATGCGCAGCAATCCGGTGTATGCGGACCAAGATCCGAATGACATCGTGGTCGATTACATTGCGAGCATGACCGACGAGTACTTCATCAGCCTGTTTAATTACTTGTATCCCAAAGAGGCCGTAAGCGAGGAGGAACTGTACGTTCCGTACTTCCACGAGTAACGTATGCGCTGCGTGTTGCGTACGACACGCGCGAAGGCCGTTTCGGCGCTTGATTTTCAGGGGTTTCGACGATGCGTTTTCCCAGTTCGTAAGGGTAATCTCATTACCTTTGCCGCTCACGGAATTTATATATTCACAATTTCTGCAAAGGCAGGTATAATACCACGTCGGGTTAAGCGTTCTACGCTGAAAGAGGGTTTTGCACTGGAGGGAGCAAGGCTCTTTTTCATTGTCTAGGAGGGTTTGCCACCAACCCAATAGGGTGGCGTTGCTCGCGGCTGGTTCGGGGAGGATCCAGCCGCGAGCTTTTTTATTGCTTCGAATGGTTTTCGGTTTGTAAACGCATTGCATAAATGAGGGCTTTTCTCGTATTCATTTTCGCAAATGATTCATCTGGGGTTCCTTTTATAAAAATGCATGTTTAGCCCCCAAGAGGGCCGTCTTATGCATGTTCTCAAGCAAATATCCGATTGACTGGATATCAAAAAACCCCTTGACAAAATCGACGTTATACATTGTTTTGCATATGCCCTGGTCAAAAGGGAGGGGAATTAACCACTACACTCGGCTATAGTACCCCTAATCATAAAATCATCAAAAATCAAGTACCTTTTGCGGCATAAAAGATACCGCTTACCGACTTTCATACTCAATAAACCGTTCACAATTGCGTAACGGTATGCGGCGTGTAGAGTATGTGGAGACGCGTACGTAGGAGGTGAGAGACCTGCGGACACGTTTCGTAATCTTCAACGCATCGCCCCTGGGGCGAGAAGAAAAGGAGGGCGTTCATGACCGGAGTAAACGTCAAGAGCGAGATCGGACCTCTTAAGAAGGTCATTCTCCATCGTCCGGGCAAGGAGCTTCTCAACCTTACCCCCGACACGCTCGAGCGTCTGCTGTTCGACGACATTCCGTTCCTGGAAATCGCTCAGCAGGAGCACGATGCCTTCGCGCAGGCTCTGCGCGACAATGGCGTCGAGGTCGTCTATCTGGAAGACCTCATGGCCGACGTTATTCGCGACAACGCGGCTCTGCGCAGCCAGTTCATCGAAGAGTGGCTGGAAGAGGCCGACATTCACACTCCGAAGTGGCACAAGCTGCTCCACGAGTACCTGGATGCCAACTACGCCGATCCGAAGGCCCTGGTCGAAAAGACCATGGAGGGCATTCATCTGGACGAGCTGGAAGTCGACCGCTCGAACAGCCTGATCGACCAGGTTTCCAGCCCCACCAAGATGGTGTGCGATCCCATGCCCAACCTGTACTTCACCCGCGACCCGTTCGCGATGGTGGGCAATGGCGTTACCATCCACCGCATGTACTCCGTCACGCGTAACCGCGAGACGATGTACGGCAAGTACATCTTCGACAACCATCCCGACTTCAAGGGCACGCCGCAGTACTACAGCCGCGACAACGCCTTCCACATCGAGGGTGGCGACATCCTGAACATCAACGACCACGTGCTCGCCATTGGCATCAGCCAGCGCACCGAGCCCGACGCCATCGACACGCTGGCGCAGGGCATCTTCCACGACGAGCGCTCCAGCATCGACACCATTCTGGCGTTCGACATCCCGAACAGCCGCGCGTTCATGCATCTGGACACGGTGTTCACCCAGATCGACCACGACAAGTTCACCATTCACCCGGGCATCCTGGGCCCGCTCACGGTCTTCGAGCTCACCAAGGGCGCGGAAGGCGAAGTGAAGGTAAAGCGCCTCGACTCCGACCTCGAGAGCATCCTCACGAAGTACGTGGGCCAGCCCGTCCAGCTGCTGCAGTGCGGCGCCGGCGATCGCATCGCCGCCGAGCGCGAGCAGTGGAACGACGGCAGCAACACGCTGTGCATCGAGCCTGGCAAGATCTGCGTCTACCAGCGCAACAACGTCACGAACGACTTCCTGTACAAGAACGGTCTTGAACTGGTCGTCATCCCCAGCTGCGAGCTGTCTCGCGGCCGTGGTGGCCCGCGCTGCATGAGCATGCCGGCCTGGCGCGAAGACCTGTAGGGGTTAGGCTTCGCCGCCACACTTACTTTTGTTAGGACGCCCTCTCCGCGCGCGCAAGTGGAGGGGGCTCCTGAACCGCCAGGGCATTCTGCGTGACGCAACAGATTCTTTTGCGTGACGCAGGACCGTAAAACTGGCAGAACCCTGGCGGGTCTGCATATGTAAAGGAGGATTTCTCATGGGAGAAAAAATCAAGGGTGTAGGCCTCTTTGGCCTCATCGGACTCGTGGTGAGCTCCTGCATCGGTTCTGGCGTCTACGCCCTGACCGGTCAGCTCGCCGGCGCCGCTGCTCCGGGTAGCGCGCTCATCGGCTGGGTCTTTGCAGGCGCAGGCTTCCTGTTCCTGGCTCTGTCCCTGGCCAACCTGGGTGCCAAGAAGCCCGAAATCGACGGCCTCTATCAGTACGCCACGGAAGGCTTCGGCCCCTTTGCCGGCTTCATTTCCGGCTGGGGTTACTGGCTGTCCGCATGGCTGGGTAACATCGGCTTCGCCACGATGGTGGTGCAGGTTCTGGGAAGCCTCTTCCCGGGGACCTTCGATGCTACGCTCACCGATCCCGCTGGCATCCTGAGCATCGTGATCGTGTCCATCTTCCTGTGGGCCATCACGTTCCTGGTTATCAACGGCGTGGAGAGCGCTGCGTTCCTGAACGCCATCGTCATGGTGGTCAAGGTCGTGTCCATCCTGCTGTTCATCCTGTTCTGCCTCTTCGCCTTCAACGCTGGCGTGTTCACCGCCGACTTCTGGGGCGAGCTTGAGCGCAACGCGGCCGTTATGGCCCTGAGCGAGGGCGAGGTTGAACTGGGCGGCATTACCAACCAGATCATCAACTGCATCATCGCCATGATGTGGGTATTCATCGGCATCGAGGGCGCTACGGTTATGTCCAAGCGTGCCGAGCGCAAGTCCGACGTGGGCAAGGCCACCATCATCGGTCTGATCGTCCTGCTGGTGCTCTACATTGGCGCTTCCGTGCTTCCCTATGGCGTTATGCCCTACGAGGAGCTCATCGCTGCCGAAAGCCCCGCAACCATCACCGTGTTCGAGTACCTGGCTCCCGGTTGGGGCGGTACGTTCATCTCCATCGCCATCATCATCAGCGTTCTGGGTTCTTGGCTGTCCTTCACCATGCTCCCCGCTGAGACCTCTTCGGGCATGAGCGACGACCACCTGCTGCCGGCTTCCTGGAACAAGGTGAACAAGAAGAACGCTCCTCAGATGGCCCTCCTCATCGTTGGCCTCTGCACGCAGGTCTTCCTGATCGTCGCCTTCGCTGCTGCCGACGCTTACACGTTCGCCATTAGCATGTGCACCGTTACCATCATGATCTCCTGGGCTCTGGCTGCTGCCTACCAGGTGAAGCTGGGCAAGGAAACGGGCGACACCAAGAACATGGTCTTCGGCTTCATCGCCGTTGCGTTCCAGATCCTCTGCATGGTTCTCGCCGGTTGGCAGTTCCTGCTGCTGGCCTGCCTGGGCTACATCCCCGGCTTCTTCTTCTACGCCAAGGCGCGTAAGGAAGCTGGCAAGGAATTCACCCAGGGCGAGAAGATCGGCGCTGTTATCATCAGCATCGTGGGTATCATCAGCATTCCGCTTACGGCCATTGGCTTCATTCCCGTGTTCTAATTAGAACTTTCATAGGGGGTTGGGAAAAGGGAAGGCGACTTGCGCGGGTTGCCTTCCCTTCCGCTATATAAGGAGGACGTATGCACATTAAGACAATCGGTGTTGAAGAGTACCTGAATATCTGGGAGCACGATGCCACGTGGGATATCGCCCAGTCCACTATCGCAAGCCTTACGATGGCGGAAATCCTCGAGCTCGATGGCAAGCAGGGCGAAACGTTCTACGAGCAGCTGAATCGCGAGAAGATGAATTATGGCTGGATCGAAGGGTCTGCCGATTTCAAGCAGGAAGTCGCAAAGCTCTATCGCAATGTGGACCCCGATAACGTCCTTCAGATGAATGGCGGTACGGGCGCCAACTTGAATGCGATTATGGCTCTGGTGGAACCTGGCGACCATGTGGTTGCCGAGTATCCTACCTATCAGCCCCTGTACGATTTGCCCGCAGCGCTTGGCGCCGAAGTGGAGCATTGGCAGATTCACGAAGAGGATGGCTGGCAGCCGCGCCTCGACGAGTTGAAGAAGCTCGTGCGCCCTGACACGAAGCTCATTTGCGTGAACAACGCGAGCAACCCCCTGGGTACCCTCATCACCACCGACGTGATGGAGGAAATCGTCGAAATCGCTCGCAGCGTTGGAGCGTGGGTGCTGTGCGACGAAGTGTTCTTCCCGCTGGAGGATGCCGATACGTGCACGAGCATCGTCGACCTGTACGACAAGGGCGTATGCACCAACAGCGTGAGCAAGGACTATAGCGTTCCGGCAGCGCGTTGCGGCTGGACGGTAAGCAACAAGGAGCTTGCCGATAGGATGCGCGTGCTACGCGACTACACGATGATCTGCAGTGGCGTGTTCAACGATGCACTCGCCACGTACGTATTGCGCAATCGCGAGGCAATCGTGGAGCGCAACCTGTCCATCATTAGGAAGAATCGCGCCATTACGCAGGAGTGGATTGATTCCGAACCGCGCGTGAGCTGGGTACCGCCGAAGGGCGTGTCCGTAAGCTACATCAGGCTCGATATTCCCGAGGACGATGAGAAGTTCTGTCTCGATCTATTGCGCGACGAAGGCGTTCTTCTGGTTCCGGGCAGCAGGTTCGACCTGCCGCGCGGTGCTCGCTTGGGGTATTGCGCTCCCGAGGCTACGCTGCGCGAGGGCTTGAAGCGCCTGAGTGGCTACTTGCGCAAGTTCGACTAGCCGGCGCCAAGACGCGCACCTGCACAATCGCTTTTCGGCCGTCCCGCTGCGCGGGACGGCTTTTTATTTCCCCTAGGATCTCCTTCTCTTTTGTGGCGTTTGCTCAAGGGTTTCGCGTCATGCAGGGATTTCGTTTTTGGTAGCGCGAATATAATGGGCGAAAAGAAAGGAGCACGGATGGTTTCGGAAGAATTCGAACGTGAGCTCGATGCGTATCTCGATGAGCACTGGGATGACATGGTGGAAGACCTTGCGTCGCTCGTACGCGTGCGCAGCGTGGAAGATATGGAACAGGCGGCTAGCGGCGCACCGTATGGTCCTGGGCCTGCCCAGGGGTTGGAAGCGGCGCTTGCCCTTACCGAGCGACTGGGTTTTCGCTCGCAGAATCTGGAAGGGTACATTGGCACGGCCGACATTCCGGGCGAAAGCGACCGTCAGATTGGCGTGATTTGCCATTCCGACGTGGTGCCCGAGGGCGACGGCTGGCATTACCCTCCGTTCGACGTGACGCGCAAGGCTGGCTACCTCATCGGTCGCGGCACGGTGGACGACAAGGGGCCGCTCGTGGTGGCATTACATGCGGCGAAGTTTCTGCGCGAGCGCGGCACGGCGTTCCCGTATACTCTGCGCTTCCTGGTGGGCGCGAATGAGGAAACCGGCATGCGCGACCTTGAGTACTACCTTGCTCGCTACCAGGAACCCATGGTGACCATTTCCCCCGACGAGGACTTTCCGCTGTGCTTTGGCGAGAAGGGGCATGTGAGGGGCTATTTCGAAAGCGCGCCCATCGAGGATGGCGTCGTTCGCTCCCTGCAGGGCGGCCTTGCCTATAACGCCGTTGCTGGCGCGGCAACGGCCGTTCTGGATGCCGACCCGTCGCTTTTCCAGGCCACGGAGCGCGTATCGGTTGAGCCCACGGAAGAAGGCGGAACGCGTTTGGTTGCACGCGGCGTGCAGGTGCATGCTGCGTTCCCCGAAGGTGGCGTGAATGCCATTCACGAGCTCGCGAAGGTCGTGCTTGCTTCGAATGCGTGCACGGAAGCCGAGCGTTCGTGGTTCGAGTTTATGGATGCCTTGTTGGGCGTAACCGATGGTTCGGGCATTGGCCTTGCCTGCTCCGACGACATGTTCGGCGCGCTTACCTGCGTGGGTGGCATGACCCGTATGGCCGAAGGCAAGCTTGGGCAAACCGTCGACATACGTTGCCCTGCAGCTATCAGCGAAGACGAGGTCGTGGCTGCGCTCGAGCGCGCTGCCAAGCGCGCGGGTGCTACCTGGCATACCACGAAGATTTCGCCGCGCTTCTTCCAGGACCCGAATGGTACGTTCGTGCGTACGCTCGTTTCCGCATACCGCGATATCACGGGCGACATGCAAGAGCCCTACACGGTGGGCGGTCGTACGTATGCCAGCCACTTCACGCATGCCGTGGCGTTCGGCGCGGGCGTGCATGGCGCGCAGCATCCCAGCTGGGTCGGCCCCATGCATGGCGCCGACGAGGGTGCGTCGGAAGCGAATCTGAAGCAGGCCTTTAAAGTGTATGCACTGGCGATAGAGCGCCTTATGCAGGTCGATTGGGTTGCCGAATACCCCGACCTTGCCCGATAATCGTGCGAAACGCAACGAAAGGAACGAATATGTCTCAGGAACCCTCTCTCGATGCATGGCTTGCCGAGGCCAAGCAGGACCCGCAGGCCAGCCAGTGCGGTATGTACCTTTTCCATAACGGCGTGGTGCGCGCTACGCCCAAGGCGCAGGTGCGCGGTGGGGAAGAGGGCCTTCCCGCTGTGGAGCGCGTCGATTTCTCGTACAACGCCGAAGGCGTGCAGGAGGCCATCGCGAAGACGCTCGAGCGCGAGGGCATCTACTATGCCCGCGTGTGGCTGGCGGAAGGCTCCGTGCCCGTTGGCGGCTCGCTTATGTACGTGCTCATCGGTGGCGACATTCGTCCTCGCGTCATCGACGCTCTTACGTTCTTGGTGGGCACCATCAAGAACGAGCTCGTGGTGGAAGCGGAAGCATACGTGGAATAGCAATTGCGGGTGCTGTCGCCAGGGGCCCTGCGGGGCCTAGGCGGCAGCACCCTCTATTTGCGGGAGGTTGAGCATGCAGAAGGTAACTATCGTGGCTACGGGCAAGCTGAAGGAGCGTTTCTGGAAGGATGCCTGCGCGGAGTACCTGAAGCGCTTGGGCGCATATGCTCAGGTGGAGGTGAAGGAGATTCCCGACAGCACGCGCGAGCGGGAAGAGCCCCTGCAGCTTTCTGCCTTGCAGGCGGCAAAGGGCGCTCACATTATCCTGCTCGACATCCGCGGGAAGGAGACGTCGAGCGAGGGCCTTGCCGGCAAGTTGGAACAGCTTGCCGTTCAGGGCGACTCGCACGTGGTGTTCGTGATTGGCGGCAGTGATGGCGTGGGCTCGGCGGTGCGCCAGATGGCCAACGAACGCATGAGCTTCGGCCCCATTACCATGCCGCATAACCTTGCGCGCGTGGTGCTGCTCGAGCAGATTTACCGTGCGTACAAGATCATTCGCCACGAGCCATACCATAAGTAGTGGTGGACGCGCAGGGGCGGCGGATTGCCTGCAACCGTGCGCCCCCGCAGTTCTGTTCTTAACGAAAAGATGCTTGCAAGGTGCCTGTTTCGTCCGCACAATGAAGGTATGGAGCAACATCGCAGCAGACATTCAGCACGCCCCTCTCATGCGGCCCATGGTGCCGCTTCTTCTCATGATGCCCGGGGCTACAGCCGGTCCAACGCCGAATCGTATCGCCAGCGTGCCGCGCGCGCTCGTTTGGAAGAGCGCATGGCCAATGGTGCGCAGGAACCCGAGGCGGAATCTCGCCGTTCGACTCGCGTAGGCCACGCGCAGGAATCGACCCATTCCCATGCTCGTACGCGTGGCGCCCGTTCGCGCGATGCCGCCGAAACGCCGCGTACCGTAGACGCCCGGTATTCTCGTCGCGGGAACACGCGCTATGCCGACCAGGTGAACCCCAAGCATCGCAGGAATCGCATTATCAAGCGCGTGGCCATTGCGCTTGCCGCGCTTCTTACCTGCGTGGGTGCTGCCGCCGCGATATACATTGGCGTTATCAACGGTAATCTTTCCGCGGGGCTCGATAGCGGCCTGAATAACGTGCTCGTGCAGACCAACCTTACCAAGGAACCCTTCTACATGGTGCTCCTGGGTACCGACGAATCCATTCAGCGCGAAACCGACAGCACGACGGATGGCACGTATCGAACGGATACCATCATCTTGGCGCGCATCGACCCAGTGAACAAGAAGGTCACACTTATTTCAATGCCGCGCGATAGCTACGTGAGCATGGGCTCGTATGGCGAGCATAAGCTGAATGCCGCCTATGCCTACGGTGGCGCCGAACTGGCCGTTTCCACCATCTCCGACCTGGCCGACGTGGACATTTCCCACTTCGCGCTTGTTGACATGGATGGCGTGGTTGAAATCGTCGATGCCCTGGGTGGCATCGAGGTCGACGTGCCCATGGAAATCGATGACGACATGGCGGGCGGCCACTTGGACGCCGGCTTGCAGACGCTCAACGGCGAGCAGGCGCTCATCCTGGCGCGCAGCCGTCATGCCTACGATGAGTACGGCAATGGCGACGAGTATCGCTCTGCCAACCAGCGCCTGGTTATCTCGGCTATTGCGAAGAAACTGCTCGCGTCCGACCCTGCCACCATTGCCAGTACGGTCACGGCGCTTTCCGAGTGCGTGCAGACCGATCTTTCCGTTTCCGATATCGTGGGGCTTGCCCAGGTTATGCGGGGCCTCGACGCTTCCACCGATATTTACAGCGCCACTATGCCCACCACGTCGGCTTACGTCGACGGACTGTGGATCGAGCAGGTGAACACGAGCGAGTGGAAGACCATGATGAGTCGCGTGGACCAGGGCCTTTCGCCTACGGAATCCTCCGAGATAGATAGCGCAACGGGTATCGTACTGTCGTCGGCGGGGGATGGTGCCGCCGAAGAGGCCTCTGCGGCGGCGGAGTCGAAGGATGGCTCCATCGTCGTAAGGAACGGTTCGGGCTATACGGGGTTGGGAACGGAAGTGGCCAATACGCTTACGAGCGCGGGCTATACGGTTTCCAGCACGGGCAATGCCGATAACTTCGACTACAAGAACACGGTCGTTCTCTACAACGATTCGTCGCGCGCCTCCCAGGCAAAAGCCATTGCCGAAACCATTGGACATAGCGCATCCGCGCAAAAGAACGATGGTTCGTACAGCATTTCAGGCGACTTCCTGGTTATCGTGGGGTCGACGTACGTAAACACTACCTCGTAGATTCGGGCCTCTGCTATATACTCCGTCTCCGTGGCACTTTCGTGTGGTAAAGTGCCACGTTTCTTTTTCTGGGTGTGCACTTGTTACAATGCAGTGCAAAACAACTGCTTCGTACGCGCGCACGCGCGGGCGGAAGGGAGGTCTACATGTCGTTGCCAGCACCCAAGGCGGACGCGAAAGCCGATAACCGTACCACCGTCGAACTGGGATCGGTGCTTCCGCGCACCGCCACCGTGAAGGACGGTCATCTCTACGTCGGCGGTGTCGACATGGTGGAGCTGGCTCGCGAGCAGGGTACGGCCCTGTACGTGTACGACGAGGAAGACCTGCGTTCTCGCATTCGCGAGTACGTCGAGGCATTTTCCGCGGCGTATCCCAATTCGGAAGTTATCTACGCAAGCAAGGCATTCCTGAATCGCGCCATGGCGAAGCTGGTTGCCGAAGAGGGCGCGAACATTGACGTTTCCGGTGGTGGCGAGCTTGCCATTGCCCAGGCTGCGGGCTTCCCCATGGAGCGCGTGTTCGTGCATGGCAACAACAAGACGCCCCAGGAACTGGAAGAGGCCATTTCCGCGGGCGTGGGCTGCATCGTGCTCGATAGCCGCATCGAGCTGGATCGCGTGAACGAGATCGCCGCTCGCTTGGGCAAGGTGCAGGACGTCTACATGCGCATCACCCCTGGCGTGGAAGCCGATACGCACGAATACATTCGCACGGGCATGGAAGACAGCAAGTTTGGCTTCACCATGCGCGAGGACTTCGCGTTCAATTGCGTGGGCGACGTGCTTGCGGCCGAAAACGTGCATCTGCGCGGCCTGCACATGCATATTGGCTCGCAGATCTTCAAGCTGCAGCCCTTTGGCGAGGCCATTGCGGTGGGCGTGGAGCTCATTGCCCGCATCAAGGAGCGCTATGGCTTCGAAATCGACGATCTTGATATCGGCGGCGGCGTGGGCATCGCCTACATGGCCACCGACGCTCCGGCAACCATTCGCGAATTTGCGCAGATTACCGCAGACGCCCTGCATGAGCAGTGCGCGAAGTTCGGCGTGAAGGAGCCGCGCGTCCTTACCGAACCCGGTCGCAGCATTGCCGCTTCCGCTGGCATCACGCTGTACACGGTGGGCATTCTGAAGACGCTGCCCGGCATTCGCAAGTACGTGGCGATCGACGGCGGCATGAGCGACAACGTGCGTACTGCCCTGTACCACGCCGATTACGAGGCCGTTATCGCGAACAAGGCCGACCAGCCGCGCACCGAGATCGTCACGCTGTGCGGCAAGCATTGCGAGAGCGGCGACGCCGTGGTGCTCGATGGTTCGCTGCAGACGCCCGAGCTGGGCGATATCGTGGCCGTGTTCGGCACGGGTGCGTACTGCCGCAGCATGAGCAGCAACTACAATGGCCAGCCTCGTCCGGGCGTGGTCTTCGTGAAAGATGGCCAGGCGCGCTTGGTTACGCGTCGCGAAACGTACGCCGACCTTCTGGCTTGCGACATCGATTAACATATACAGGTACGCGTAGCACTGCGGGAAAGGAATTGGCATGACGGTGAAACTTGGTCTGGTAGGCACGGGTACGGTCGGCGGCGGCTGCCTGGATATCCTGTCTGCCCATCGTGACGATTTCAAGCGTCTGAACGGCATCGACGTCGAGCTGGTGCGCGTGTGCTCGCGCAATTCCGAAACCGCTGCTGCCCATGGCGTGGAAGATCTGTTCACGACCGATTTCAACGACGTCATCAACGATCCGGAAGTCGATATCGTCATCGAGCTTATTGGCGGCACCACCGCTGCCTACGACCTGGTTATGGGTGTGCTGCGTGCGGGCAAGAACGTAGTTACCGCCAACAAGGCGCTCATGGCCACCCATGGCAGCGAAATCCTCGAGCTTGCGCGCGAAAAGGGCCTGGAGGTTGCGTTCGAGGCGAGCGTTGGTGGCGGCATCCCCATCATTGGCCCCCTTACGCACGGCCTGCATGCCAATGGCGTTTCCAGCGTGCTGGGCATCGTGAATGGCACCACGAACTACATGCTCACGCGCATGAGCGAAACGGGCGCCACGTACGATGATGCGCTTGCCGAGGCGCAGGAGAAGGGCTTCGCCGAGGCCGATCCCACGGCCGACGTCGACGGGTTCGACGCTGCGGCGAAGATTGCCATCCTTTCCACTATTGCGTTCAATACGCCCGTGAACTTGGACGATGTGTATACCGAGGGCATTCGAAACATCATGCCCACCGACCTTGCCGCTGCCAAGGAAATGGGTTACTGCGTGAAGCTGCTGGCCATTGGCAATCGCACCGACGCTGGCATCGACGTGCGCGTGCACCCCACCATGGTGCCGCTGTCGCATCCGCTGGCCACGGTAAACGGCGTCTTCAACGCCATCTACGTCGTGGGCGACGCCGTGGGGGAGACGATGTTCTTCGGCGAAGGTGCGGGCGCGGGCGCTGCGGCTAGCGCCGTTATGGGTGACGTGCTGGAAGTGGCGCGCCACGTGCAGCAGGGCTGCACCAACCAGGTCATTCCCGGCAACGACGGGCTTTCCCTGGTGCCCATGGAAGAGCTCACCACGCGCTATTACATTCGCTTCGTGGTGGAAGACCGTCGCGGCGTGCTCGCGTCCACGGCGCGCGTGTTCTCCGACCACGATGTGAGCGTGTACTCGGTTATCCAGCGTGGCAGCAACGAGAACGTTTCCGGCGTCGACTTGGTGTACATCACGCATACCGCGCAGGAGCGCGATATTCGAGCGGCGATCCAGGATATTCGCGCGCTCGACGGCGTGCTTGTGAGCGGTCAGGAACCTACGGTCATTCGCGTGCAGAAGTAATCGCGTACTCTCTGTGCTTGCTCGGGCGTCGTCGAAAGGCGGCGCCCTTTTTCGTGCCGTGACCTTTTGCTATGTACGTAGTGGGAGTAATATCGTTCCCAGCGGGAACTATTGTTCATAGATTAATGTAACCTAATGGTTCGCGTGTTTACTCGTACGGCTAGTGTGGTAGTATTGAGCCGTTTCGTCTATGGGGAGGGCAGGTGCCGTCCCTCGAAAGGGGTATGAATATGATTTGTCCGAAATGCGGTGCTTCACAGCTGGAAGGAACGAAGTTCTGCACTTCGTGCGGCAGTGAACTCTCTGGTGCTGACGCCGCCCAGCCTACCGTGGCGCAGCCTGCTGCTCCCGCTCAGCCTGCCGTGGCCCCCACTCAGCCTGTTGCGGCTCCTACGCAGCCCGTGACCGGCACGGTTCCTCCCGCGGGCTACACGCAGCCTGGCACCGCTCCTGCTTCCCAGCCTTCCAATGGCAAGGTAACGGGTGCGTTCGTCCGCGGTATCCTGTCCATCATCTTCGCGCTTTTCATGCCCATCGTGGGCCTCATCCTGGGCATCGTGGCGATCGCCATCGGTTCCAGCGCCTATCGCGAGACGCAGGAGTCCCGCGCCAAGACGGGCAAGACCTGCGGTATCGTTGGTCTGGTCATTTCTGTCCTGTGGATCGTAATCGCTATCATCTTCTCGGCTACCATCTTCTCGGCTACCATCTTGGCTATGGTCTCTTCTGCCGATCCCAGCCTGCTCAATAGCAACGGTGGCTCCAGCATCAATACGCCCGCAACGCCTTCGACGCCGTCTTCCGACGACGAGGCTGCTGCCATGGCTTCCGTGCAGAGCTATCTGGATACCAACCTGACGTTCTCCGACAGCGAGATTTCCACCTTGGCTAGCGAAATCGATAGCTCCTTCAGCTCCAGCACGGGCTTCGGCCTTTCCCAGATTGGCGTTGACCCCAATCAGTTTGCCAAGTGGCTCGTGGGCGACCTGAGCGGCACCGCCACGAGCGCTACGGTTGAGGACGGCGAAGGTACCGTTACGTGCAGCATCACCACGCGTGACTTCGATTACTTCATGACCGACTTCCAGACGTCCGTCAATAACCTCGACTACTCTTCGTTCTCCGATATGGACAGCGCGTATCAGGCCATTGGCGCTCTCATGCTGCAGTCCATGGACAGCACGCCCGTGGTTACCCGCACGCTCGACATCGACGTTGAAAACAACCTGGGCGATTGGGATATCGAGTATCCCGCTCTCACCGCAAGCGATCTTTCCGATCTCATTTACGGTGGTATGAACCTGTAGTTTCTCGCTTCGCATAGTCAAGCTTGCCTGGGTCGTCCGCGTATGCGGGCGGCCCTTTTGCGTATTCGCGACTTGTTGCCTTTGTGCCGTAACGTAGGCGTAACGCGGCCTCTAATTCGGGCATGTTAGAATCGGTTCACTATTGAATCGAGCCGCCGAAGGGAGAGGTACATGGTAATGGAACGAGTCAATCGCAAGATTGCGCTGGTTACCATGGATGTGCGTCTGCCCGGCGAAACGCAAGGCCTCGACCGCACGGCGTTCATCGCCGGCATGCTTGCAGATGCGGGTTACGAGGTCGATCTTATTACCAGCTCGTTCCAGCACTGGGATAAGGCTCAGCGCAATACGGCCGACCCTGCGTACCAAACGCATGGGTATCGCGTCGTCTTTATCGATGCGCCCAATTATTCCAAGAACGTAACGCCCAGCCGCGTGCGCAATCATACGATCGTCTCGCGTCGTCTGGCCGAATACTTCAAGCGCCACAACGACTATGGCCTGGTTCTGGCAAAGGTTCCGCCGAACGATATGGCCCTGGTGTGCGCAAAATACGCTGAAGAAGCGGGCATTCCCTTCGTGGTTGACGTGAACGACCTGTGGCCCGAAGCCATGCGCATGGTGTTCGACGTGCCCTTGCTCAGCCCGCTCTTGTTCCGCGGATTCAAGCGCGATGCCGAAGCAGTCTACGCGCGCACCACCGCCGCCATCGGTACTTCGGAAGAGTACGCGCTGCGTCCCAGCAAGTATATGAATCACGTCATTCCGCACATCACCGTGTATGTGGGCAACGATGTGTCTGCCTTCGATGCCGAGGCTGCCGCACATGCATCCTTGGTGCGTAAGCCCGAAGACGAGTTCTGGGTTACCTACGCGGGCACCATTGGCACTAGCTACGACATTCGCACCATGGTGCTTGCTGCCGATCATTTGAAGCGCTGCGGGCATGCCGACGTGCGCATGGTCATTCTGGGCGACGGCCCGCTTGCCCCCGAACTGCGCCAACTTGCCGCGCAACTTGGCTGCAACTGCACGTTTTTGGGGTATCGCCCCCATGAGGAGATGGCTGCGTACCTGCAGGCCTCCGACGTGCTGGTGAACTCCTTCGTGAAGAAGGCCCCGCAGAGCATCGTTTCGAAGATTGGCGATTATCTGGCTGCGGGCAAGCCCATGATCAATACGCTGGCGAACGAGGAGTTTACGCGCAAGGTCACTAACGACGGCTTTGGCGTGAATATTGCTTCGGAAGACCCCGATGCTCTGGCTGCCGCCATTCTCGAGCTGCAAGAACGTCCTCAGGTGCGTGCCCGTATGGGCGCTGCTGCCCGCCGCATTGCCGAAGAGCAGTTCGATCGCCCGGTTGCCTACCAGCGTATTGTCAAGCTCGTCGACAATCTGCTTTCCGAATAGCACCCCTCCTGCTTGTTGCGCCGCCTACGGGCGGCGTTTTTCATGCCCGGAATGGGAAGAACCCGCATTGGGCTGCAGACCAATGCGGGTTCGTTTCTTGGAACCTGCTGCGCACGGGGAGGGGGTCCGTGCGCAGCGCGGAATTGCGTAAGATACGTCGCGTGGGGCGTACGCGACCGGGATTGGCTACATGGCGCCTAGGCGCTTGCCCAGCACGTAGCCCTGGGTGTAGTTGTGGCCCAGGTTCAGGCCAAAAACGGTGAGCGGATAATCGATGCCGCCATAGAAGCCGCCCGCTACGTTGCCGATGGCGTACAGGCCGGGGATGGCCTCGCCTTCGGGCGTAACGCACTGCAGGTCATCGTTCACCTTCACGCCGGAGCACAGGGCGCTCATGCGCACGTGGCGATGAATGCCGTAGTAGGGCGGGGTGTCGATGGTCTTCAGGTAGTCGGGCTTCAGGCCGAAGTCCACGTCGGCTCCGTTTGCGCACAGCTCGTTGAAGCGGGCGATGGTCTTTTTGAAGTTGGAAACGTCGGTGACGCCCAGTTTCTCGGCCAGCTCGTCCAGCGTGTCGGCTTTGTAGGTACCGATCATCGTGGGGATGACCGCCTTGCGCTCGACGTCCTCTTCGGGCATGTACACGCGCAGGCCCTCGGGGTCTACCAGCTTGCCGGGGAAGGCGGCGGCCTTTTCCATGTAGGCGGAGTCGAAGACCTCGATGTAGTTGCCGCGGTCCTTCTCGCTGCGAAGGTAGCAGTTCATGAGCGACATCTCGGTGTCTTCGCGGCAGAAGCGCTCGCCATCCATCTTCATGCGCAGGAAGGGCATGTCACACATGGAAGCGGGGCCCGCGTCGAAGTCGTGGAGCATTTTGGTGTGGCCGAAGTCTTCGATGCATCCACCGGCCCATACCACCATCTTGTGGCCGTCGCCCGTGCGGCCGTGCTGTTTCTGGTCCAGATACTGCAGGTCGGGCAGGTAATACTTCAACATCTCCTCGTCGTTCTGGTAGTCGCCGCTGGCAACGACCACGCCGGTGCGGGCGTTGAACTTCACGTAGGTGTGGTCGGGCATAAGGGCGATGACGCCGGTGACGCGGCCATCCTTGTCGGTGACCAGCTGCTTTGCGGGCGTGCTGTAGAAGATTTCCACGCCCTCGCTTTCGGCCTGCTTGCACATGGCCTTCATGCCGTCGCCCACGCAGTAGGGCTTGGGGCCGAAGAACGAGGTGACGAAGGACATGTTGTAGCCGAACTTCTTGATGAGGGGCATGTGCTGCGCGTTGCCCTGGTCGATGACCTGCGCGCCGCCGGCTGCGGATTTCTCGATGACCCACTTCACGGCCTCGCCGCTATTCTGGGCCCACATTTCGATGAGGGCGCGGTTGGGGCGATGCTGGCTGTCGGTCATGAGCTGGCCGATGAGGTGGGCAACATGAGACGGGTCGCTGTTTTCCAGGTCGATGCCCGAGCCGGAGTTACCATGAGCGGATGCTTCGGCTTCCTTCTGTAGTAGGGCTACGCTTGCGCCTGCTTCCAACGCCGCCAGGGCGCAGGGAACGCCGGGGCTGCCGGCGCCAATGACCACGACGTCGTAATCGCGCTCTTCGGCAATCTTGGTAATCGGTTCGGGCTTATTGGCCAGGAATCCGGGCAGACCATCGCGGAAGTGACCCGCTTCGGTGGTGGTTCCCGTGGTGGTGGCGCCGCCGTACCCCTTCGCCTCGGCGCTCTTGGCTCCGCATCCGGCCAGAGCCGATGCGCCTGCCACGCTTGCCGCGGCTACGCCTCCCAGCTTGAATAGATCTCGTCTGCTAAACGACTGTCCCATACCTATCATCCCTCCAATGATGCGATGTTCAGCGCCGCTGCGTTCGCATGCTGCGATGCGGCGCCCTTGCTGCGCACAATGTACTTCCGTGCGCCCGCTGGGGTCTTCGCCTGTTTTTGAATTGGGTGGGGGATTGCTATCACCCCCGGGGTATCACCCTGGGTTCAACTGGGGAAACGCAAAGAGGGCTCCATGCGGTGTGAGGGCGTGATTGCGTATAATACCCCTATGTGAAAAGTGGTTGGGAGGTCGCGTGGAATCACACGGGAAGATGGGGAGCAAAGTTCCCGGGGCGAAGGGACGCTCGGGCAGCAAGGAAGGTCGCGACGAGGGCGGTTCCCTCGATAGTGCCATGGCCCTTACCGAGGCGAATTTCGCCTCCTTTGCCTACGAGGATGGCATGTCGGGCAGCAAGCGTCTGCCCCTGGCCTGGGTGGTCGACAAGATGCCCTATGTCCCGCTTGCGTTTCTGGGCTTGGCCCTGTACCGCGCATGGATCGAGCTCATCTACGTGGGCTCGTTCATTCCATTTCCCTACGACGGTTCGGCTATTCACAACTACTATGACATCGCCATGATCTGCACGTTGTTCCTATGTGCGGCTTTACATAGGCGTATCGAGCCCATCTTCCGGAGCAGGGTTTTCTACGTAGCCGTTGCCGTGTTCATGCTTGCCGGTACGGTGGGCATGTTCGCGGGCCTGTACGGGCATGCCTCGCGCGCGTGTGGCATTTTCTCGGTGGTCACGGGCGGCGTAGGTACGGCGGGCATTATCTTGCTCTGGTCGGAATTGTACGCATCGCTTTCTCCGTATCGCGTGGGCCTGTACTATTCGGCCTCCATCGTGGCTGCCGCTTGCGTGCTGTATCTCTGTCGTGGTCTGCTGCTTCCCTGGCAATTTGGCATGGCCATGCTGTTGCCGCTGGGCTCGCTTGCGTTCGTTGCCTTGGGCTTCATAGGCTTGCCACCCGCCGAGCGCCCTCATGCCTCCACGGCGCGCTTTAGCTTTCCCTGGAAGCCTGTGCTCATCATGGCCGTGTATGCATTTGCCTACGGCCTGCGCGAGCTCAGTCAATACGACATGGGCATCGGCCCCCATTCGTCGCCGGGCGCCCTGGTGGTGGGTGTGCTTCTGTTCCTGTGGATATACCTGCGCGGGAGCACGTTCGATTTCTCGTATTTCTACCGCGTGGCGCTGCCTCTCATGATGGGCGCCTTTTTGGTGCTTCCCGCGTTCGGCACGCTCAACGAGGTGGTGTCCGATTGCTTCGCCACGGCCAGCTATACGGCGTTTTCCGTGCTCATCATGCTTATCCTGGCGAACATGTCGTACCGCTACGGCATGAGCGCCGTGTGGTTGTTCGGCATTGAGCGTGGCGTGCGCGCCCTGTTCGCCATGGGTGGTCGTTATACGGCCCAGGAGCTTGCGCTCGTGGGCGACCCTGACACGAATGCCCTCATCATCGGCGTCATTACCGTGGCGCTTGTGGTCATTGGAACGCTGCTGTTCACCAGTGAGAAAGACTTCTCCAGTCGTTGGGGTGTCTCGTTTCGTGCGGAAGGCGCCTCGCAGGCCGACTTGGCGCGCATGCGTCGCGAGGACCGTGCGCTTCGCTGCGACGAGCTGGCGGGGCAATTTGGACTTTCCCCACGTGAGCGTGAGGTGCTGCAGCTGCTCGCTCGTCGGCGCACGGTGGGGCAGATCCAAACCGATTTGGTAGTATCGAAGGATACGGTAAAGACCCACGTCAAGCACATCTATCGAAAGATGGACATCCATAGCCGCGCCGAACTTTTCGACCTGCTGGGCATGGGCGAGGAAGAATAGGTATACACCTTTCGCTGTATCTTTTTCTGGGAACCGTATGACTTGCAACTCAATTGCGTGCTGCCAATTATGTCGCCGCATATACTTGCCACATGTGCAAGTGAGGGATGGAGTGGTATGACCGCCAACGAATCGCGCGGCTTTGGCCGCATTGCTGCTGTGTATCTTATAGGCCTGCTGGTGGGTGGCCTGTACGTGGGGCTTATCGCGCCGCTGCGAACCGTCATTCAGACCGACATGGGAATCGACAATTCCCTGGGCATCTGGATGGTGAACGTCTACACGCTCTTCTATGCTGCAACTATTCCCACGACGGGCAAGCTTGCTGACCGCTTGGGGCGCAAGCGCGTCTTCACGTGGTGCATGGGCATCTTTGCCATGGGCTCCCTTCTGTGCGGCCTGGCCCAGTTTGCGGGAGGTTTCCCGCTGCTCATGGTTGGTCGCGTGGTGCAGGCCATTGGCGCGGGTGGCATTATTCCCGTAGCCACGGCCGAGATGGGTGCTTCGGCGCCCGAGGGTAAGCGTGGCATGTGGCTGGGCATGGCGGCTGCCGTGGCGGGTCTTTCGAATGTGGTTGGCGCTGCTGCCGGCAGTGGCATTGTCGCCCTGGTGGGTGCCGAGAATTGGTGCTGGGCCTTCTTCGTGGCCGTCCCCGTTGGCCTGCTGCTCATGGTGGGCGCGAGCGCCTGGCTGCCCAAGCGTGAGGTTGCTCACGAAGGTAAGCTCGACGTGGTGGGTTCGCTGCTGTTCACCGTCATGATTCTCTCGCTGCTCCATACACTGTTTGCCGTGGAGAATGCGGGGCTGCAGAGCATTCGCACGCTCGTTCCCCTGGCGCTGTTCCTTGTGCTGCTCCCCTTGTTTCGTGCGTGGGAGCGCCGTGCGAGCGACCCCATCTTCCATTTGGAATACCTGCATAATGCGCGCATCGTAATCACCATGGTCGTGTCGTTCCTGGTGGGTTGCGTCATCATTAGTATGGTGCTGATTCCTGAATTCGCCGAAGCGGCGCTTGACCTGCCCTTGGGTTCGGGTGGCTTTTACATGGCCATCATGGGCATCTTTGCCGTCGTAGGCCCGCCCGTGGGTGGCAAGATCATCGATCGCCACGGCGCGAAGCCCGTGCTCATTGGCGGTTTGGGGGTCATGGCTATTGGCTTTGCCGTTCTGGCGTTCGTGGTGGCGCCGAACCCTTCCGTGGTGGGGCTCGTCCTGGGCCTGGCCGTGGTTGGCCTAGGCATGGGATTCGCCATGGGCACGCCGCTCAATTACATGATCCTGGAAAACACCTCGGAAGAGGACTCCAGTTCCGCCATCGCCACTATCGCCCTTGTCCGCCAGGTGGGCACGACGGTTGCCCCGGCCCTGCTTATTAGCCTGGCAACGACTGGCATGGGTGGCGTTGGCTATGTGCCTCAGCTTGTAGCGGTGGCGGGGGTCAACGTGCTTTCCCTGGTCATC